>NZ_CP146275.1:1269025-1572287 GCF_037044555.1 Pelagibacterium nitratireducens
CAACGGTGCCGAATGCTGCCCAGGTCGCGGCCAACGCCATTGCTGCAGCCATGGCAAAGACCGCGACTACCGGCGTGTAGCTTGTCTCGCCTTCATTTTTGCCTTTGCCAAAGTGCCTTTTGAGGTCGTCGTAACCGCCGACGCGCCTGCCACCAAGAAAGGTTTGCGGCGTGGTATCGACCTGATGCTCTCGCTTGAAAGCGTCGGTTTGCTCCCGAGTTGTCAGCCAGTTGTCCTCAACCTCGTAACCTTCGGACTTCAGCAGATGTCTCGATTTGAGGCCGAACGGACAGATATGGTCGTCCATCACCATCCGATAGAGTACAGCTTTTTCGGCACTTTTACTCATAGGTTCGCACCCCCCTGTTGAAATGTAAACGGCCGAGCGGCGGCATGGTTCACGACTTCATCAAGGATAACTCGACGATTTCCGCGTCGACGGCGCTGCGGCCCGCGCCCTGAACGAGGATCGGCCAAACGGGTGATCTTCCCCAGCTTGTGAGTTCAGCAGGGGGAGTGGGGTTCTCTTCCCCACGTTGACGAACACCGATGTACCTTGCGTTTCCTGATTGCCAGATTGAAACTTTTCGGTCGGGGAAACGTAGCTTCTCCCAGCGGAGACATTTGTTTCTCTCCGTGGCCCTGTTCGGGTCATCTTGACTTCATCAAGGAGAAGAACACCATGCTGAAACAATCGATAGTCGCGTTGGCGCTTGGTTCGAGTGCATTGATGGCGGGTCCTGCACTGGCCGATCATCTCAATATTGCAACGGACGGCATTCAGGTCGATGGCGATACGGTGACTATACCCTCGGTCCTCATCGATGAACCAGGTTTCGTGGTCATTCACGAGGTTCTCGATGGTCAACCCGTGGTGCCGGCCTCGATCGGCAATGCATATGTGGAAGGCGGAACAACGGACAGCGTAGAGATTACGACGGAGTATCCGCTTGAAGATGGCGCCGACTACATCGCCATGCTGCATTATGATACTGACGGAGACGGGAAATATTCGTTCGGTGACGGAATGACCGATGTCGACACCCCGGCGCTCAACACGGAAGACGCTCCGTATGTTCAGCCGTTCACCGCCGGCGACTCCATGATGTAACGTTCGGCAACCGAATGATGGAGGCTCCATCATAGAACCAACATCAGGGTCCGTAGCACCACGCTGCGGGCCTTTTTATCTTTGGGCCGTTTAGTGGTGGGATGGGGACAAAGGTGATTGGCGACAACCGGGATCGTGATTTATGGCCATACGATTACGTTCGGCTCGTCGGCCTCAACGCATGGAAAAGATTCAGACGTGTGGTCGGGTCTCAACCGGCGGCCAATCGTCACCGAAAGGAGCGGGCCTGCGAATGGTGGGCAGGTGAACGCGGCGTTGCTCCAATCAGGCTTGGTCGACGTCAGTCTTAAGTGTCGTTTTTCGACATTCTAATTGACTTTCCGGTCCAATTCAGGCATAAGAGGCAATCTGACTTGTCGGCACTGAACCTGCCAGTCACCTCCCGATGCGAATCGATCACCGCTTTAGAGACATCGATTCGGAGGGAACGAGCGGTTATCGATATCCCTCCCCAAGAGAGAAATGTTTTTTTGCACTCACGATGACGTGATCGCACGCGCTTCTGCATGCGTCACTTTTCCTCATCGAGACATGCTCCCTTTCTTCTGGAAAATTCATGCTCAAGGGAATTGGACTGCGGCGATCCAACCCCGCCAGAATCGATGCGCGCGTCGATTTTACCCGCAACAACAAGCGCCGTCGATTAGTTAATGTAAAACATTAGGAAATGCCGATAGTGGACTCTTTTGACTCCACCAATTCAAAGGCCGGATGGCAAAAAGTTGGTCGCCACCCGTCACTTAGGGCTTTCAATCCCGACTGATTCGGAAAATCATGACATAGAGATTCGCAGCTGCCCTTCGGCGACACATTGCGGGTCAATAGGAAAGGAAAGGTAAAGGGGATAGGGAGCGCCAAGTGCAAGCTACCCCATAAAAGAAAGCGCCCAGGAAATCCTGAGCGCCTCTTTATCAGCATCAACCGTCTTTGCGCCCAAGACGTCGAAATCGAAGCGCAAAGACACAACCAAGTGCCCGAGGAGCATTGCGTACACGTGCGCACATGTCAACCCTCGGGCGCTGGAAGGACTGCCATGTCCAGCGTTATCTCAAGAGAGAGCCTCGGTCGCTTCGACCACCGTTCTGACCACAATGCCCTCGAAGGCACCTATCTCGTTCGTAGCGGTATCGATCCCGCTATCCTGAGCTTCAGCTACGCGAGTGGGGAACACATCTTCTTCCGCGACGGGGCGGGCAGGTTGGTCCATATTGCGGCGCATCAATTCCAGGTCGCTCGCGATGCCGGCGACGTTCTCGATGTGCACTTAAGTTCCCCACCTGTCATGCTTTTCGATGACTGCGGCACGGAGTGGATCGCCTACCTACTGAACTGCGATGATCAGTCTTGGCACTTCATGGTGGAGGCGTCGGGAGAGGTCGTTTCGTTTTCCGACGACGAGTATGAGGCGCTCCTTGACGCGGACCGCATTGTGCCCCTTGCCGATCTGGACGCCTGCTGCTGTTCTGGACCCGGGGGTGCAGCATGACGATGGCGAGCCTGGAGCGTTCTGATGCGGCTTGGGCCGAGATGGCTGCTCCGCCGGGCGAGTTCGTCCCGGAAGCCGTCGCACGGCAGCCGCGTGCACGCGAACGCCTCGACATTCGCCGGCAGCTTGAGCTCGATCGCGAACTCATCTTCGCACACATCTTCGTTTCGCTCGATGGCGGACCAGTGCGCACGATCATCAACGGGCTGCACAACAAGCCGACCGGACGCGAATATATGATCAAGTCCGCGTTTCGCGCTGCACCGTGGGAAAGCATGCGCGGCGAGCGCAGCTTCATGCGCTTGTGCGAAGTTGCGTCTCCTGTTCGCAGTTACCTCGCCCAACCTCATCGCCTCGAAATGCAGATCATCGGCGACATCGACCGGTGGGTCTATTTCCCCGACGCCCGCATCGAAGTCGATGAAGGTTTTGCCGATATGCTGAAGCGCGGCGTCCCGTTCGCGGAGGCTGTCGCCGATTGGCATCCAGACATGACTTTGGGCCGCGATGCCGTTCTGTTGGTCGAGATCAAGACTGACAAGGATCGACGGGCCCAGGATGATCTCTATCGTGCCAAGCTCGGGTTGGCGCGGGAAGTATATGAGAGGCTCGGCTGGCAATTTGCTGAGGTTCTCACGTCGCGAGATCTCGCAGTGCCCAAGATCGAGAGGGCGGTGCATGAGATCTGTCTTGATCACGATACTTCCATTACGGCTGAGGACGTTCGAGTAGCGCGTGAATGCACCGGAAGCGGTGTCGACCTCGGCCAGTTGATTACCGAATTGGGGGGACGACCCCTTGGCATGGCAAAGGCCGCCGCCCTTCATGTTCGGCGTGTGATTTCTCTCGGCCTTGAAGAAGGATTGGCTGAGCATACAGCGGTTCATCTGGTTCCGGCAGGCCAGGATTTGTTCGGAGTCATGCGCAAATGACATTCGATGCAATGACACTCCCGAAGCTCGATTTCGACCTTCGAAAGGATGATCTCTATTGGGTCAAAACAAGCCCTGACGAAAAGCGTGCCCTTCGCTTCCTCCGTATGGATATGAAGGGTCTGTTGGTTTTTCAGGGGGACGACGGGCCGGATATCAAGATTGCCGTGCCGCTGTTCAAAACCATGCGTTCGGACGGGCGCGCGGCACGCGTCCCCAACAAGGTGCGAACCAAGAAGTCTCCATTGGAACTCGGCGACGTCAATCCGACCAATCTCCTCGATCCCGAGGAGCCGGGGATCACCACAACCGAACAGGCCCGTCGGCTCAAGCAAATCCGAATTTTCCAGAAGGCTCGCGACCTCCGCTGGTTCGTCGTTGAGGCAGATTTGGCCCCTCTGACGACCCGCGGGCACGTTGGTGTCGATCGTTTCATTAGTTCGAAACGGGCCGACGCGAAACGGGCGGGTATCAGGTGGACACCTTCCGCGCCCACGCTTTTGCGCGCCATCGACCAATGCGGCGAATTCCAGTCGCGGCCTTTGTCCGCCTTCTTTTACGACTACGGCAAGCACGAAAAGTTGCGTCGCTGGCATCCCTTCGTCATCAGCGAAGCGCAGAAGATGATCGAGGCGTTCTGGCACCCGGACAGAAAGCCCCATCACGAAGTCCGCAACGACTTCTACAACGCGATACTCAATGAGATCGCCCGTCTCAAGGGTGAGGGCCTGGCTATTCCGCCTTCCTTGCGCAAACCGGCCAAGGAGACAACGCGGCAATGGATTAATCTTGCGGAGAGCTGGTATCGCTGGCGGGACCGTTATGGGCAGCCGGCAGCCGATGCCCGCTACCTCGGCCGGGGCAGGTCCATCGAGGCAACGCGTCCGCTCGAATACGTGGTCTTCGACCACACTGTCGTAGACTGTTGGGCCCTCGTTGAAGATGAAGGCGGCAATATTCTGCTCGTCGAGAAGCCGACTCTGACACTTGCCGTCGATCTCAAGACCCGAATGCGTCTTGCGGCTTTTCTCTCTTACGAACCTCCGTCGCTGTATTCCGTAATGGCCTGCCTCAAGCAGGTTGTGCGGGTGAAAGACTGGCTCGTGGAGGAATTCGGCGCTGTCAAAGGGGCGTGTGACGGTTGGGGCAAGCCGAGGACGATTGTGGTCGATAACGGGTGGGAGTTCGCGGGTATGAGCTTTCAGGCCACGTGCGAGGCAGCGGGTATCAGTGTGATTTGGGCCCCGGTTCGCTGCCCGCAGTTCAAGGCAGTTGTCGAGCAGGCGTTTGATGATCTCAATGAGCACGTCTGGCATCGCATGAAGGGTGGCATCCCATTGACACCCCAGCTTCGGTCCAAGTTCAGGATCGATAACAGCACCAAAGCCGCACACACCATCCGTCAGATGGAATATTTGATGTGGCACCATTTCGTCCACGTCCGGCATCTCGAGCCCAACGAGGAGATCGGATGTGCACCGGCGTTGGCTTGGGCGAAGGGGCTTCAAGCCCACGGCAGGCGAACGGTTGATGATGTGACGGTGTTTGATGGCCTTCTGGGTGAGGGTGTGCGTTGCACGCTTACGCCGCAGGGCGTCGCCATCGATGGTCAACGTTTTCATGATCCCTCCATCACCTCGGATCTGCTGAACCGCCTTCTGAGATTCGCGCGAAAGGGAAACCGCACAAAGGATTTTGCACGCGCCGGCTCGATGGACGTCTATGCGACCCGCGATCGCGTTGATGCGAGTTATGTGATGGTTTGGGATTTCGAAGCCAAGAAGTCCATTCGGATGCCCAACGTCCGGAGCAGATACAGTCACGGCATCAGCTGGAAAGTCCTGAAAGAGGTCGAAAGGTTCGCCGCCGAGGAGAATCTCGCGTTCCACAGTGAGGACGAAATGATTGCTGCGCGAGCCGCGTTCAACGCCATGGTCCGCTCGGAATTGCCCCATCAAGGGTTCCGGGCAGCGCGCAAGCGGGCCGCGTTGATCGACAAGGCTCCGAGCCTGGTTCCGGGCGACCGAGTCAAGGAAGTGGCAATCCCTGCCAATCCCACCGGCGCTGTCAACATAGCACACGACACTGCCGCCGTGCATCGCACCGACGACCGCATCCCGCCTGCGGGACCAGACCGGAGCAGGCAGAAGAGAAAAAAGACGTCCAAGGGAACGCAAGGAGCGCGGACGCGGGATGCACCCCTGTCCGGAACTCAGCCACCAGATACCGAGGTTACGGTGATGGAGCCCAGCGCCTTCGCACTCGATGACCCGGCATCGTTCCTTCGACATCTTGCACAAACCGATGAGGACTAACATTCATGGCCAAAAACATCGCCCCGTCCACGACTGCTGTAATCACCGCAACGGTCTGGAATACGTTCGAATCTCTCTACATCCAGCACGGCGCTCTCGAGAAGGCGCATGACCAGTTCGATGCCGTCAGGCTGGCATTTGCCAAGAACAGGGAGTCAAACTCTCCGACCCGCGGCCTGTGCATTTTCGCTCCTTCCCATTCGGGCAAGAGCCATACGATTCGCAGCTACGTTCGGCAAAAAATCGTTCCTGCATTGTTGGCTGAAGATCCGGCCCTTAGCGTCATGGACGTGGAGGATCTCGTGCGGGAACAGAAAAAGGTCGTCCACGTGACGCTGTCGGCGCAGGCGACCCCGAAAAGTCTCGCCGTGGACATTCTTACCGCCTTGGAAGATGACGAGCCGGACCGGGGAACCAAGCAAACGTTGTGGCGTCGGGTTCACAAGCTTCTCAAGTCGGCCGGAACAGAGCTGCTGGTCATCGACGAAGTGCAGCATCTTGCCCACCGTCGCATCCGCTACAAGCAGAATTCCGATGAGATCGTTTATGACCATCAGCAGGACCAGACCGTCGCCGACACGCTCAAAGTCATGATGATCCGCGGGTCGGTCCCTATTGTGTTCTGCGGTATCCTGCAATCGCGCCAGCTTCTGTTCGCGTCTACCCAATTCAAGGGCCGGGTTCTCGACGAAATTCGGTTCGAAACCCTTCGCTGGGCAGTCGAAAGCGAGCGCATGGAGTTCTTCGCCTTCTGCGGTCGTCTTGCTCTGAAACTGAAGCAAACGGGGCTGCTGACGGAAGAGCCGCCCCTGGTTCACGACGATGTTCCCAGTGCACTCTATGCTGCATCAGGGGGACGGCTCGGCCTTGTTTGTCGCATCGTCGAAAAAGCCACCATTCTCGCATTGACGAGTGGATCGACGACCATTTCCCGCGATCATCTAAGCATGGCCGTCGACATCGTTATCGTCGCCCGCGGTGAATCTGCGCACAACCCGTTCAACAACAATCCCGGAGCCACGCTGGTATGAGACGCTTGATCATCGCTACCGACATCTATCCCGATGAGCATCTCCCTGGGGCAGTGGCGCGCGCTGCCGAAGCCAATGGGCGCCAACACTGTTTTGAACTGTTGCAGATGGTGGATGTGAAGAGCCACCATCCCGGAAGCAAGGTAACGGAACTCGACGATAACGAAGCCGAACGCCTGGCGGTGCTGATGCGCACGAGGGCGCCGTCGGTCTTGCAATCGCGGCACCTCGTTGATGACCTCGGGAACTGCGGTTTCTTTGGAACGACGATTCGTAACAGACACCGCGAAGCCCAGATCCGGCGTGTGTCGCCCCGGGCGATGGCGATGAAACCCTATGTGCGGGCGATGTGGCAGCTGAAGCCATTCTCGTTTGATCCGCAGACGAAGGAGGCATTGATCTCGGCGTGTCCGGTGTGCCATCGCGGACTCGGCTTTTCACGCACCCAGGGAATCTGCTTCTGCGACTGGTGCTCCTCTCCCGACGATCTGGGATTCGCACAGCCTACGGTCGATCTTCGAGACTTTCCCCAGCCCATCGTTGAACTCGAGGACATAGAGGCGCTGGACTTTGTTACCGGGCTTGTCGATCCTGATCCCGACGTTCGTTCCAGCTTCTCGCCCCAGCTCGACAATGACCTTTCCGGCTTGTCGAGGGGCGAGGTGTTCGAACTCGCCATGGCGATCACGGGAATCATTGAACAGGATCCTCGGCGCGCCGTGACATCGCCTGCAAAACCCAAGACGAGACAGGACTACGCACGGGTGTTCACCCCGGAGAGGGTTGCAGAGGCCGGCCGCATTCTTCTGAACTGGCCGAAGGGATTCGATGGCCTGTGCGAGAAGGCGCGCGCCACAGCGCCCGACCGTGCAGGGTTCTACGGCATCAAGTCCGAACTCGGCCAAGTCTACGCCCTGACTGTGGATCGCACGCTCTCCGAGCCTGCGCGCGCCCTCGTCCGCGGTGCCGTCGAGCGCAACATGGAGCTCACGTCGTCAGCCGTTCAAGTGCGCCGGGCGGAACATCGTGGCCGCTCGGACCTCATCACGATACAGGAGGCTGCGGAACGACACGGGCTGGATCGCCGCGTCTTCACCAAGCTCCTCCGGTTTCCCGAGGTGACCCGATACAGATCTTCAGGAACGTCGAAGGGACCGGTCCTTCTGGTGTCGGAGGAGATCGCGTCCCTGGTCGCACTGCGCGAAGATCTGGAGAGTTCATCCAGTGTCGGGTTGCGCCTCGGCATCCCCAATGGGTCGGTTTCACAACTTGCCGCGGCAGGCCTGATCGAGAAGGTGACCGGACCCGTTCTGGCTACGGTCACGGGCAAGCACCAATATCGCCGTTCCTCCGTCGATAAGCTGATTGGCGACATCGAGGCCAGGATCGTTCCCCGCGACAAAGGAGAATTTCACATCCGCTTGACGAAGGCGATGTATCGCTTGCCGGCCGGCGAGAAGCCTTGGGTGCCCGTTGTTCAGGCTATTCTAGACGATCGCCTTAAGGTGTTCGCCGTGAAGGGCCGACTGGAAGCCACTCTGATTCGATTGGCCGCGCCCTCCTTCGAAGCGATCACGCGTGTTTTGGATTGTGGGTATCGTCCCCCGATCCCGATCGAGCCGACAGTGACGCGTGCCGAAGCGGCCGATCTGCTCGGCATAACTGTCGCGACGACCATCGCGATGGTCAACGAAGGCATCATTCCCTCCCACGGGTCTGGGGTCTGCACCATTTATCGTCGCGATGTGCTGGCGGTCGCTGAGGCCTACATCACGACTGCCGAGATCTCGAGAATGATGGGTGTCGGCTACCGGTGGGTGAGGACCCGCCTGGCCACCCTTGGCGTCGAGCCACAATTTGAACTTCGAAAAAACCGGGGACTTGTCTACGACAGAAGGCAGGTCGTCGCCCTCTGCGCCCAACTCCGCACAAGGGAGGATGCTGCGTGAACACGACCCCGAAAACAACTGGGACGGCCGATCTGGAAGAACGCAAAAATGCTGCGCGTGCCGAGCTCGATGCGCGGGCGCAAGGCGATCTCTTCCTTGATGGCGAAATCAACCAGGCAGAAACGTTGGCCGAGATCGATGGCCTTGTGAGGTCAAGAAAGCGCAGAAGGCCCAGAGCGACTCGATCTGCAACTGCGACGGAGGCTGTCCAGATGGTGATGGATCTGGAGAAGGTGCCTGCCACGGGTCTCGACCACGAAGATTTCGCACCAGAGCCTTCGGAAGACGTTGCGGACCATCACCAGGACTTGTCCATTGGCGCTGTGGTGATTCAGGGTTCGTCACAATGCCGTTCGTCGCCTTTCAATCGGATTCCATATCGGCAGTGGCGCGTCCCGCCGCACTCAAATCCCGCAGTTAAAGTCGATCTCCGAGCGCGATGGAAATCGGGACCGGTGGATGGCAATTGCCGGAACCCCGTCCGTCATAACAGCCCATCGGGTGGAGTTGGTCCTCGAACGGCAACAATGCGCGGTCCACCGTTAAAATCTCGCTTCTAGATCAGCAATTGAGATGCCGCTTCACCGCGGTGGCTTCGCGCGTGCGGTTTTCGCCGGCAGATCGAAGGATCTGCCGGCTTTTTTTTGCCTCCGACTATTGTGGAGCCGCTGACCTCAAAATCGATTCACAAAACATGGTCGATGGCTGCATATCGACTCACAATTCCCGGTTTCTTCTGATATTCGACTCACAAAATGTGGTCGATGGGACTCAGCGTTTTTGGCCGATGCCTGGTTTTCTGGGATCAAATCGACTCAACTTTTTTTGGTCCCATCATGGCTAAAGTTGCCGCGTCAGGAAACGCGGGCCCAGGCGCCGACCAGGCGCGGGTAGAAAATGCATGGGTCATGGCCCGCCTGGGCTTCTTCGATCAGACGGTCATGGAGCGTCTCGATGTCGATTTCCACCGCACTTGCGATTCCGAGAGCTTCCATCGCCGACATCAGGCTCTTGGTGGATTCGACGATGAACTCGAACCCATCGACATCCTGATCATTGCTGACCCGGGTCAGCCCGATCATGTCGGGCGCAAGGCCCGCGGCCCGGTACGCGGGGTAGAGGGCGGCGCCCATATCGGCGGTTCGACCCGAGCGGCGGTAAACTTCGCCGATCCGCTCGATGCATTTGTGGAGCAGCGGCAGGGCGGGTTGTGCGTAGGAGGTGGAGATATCGAATTCGATGAAGCTGATGAGCGTGCCCGGTTTGAGCCGTTTGGCCAGTTCGGCCATGGTCGCGCCGGGATCGGCCATGTGAAGCAAGAGGAACCGGCCGGTTACCGCATCGATATCGGCCGGGATTTCCGTTTCTTCGAGTGTGCCGGCAACAAAGGAGATGTCGAGCCCCTTGGCCTCGGCCCGCGCCCGGGCAACCGAGAGAGCGGCCTGCGATGGGTCGAGACCGATGACGGCGCCGTCCGGCCCCACAATGTGGGCCGCGATCAGGGAAACGTCGCCAACCCCGCATCCGACATCGAGCACGCGCATGCCCTTTTTCAGCCCCGCCCGCAAAAGGATGTCGCGGGTCAGGTCGGCAAACAGGGCCGCCTGGCGTTCCAACCGCACCAGTTCGCGTTCGGAATGGCCCAATATGTAGGCCTGATCTTGTGCTTGGGGCTGGGGGGTGGTCATGGGCGTCCTCTGGAGATGATTGCCGGCCGAAAATTTGGAAACGTCGCGGGAAGAGCCCGAGTGCGGTGTTAACGCGGCTTACACGCGCGCTCGGATAGAGTGGGTCGGTTGGTATCCTGATCGGAACCCGAGATGTTGTACAGGCGCATACAGACAAGGCAAGCGAGTATCGCTCTGGCCGAAACCCGCACGGACGGGTTTCCGGTCCTGTTTCTGCATGGCAATTCGAGTTCGCGCGACGTCTTTGTTCGGCAACTCGAAAGCGAACTCGCAAGCCGGCATCGCCTGATCGCGCTCGATCTGGCGGGCCATGGCGCGTCCGGCGATGCAGTCGATCCCAAGGCGGCCTACACCATTCCCGGCTTTGCCAGCACGGTTGGAGAGGTTCTCGACGCCCTGGCAATCGACCATCTCGCTATCGTGGGGTGGTCGCTTGGCGGTCACATCGGCATCGAATTGCTCGAGAGGGACCCGCGTATTGCGGGCCTGATGATCATGGGGACGCCGCCTGTATCGCGCGGGATCTTTGGCATACTGCGCGGCTTTCAACCTCAGTTTGACCTTACCCTGACCACCAAGGGCCGGCTGACGCATCGGGAGATGGACCGGCTCGCCCGCCTGTGTTTCGGCGATATGCCGCCCAGCGAACTGCGCGATGCGATAGCGCGCGCCGACTGGCGCATGCGGAAAATCATGGGGCATGGCCTGATGATGGGGGCGGGGGTCGATCAGAAAAAGGTCGTCGAGCACAGCCCGGTCCCTGTTGCAGTGGTCAATGGCGAGTTTGAGCCGTTTGCGCGCCTCGATTATCTCGCTGGCCTCGATTACGCCAATCTCTGGGATGGCCAGTGCCATGTGATTGCCGGGGCGGGGCATGCCTCTTTTCTCGAAGCCCCCGATCGGTTTAACGCGCTGCTGGGCCGGTTCATCGATGACGCCGCAGGGTTTGCCGTGTTCAACGAGGCGACCAGCCTTGGCCGGCGCCACGGTTGACACGCGCGAGCTGTGTTTCGATCCCAGAGCTGTTCAGGAATTGATTGATTCAAATCCCTGGCTCCAAGCCCTTGTTCTGTCGCGTGTTGCGAACCGCAAAACCGTTTCCATCCCCGATCGCGTCGAGGACATGCTTTTGCTGGACACGCCCTAGTGCAGGTTTGCCGGTTCCACGCGCCCCGAAAACACTGCCGTCGCCACTTTCTCGAGTGTCGAGTGCGTGGGGCCAAACAGAAAATCCATCTCGGCGGCCGTTGCATTCATAAAGGGATAGCGGGCAATGACGCTCTCGCGCACCGCGCAGTAGTCGATGCCCATAAGGCTCAACTGCTTTTTGAGACCATGGTACTGGCGCGGCGGGCACAGCGGCCGCATGCCGAAAAGGCGCCGATAGAAAGCCTGGTGTTCTACGCGAACCGAAGCCAGGCCCAGATTGGCGCTGTAATATTCCGACGCGAGAAAGCCCAGCCGGGCGGTGATATAGGGCAATTCGGGGTGCCGGCCGCTCACTGCGGGATGCACGGCAAAGCGCGTCGGATCGACGACGATGTGCCCCTTGTCGATTTCCGGCAGAAGCGTTTCGGGGAACGCGTCGACGGTGGGAGAATGGGGGTTTTCCGGGGTGGCATAATGCACCCGGATGGTGCTCGCCATCTCGCCGTCCATATAGACACCAAAGACATGGCCGTTGTCGGCGTGGTCATAATCGTCGGTCAGCCGCTTTTCAAAGCCGATCGGGATCATGCCTTCGCGGACATAGGCTTCGTAGCGCAAACTGAACGCATGTTCGCGCTCACCATACCCTTCGAGCCGACGATATTCGATCCTGTCAAGAAAATCGATCAGGCGTTGGGAAAACGAAGTTGTCCCGACCGATGATACGGAACTCATGAACTGCCCCCTAAACCATACAAGGGACACCTTTAACCAACTTTTAACCAAGGTCAATTGGTCGAGATTGTCTGCCGGGTCCGGTTAGTCGCTTTGATGGGTGCTTTTGCTGCGATTTGGCCTATCTATACTTGGAATTATCGAAATATTAACCAGTTTCCGATTGGTGCGTTTATGTTGTTTGTCCCATTTTTGCGAAAATGTTCCATAGTTTTTAAGAAAATCAGCGGTAAATTCCTCGTCTCCGCTTGGCGCCAAACTGTCCGTGCACTGGCGACGGAATGGTAAATATTTAAAATTGCCGAGATAAGGGGAGCAAATTTTAAAAACTTTCAATTTATATCGTATTGGTTCTGCAGGGGTATGGCGAATTAACCATGGGTATAGGCTCTCCCGAAAACGCGCCCAACCTGCCTGCCGAGGTCTATATTTCCTCGGTGAGCGCGCTCTACAGGGACAGGCGTTCGCTCTTTTCAGGAACCGCGAGTGCAATCGCGGCGTCGCTGGTGACCGGCTGGATAAGCGGCATCATCTGGCTCGCTCTGTGTGCCTTCCCGCTGGCCCTCACCGGTGTCCTGCGCTGGATGGACATGAACGCCTATGAGCGCAATGCAGGGAGTTCGCAAACCGTAGAGCAGGCCCGCGGTTGGGAGAGGCGCTACATCGTGGGGTCGTCCACCTTCGCGGTGCTACTGAGCCTTTGGTGCTTTCTTGCTTTTGCCCTCTCTTCGGATCCGGCCGTCCACCTTGTGAGCTTTGCGGTTTGCCTCGCCTATATGATCGGCATCACGGGCCGCAATTACTCCTCCGATCAACTTGTTATCTTCACCACGGCGTGTGCCGCCATCCCCATGATCATGGGGCTTCTGCTCCATCTCGAGGCGGCCTATCTGTTTCTGGCGCTGGTGCTGGTTCCGTTTTTCCTGAGCGTCAGAACCATTGCCACCCGGCTGCGGTTCACGCTGTTCGACGCCGTTGTCGCCTCACACGATCTTCGCGCGCTTGCCACCCATTTCGATACCGCCGTCAACAACATGCCGCACGGCCTGTGCATGTTCGACGGGGATCAGAAGCTTGTCGTCTTCAACGACCGCTTCATGAGCCTGCTCAATCTCGACGCAAGCGCCACCTGGAAGGGACAGGATGTCAGGTCGCTGTTGGGAACGGCACTGGCGGCCAACCAGGTTCCGCTGGAAGCGAGCGATGCGATTTTCTCGGCATTCCGGAAATGGACCGGCGCTGCGGGCACCGCGCCTCTCGTCATCGACGCAGCCGGACACAGAATCCTGCAACTGACGTTCCAGCCCATTAAGGCCGGCGGATTTGTGCTGCTGATCGAGGACATAACCGAAAAGCGCAGGGCCGAGGAGCGGATCGAGCATCTGGCCCGTTACGACGCGCTGACCGGTCTGCCCAACCGTTCCCATTTCCAGGAGCAATTCGAAACCGTGATGGCGCGCGGCCGTCCCTGTGCGCTGCTCTTTATCGATCTCGATCAGTTCAAGGTCGTCAATGACACGCTGGGGCATCCGTGCGGGGATGCTCTTTTGTGCCAGGTGGCGGACCGTCTTCGCAAGGTGATGAAACCGTCCGATGTCATTGCGCGTCTGGGCGGCGATGAATTCGTTGTCCTGCGCGAGCTCAAGGGGCCGGCCGATGAAGCGAGCCTGGTGGCCCAGCGGATCGTGAGGACGTTGAGCGAAGTCTTCACCGTCGAAAGCCATCAATTCGTTATTGGTGCGAGTATCGGCATTGCCCTGGCGCCGCGCGATGGCACGAGTTTCGAGCAGATGCTCAAATGCGCCGATCTGGCACTCTACAGCGCCAAATCGGACGGACGCGGCGTCTGGCGCTTCTTCGAGCCTGAGATGGATGCAAGGGTCCAGGCGCGACGCGCCCTGGAGATCGATATCCGCAATGCGCTCGACGATGGAAATTTCGAGGTGTTTTTCCAGCCCATCGTCAATCTGAGGACGGGCAAGAGTTCGGTTTGCGAAGCGCTGGCGCGCTGGCGGCATCCCAAGCGGGGCCTGATCTCGCCCGACGCGTTCATTCCCGTCGCCGAGGAAACCAACCTGATCATCGAACTGGGCGATTTCATCCTGCACGAGGCTTGCCGCCAGTGCGTGACCTGGCCGGGCAATGTGCATGTCGCCGTCAACATTTCGCCGGTTCAGTTCCGGCGGGGGGACGTCATCACCTCGGTGGTTTCCGCGCTCGATCGCTCCGGGCTGCCGGCCCATCGGCTCGAGATCGAGATCACTGAATCTCTCCTGCTCGAAAATACCGCCGCTATCCGCACCACACTGGAAAACCTGCGCAGCCTTGGCGTGCGCGTTTCGCTCGACGATTTCGGCACGGGCTATGCGAGCTTGAGCTATCTGCACCACTTCCCGCTCGACAAGGTCAAGATCGACCGGTCATTCCTCCAGGACGTCGAAGTCAGCAGCCGGTCGCGTCGTCTGCTGGCCGGGGTTGCAAGCCTGAGCTCCGAACTGGGCATGTCGGTGGTTGTCGAAGGGGTAGAAACTCCCAGGCAGCTTGCCCTGCTCAAGGAGTTGCCTGGCGTCGATGAAGTTCAGGGATTTCTGTTCTCACCGCCGATCCCGGCGTGTGAAATTTCCAGCTTTCTGGCCGCCGGCAGTTTCGATTTCGAAAAAGTTGCTTAGAGTATCCGTCTTGATCAAGCGCTTTTTGGCTGCCAGTTGCGGTCCTGTTTGATGAGAGCGTTTGCGAGTTCGATGAGCTTTCGCATCAGGGCAGTCAGGGCGAGTTTTGGGGGTTTTCCTGCACCGATCATGGCGTTGTATTTTTGTTTGAGGTCGGGATTGTATCGGGCTGCGACCAGAGCTGGCATATAGAGGGCGTCCCGCAGGATCTTGCGTCCACCCTGAATGAAGGCCTTTCCGCGCCATTGTCCCGACTGCCGTGTCATGGGGGCGAGACCTGCGAGGCTTGCGGCCTGTTTTGAGGTCATGGTTCCGACTTCGGGGCATTCGACCAGGATGGCAGCCGCGGTGATCGGCCCCACTCCGGGAATGGACCGCACGATATCGAAGGCCCGGGCCCGGTTGGGGCACTGGCGCACGAGCCGTAGCACCTCACCGTCCAACTCGGCGAGTTGCCGCTTGATCTGATCGAGCCTTGACTTGGTCTGGCGCCTGGTCAGGGCCAAGGTCTGTGTCTTTTGCCGGTTCAACAGGCGTGTACGGTCCTTGATAAGCGCCATGCGCGCGATCTGCAATTCTTTGAGAACGTGTTGATTTTCAGGCTGGGGTCCATTGGGGATAAGATCGAATGCGACGCCCATGGCAGCCAGCATACGCGCATCGACGGCATCGGTCTTGGCCCGGGTTCCCCGTGCCTGGGCAAATCGGCGTGCCTGCAGGGGATTGACCTTGACCAGGGGCAGGCTTGCGGCCAATGCGCGCTCGAAGACTGCGTGATAGGGACCGGACGCTTCATAGACGATCAGATCGGGGCGTTGTGCCCCAATCCAATTGCGCAGGGCGCGCAGACCGGTGGGGGAATTGGCAAACCGGGCCGTCTCACCGGTCTTGGCGCGATGGGCGTCGAGATTGGCTTTCGAGATATCAATGCCGATGCTATCCTTGGTCATCTTCGCGTGTCCTATGCTTGTCCTAGAGGGCTTTACGCCGCTCTGTATCCGTTCAGGCCTCAGGCGAAGACGGCGGTCGATCACACTCTAAAACGGTCCATCACGACCAAGCCATCACCGATCCAACCGCCGCCAGTGCGCGCCATAAAGCAGATGGCGCCCACTGGCCCTTTAATCGCACAAGAGCCGGATCTGTCATAAGACAAGCGTTTCCAGCAAAAGTGGAAACGGTTCTGCGGTTCGGACACGCGACAAAGCAAGGGTTTAGGGCGTGTCCAGCAAAAGCATGTCCTCGACGCGATCGGGGATGGAAACGGTTTTGCAGTTCGGACGCGCAAAAAAAAGGACTTGATCCAGGCTCGGTCGGTCACGCAAGCGGTATTGGCGGGGGAAAGTTCAGCACGCGCCGGTTGCCGAGGGGCACAGGATGCTCGCGTCCAAATCGTAGCGTTCGGCCAGTTGGGCCAGTGTTCCATCGGCGCGGATGTCGGCAAGGGTGGATTCGACGGCACGCTTGAGCGTGAGGTCGCCCTTCCAGAACCCCATTCCCAGCGGAATGCGCTCGAGCGGCGCCCCGAGCACCGTGATCTCGAGATCGGTGTCGGAAAAAATGGTGCTGGCGAGCAGGGCCTCGGTGATCGCCGCGTCGTAATCTCCTGCCTCCAGGCGCGCGCGCAGGGTTGCGGCGTCGTTGACAATGGTCGCGGTAATTCCGCGCTGGCGGATATATTGGCCAAGACCGATCCGGTCGAGGCCGGTGAGCCCTGCCATGAACCCCACGGGGCTTTGCACGGTCTCGATGGTGGTGCCCTGTGGCGCGATCAGGGCCCAGCCCGTCACCAGATGCGGTTCGGTGGTGTCCAGGAAAGAGCTTGTCGTCGAATTGATCGCGATGCCACCGGCCAGCACCTGGCATTGGGCGCGGTTGATGCGCCAGTTGCGCGGGTTGAAGTCGCGTCCCATCGAGGCGTTTGAAACAATGTTGAGCCGCCAGCCGAGCCGCTCTGTGATGTTCTGGAGCAACTCGACTTCGAACCCGGGCCGGTCGGCATTGTCGGTCACCAGCGGCGGGTACAGGTCGGGCATGCAGACGCTCAGCCGGCCAAGTCTGTCGACCTCGTATCGCGAATTGTCGGGCGGCAAAAAGCTCACGGCAAACAGTAGCGCAAAGCACAGCGCCAGCGGGATCATGTCGAACAGCCAGTGCCGCTTGCGCGGCCTTGCGGGGGCGGGAGCGGACATCAGACTTTCCTGAACTCCCACATGGCCAGAAGGAACAATCCAACGGCCATGATGCCCACCACCTGAAAGCCCAGAGCAGGATCGAACTGGTTGAACTTGATGAGGATGCCGCGCATGGCGTCGACGGCGTAGGTCAGGGGGTTGTGCTCGACGATGATGACCAGCCATTCGGGATAGGTGACCAGCGTCTGGGCACGGGTGAGGGCCGGATCGAGCGGGAAGACCGAACTGGCGGTGAAATAGAGCGGCAGGATCACCGCGTTGGAAAACACCCCGAAGCTCTCGAAACCGCGCACGTAATTGGCAATCACGATGCCGAAGGCGGTCAGCCCGAATGCAAGGGCAAACATCAGGCCAATGGCCGCAAGGATCGTCTCCCATGTCAGAACGACCCCCACAAAGCGCGCAACGACCAGCACCATGCAGCCATGGATAACGGCCGTGGTCGCGCCCCCGAGCACCTTGCCCAGAAGGATCATGTTGCGCGACATGGGCGAGACCAGCACCTCGCGCAGGAACCCGAATTCGCGGTCCCAGATCAACGAAACGGCCGACTGGATGGAGGTATAGAGAATGTTGAGGACGATGACGGCGGGGAAGATGAACTGGAGATAGGTGTAGGGCACCACAAACCGCACTTCACCATAGACTTCACCGCGAAAATAGGGATTGAGCCCGATGCCCAGGATCAGCACCCACAGCAATGGCCGGCTGATGCCGCCGATCAACTGGCCCTTGTCGCGCAACGAGCGTTTGACCTCGCGCAGCCAGATGGCATAGACGCCGACCAGTTGTCCCCATATGGCGGTCATCGGGAGCTCCTATTCATTGAGATTGCGGCCGAAGAATTCGGACGCCGGGTCGGTGAGAACGAGTTCGCGGATGCGGTTCCACAGATAGGACCGCAGCTCGAGAAAGCGCGGGTCCGCGCGCATTTCGACGGTGAGCCGGGGGCGTGGCAGATCGATCTTTATGGTCTCGAGCACCTTGCCCGCTCCCATCACGACGATCGTGTCGGCCAGCACCAGCGCTTCATCGACGCTGTGGGTGACAAACATCACGGTGGGGGTCAGCCGCCGCCAGATGGAGAGCAACTCGCCCTGCATCAGTTCGCGCGTTTGGGCATCGAGGCTTGCGAACGGCTCGTCCATCAAAAGGACGCGCGGCTCCCCGGCGAGTGCACGCGCCAGCGCCACGCGCTGTTTCATCCCGCCGGAAAGCTGAGCGGGGTAAGCCCTGGCCGAGCGCGACAGCCCGACCAGATCGAGATATTGCCGGGCCCGCTCGGCGCGTTCGGCTCTGGAAAGCTCCAGGCTTTCGAGCGCGAACTCGATATTGGCCTGCACATTGGCCCAGGGGATCAGGCGGAACGCCTGAAAGACGAACCCCATGTCAGGACCGGGTCTGGGCGGCTGGCCATCGATCCTGACCGCTCCCGCATCGGGAACGATCAGGCCATTGGCCAGCCGCAGGACAGTGGTCTTGCCACATCCCGAAGGGCCGATCAGGGCAACAAATTCGCGTTCGGGAATGTCGAGCGACACGCCGTCGATGGCCGTGTTGACGGCACCGTCCGGCTGTACGAAGCGTTTCTGGACATCTGTGAACGTGAGCAGGGCTTTTGACGCCTGCGGTTCTGCTGCCACGCGGTTTCCTCCCGGGAAATGGACGACGCTCATCTATCGGCGGGGTCCATGGATTCGTCGGTGCCCAGTTCGCCAAGCACGGCATCGACCGGTCCAAAGTCGACCCAGTCTTCGAGCGCCAGCTGTTCGAAATCGGCGAAGTCTTCGGTTTCGTAGAGCCAGTCGCTGGTATAGCTCAGCTCCTCAACGCTCATGCCGCCGTTGACACTCCAGCTTCCAGCGAATGATTGTGCAAGCATTTCAAGCACTTCGGTGCTGACGTCGGGGCGGGCCTCGACCATAGCGTCGACCCACATCTGGGGGTTCTCGGCAAAGTCGCGCGAGAGTTTGGTCAGCGCCCGGATGACCGCCTGGACGTCTTCGGGCCGTTCGGCCAGAACGTCGCCGGTGACTGCGTTGACCTTGTTGACCACCGGAGCACCCTCGTAATAGGCGTCCTGATCGATCAGTACATGCAGTCCTTGTGTATCGGGCAGCTCGCTCCAGACGCCGATCGACATGGTCGTGGCATCGACCTGTCCGGCCAGAAGCGCCTGGGCGCGAATGTCGGGCTGTCCGAGCGAGATGATTTCGGAATCATCGATCGAGACGCCCTGGCTGGACAGAACCAGTGTGGACAGCGAGTGGTCGAGACTGCCGACCCGTCCCACGCCGAAGCTGCGGCCGGCCAGATCGGCCGGGGTTGCGATATCGTCCTTGGAGGCGATGAGGAACGGCAGCGATTTGTTGGGCGATGTCACGGCGCGGAAATCGGTGGCGCCGTTGTGGATCACCTGCAAAAGCGCGTCGACACCGATATTGGCCATTTCGCCATCGCCCGACTGCAATGCGGCAATGGCCGATGGGGTCTGCTGAACGCGAACGAGCTCGACATCGACGCCCTCGGCTTCGAAATAGCCCAGCTCGGCGGCCAGATCCATTACCGAGTTTGGCACAAGCGGTGCCTCGAGATGGGTGACGATCAGGCGGAAAGGCTCACTCGATTGCGCGAGACCCGCGCCGGTCATCAGGGCCAGACTGGCGACCGATCCGGCCAGAGCCAGCATCATTGATTTGGTGGTCATTTTCTCTCTCCCTTGGGGTTTTCAGCGCCGCCATTTGGCTAGGCGCATTTCGACGAAACGCAGTCCCTCGGTCACGATGACTCCGATGACTGCCAGCGAAAGGACGATGACGAAATATTCCGCCATCCTGAAGGTGTTGCCATAGATGGCCAGAAGCCCGCCGAGCCCGCGTACTGCCGTATAGAGTTCGGCAACGACCGTATTGATGAGACCGATCGTAGCCCCGAGGCGCAGACCGACGATGACGTAAGGCACAGCGCCGGGCAGGACAATGCGGGTGAATATCCGAAAGCGCCCCGCACCGACCGAGCGCGCCATTTCGATCAGTTCGGGATCGGACTGGCGCACACCGGCATAGGTGTTGATGAGAATGGGCATTACGGCGCCCAGAAACACAATGAACACCTTGGCCTCGCTCCCCAGCCCGAGCAGCACGATAATGAGTGGGATGAACGCCACGCGCGGGGTGGCCGAGAGCGCATAGACATAGATTTCGAGCGTGCGGCCAAAAAGGTTGAAGGCGCCCATCGCGACACCCAGCGGGATGGCGCACAGGATGGCGAGCCCATAGCCCGAAAGATAGATCGAAACGGAATCGACAAAAGCCGTCTGCAGCCGCCCCTCCTGCAACAGGCCCCCGGCCGCCTGCAGGGTTGCCCAGGGCGAGGGGACGATGTTGCGCGCCACGTTGACCGAGGCGATCCACCACAGAACGATCAGAAGCGCGAGAAACCCGACCCGGGTTGCCGCCACGAGCCATGGACCGGGCTCTCCGCCGTCCTGGACAGTCATGGCTTTGGGTGGGGACTGGGTCATCCACGCCCCCGCTTTTTGGCGTTGGCCGGAGGCGCTTCGCGCAGATCGCGGCCGGTAAGGGACAGGAATACGCTTTCAAGGCTGGGCTGGTCGACCGACACCTGACGCAACTGGGTTCCGAACTCTGCCAGCAGCGCATCGGCGCTGCCGGCATTTTCGGCCTTGATAAGCAATTGACCCTCGGCGCCTTCGACCGTTCCTGGGTAGCGCGCAACAAGGGCAGCATGGGCGTCGGCGGTGCGCGGGGTGACGCGGAACAGGCTGGTGCCGTGGGCCGCCTTGAGCGATTCCGGTGTGCCGCGCGCCAGGATCTTGCCGTGGTCGATAATGCAGATCGTGTCGCAGGTATCGACTTCTTCGATATAGTGAGTGGTCACGACAATGGTGATGTTCTGGCTGGCCCGGAGCTGTTCGAGATAGGACCAGATCTTGGCCCGCGATTGTGCATCGAGCCCCACGGTGGGTTCGTCGAGAAACAGGATCTTGGGTTCGTGCATCAGGCCGCGGGCGATTTCCAGCCGCCGCCGCATGCCTGCCGAGAGCGTTCGCGTTACAGCGTCGCGCCAGTCGGACAACTCCACAAGAGCGAGCATTTCATCGATGCGCCGGCGGCGGTCGGCGCGGCTCATCTGATAGACCATGCCATGAAAATCGAGGTTCTCGAAAACCGAGAGGCGGGTATCGAGCGTTGCTTCCTGAAAGACCACGCCCAATTGCCGCCGTGCACGAAGCGGTTGTTTCATCACATCGATGCCGGCGATTTCGGCCCGCCCGCCGTCGGGTCTGCTGATGGTGCACAAGATATCGAGCAGGCTGGTTTTTCCCGCACCGTTGGGGCCGAGCAGGGCGAATGTTTCCCCCTGCTGTACCGACAGCGACACATCGTCGAGCGCCAGCACACGGCCAAAGCGCTTGGATACGCCCTCAACCACGATTGCAGGTGTGCCGCCGGCATCATCGCTCATGAAAGAACTCCCTGTGCCCGTAGCGTACGGGTGAACAATTGGCTGATATCATCGTCGGTCGAAACGGTCACGAAATGCCAGTGTTTCGAATTGAAAAGCCCGCGCATTTCTTCCTGCCGCGCGGCAAAAAGCTTGCGATAGCGGCTGAGCAGGCCCGCGTCGATGGCCAGTTCCAGTTCCTCCCCGGTTTCGGCATCTTCCATGGTGACGATGCCGGTTTCCGTGCCGGCCGGATCGATTTCCTGCGGTGTCAGGATCTGGACGGCCAGGATTTCATGCCCGGCGGAAAACAGGATGTCGAGGACCGGGCTGACATCACCGTCCCACCAATCGCTGATGGCGATGACCAGGCCGTGAGACGGCAAATCCCGGCGCAGCGTCCGCAGCGCATCCTGAAAATCGCTTCGGCCAGCATCTGCCTCCTTGGCGATCCAGTCAAACATCAGATCGGCCCGCGCCGCACCATGCCATCGCGGCGAGAATTTGTTGCCCGCCTGCTCCGGTACCACGACCTGAATCCGGTCGCCTCCGGCCAGCGCGGCAAAGCCGAGCAATTGGGCAACCAGTTTGGCGCGCTCGCGCTTTTCGCCCTGTCCCGCCGCCATCGATCCGGAAAGATCGAGAACGATGGTCACCGGCAATTGCTGGTTGAGGGAATATTCGCGCACGACGAATTCGCCGGTGCGCGCGTAAAGATGCGGATCGAGGTGCCGTGTGTCATCGCCCGTCTGGTAGGGGCGGTGGTCGATAAATTCCATGCCCGGTCCCTTGCGGCGCGAACGGCGCTCGCCGGTGCCCACCGATGGCTGGGCAAATGCCGGCAGCAGGCGGCTCGTTGTCAGGCGTTCGAGAAGGGCGGACGGTGGACGCATCAGAGTTTGCCCATGGTCTGGTCGAAAAGGCGGAGCAGCAATTTGTCGATATCGATATTGGCGGCGCGGCCTTCGAAGTTCACCTGTACGCGATGGCGCATGACCGGCAGCAGCACGGCGCGCAGATCGGCGACCGAGACATGATTGCGGTCGGCCATGAAAGCATGGGCCTTGGCCGAAACGACAAGCGCCTGGGCGCCGCGCGGGCTCACCCCGAACCGGACGTAGCGCGAAACGTCCTTGTCCGCCGTTTCGCCACCGGGCTGGGTTGCGAGACAGAACCGGGCCACGGCCTGCTGAATGGCGGTCGCGATGGGGACCGAGCGGACATGGCCCTGAAGGGCAATGATATCGGATGCCGTCATCGCCTGGGTCAGTTTGTCCTGCCCGGTGCCGGTCGTTGCCGACAGGATGCCCGTCAGCACGTCCTGATCTGGGTAGGGCACATCGATGCGGAACAGGAATCGGTCGATCTGGGCTTCGGGCAAGGTGTAGGTGCCCTCCATCTCGATGGGGTTTTGCGTGGCCAGAACGAAGAAGGGTTTTGGCAGATCCATTGTGGTGCCGCCCGCCGAAACCGTACCCTCCTGCATGGCTTCGAGCAGGGCGGATTGGGTGCGCGGGGTTGCCCGGTTTATCTCGTCGGCCAGAAGCAACTGGGCAAAGATCGGGCCTTTTCGAAACTCGAGCTGGGTGCGCCCATCGGCACCCGGCACCAGCACCGAGGCGCCGGTGATGTCGGCCGGCATCAGGTCCGGCGTGAACTGCACGCGCGAGAAGGTCAGGCCGGCGGCCCGCGCCAGCGAGCGCACCATCAGCGTCTTGCCGACACCGGGAGGGCCTTCGAGCAGAACGTGCCCGCCGGCCATGAGCGAGATCAACATGAGATCGACAACGCCTTGCTGACCGATCACCGTCGTCGCGATGGAGGCACGCGTGCGGCTGAGGGCCTCGCGCAGCGCGGCCAGTTCGGGCGCGCCGTCTTCGAGAGGTGTCTGTGGCGAGATCGCAGTCATGAGATTGGTGCTCCTTGGCGCGAGGTCTGAGAGTATTGAGGTGTCGTCTTCGATTTCCGCCGCGCCGAAAACCGGCGATAGCGCAGGCCGAGATCGATGAGAAAGGCGGCAAACGCCAGAAGCGCCCATGCCGGCCAGTTGTGCAGCCATGTCAGCGTCAGGCCGGCGCCCAGCGTTGAAATCTCCTGCGGTGTTATTGCCGTTCCTCCCGTCGCGCGGGCCAGCCCCTGGGCTCCACCCCTGCGCGAGAAATCATAGCGCGTATCGTAAGAATGGTAATAGGACGTCTGGATAGGGTCGGCATCATCGCCCTGGTCGATGCTGAGGCCGTAGCGGCCGACGGCGTCGAGCACGCGGCGACCCTCATAGAGCCCGGGCCGCACCTCGGTCAGCGTCGTCGTCTCGCTGGCCCCATCCTGGGGCGGTGTGACGGTTGCAACCAGCGAGCGCCCCGTCAGCGGCAACCCGTCCTCATCGAGCGCGCTGACCCGCAGATCGAGATAATCGCCGTCGCTTGCCGTGGTCAGGGTCAGGCCTGGACGCGGCGTGGTTGGCTGGAACTGAAGCAAAATATCGTTCCAGAGGGCCCCGTATTGGGGCAGGCGCTGCCAGGCGTCAGACCATGGTCCCGTGGCATCGGTGGTCAGGGCCATCACCATGCCGTTGCCATAGCGCCAATAGGCGAGGACGGGCATGTCGCGCCCCTCGTCATCGGTGGTTGTCGCGACCAGTTCGGCATCGGGCTTGGCGGTGGTGCCGACAAATCCGGTCAGCGGCGGCAATTGCGCCGGAAGGGCCCCAAGGAAACTGGCGCTGCGATCCTGCCAGACCGGTTGGGTCGCCCCTTCCTTGACCGGAGAGGCAAGCAGCATTGCTTCTTGCGAAAGGATCGAGGGCAGCGCTTCGAAATCGGCGGTGATGTGGGCAGCGCCGCCGCCCAGGTCGGCGATGGTGCGGGCAACGGAGGTGTCGGCACCCTCGCCGATCGCCACTGCGGAAACCGTTACGCCCTGGGCGCGCAACTGGCCGACAACGCCTGGAAAATCGCCCGGCTGGCTCAAGCCATCGGTCATCACCACGATATGCTTGGCCGCGGCATCGATGCCGTCCAGCATTTCAAGGGCTTCGACAAGGCCGGGGTAGATCGCGGTGCCGCCACCCGGATCGAAACCTTCGAGCGACGCCTGCACCGCGCCGGGCGCATCGGCGAGCCGGGTGAGCGGGAGCAATGTTCGCGCTTCGGCGTCAAAAGCGATGATGCCGATCTGGCTCTGGGGATTGAGCAGTTCGGTGGCCGCCATGGTCGCGCTTTTGGCAACGTCGAGCCGATTGCCCTCGCCGACCGGCTGCTGCATCGAACCGGACCGGTCGAGAATAAACACCATCACCACTTCCGGCGCATCCTGGGGCACGCGGCTCGACAGTGGAGAGACAGCTTCAAGCGGCGTGCCGAAATACCCGCCGGGACCGAAACTGTCTGGCCCGCCAAGGATCAACAGCCCCATGCCGTAGTCTTCCACGGCGGTTTCGATCAGCGATTGCTGCAACGTCGTGAGCGAAAGGGCGGGGGTGTTCAAAAGCACGATGTCACCGAACCCCAGCCAATCCTTGAGATAGTAGGGTGCCCGACGCGGCTCGAACATTTCGGCCTCGAGCCCCTGGTCCTCGAGAAGACGCTGGAAGGCTTCGCCATGAGCGGGGTCGGCGGCAATGATCGCAATGGGTCGGACCGGGGCCGTCGAGAGCATCTGGCCGATGGCATCGTTTTGCGGAAAAGGGTCAGTGCCCGCCAGCCGGATTTCGACGAGGTTTTCGCCGCTTTCGATTTCCGGCAGCACGGCCTGAATTCTGTTCTGCCCGGTGTCGAGCTCGACGTCCTGACTGGCAATTGCTTCGCCGTTTGACACGATCTCCATGTTGACGGTCTGGGTATCGCTGCTTTGAACGAGCGCGGTCAAAGGAACGGCTTCGCCCGAAAGCACCTGCTGGGGCACATCGAGCCGTCCCACAAAGACCTCCCCGTCCTCAAGCGGTGGCGTTTCGAGATAATTGACTGTGACGCCCCGCGCGGCCAATGCCCGTCCGAGCTCCGGCTCGGGGGCCGCATCGCCGGCCATAACCAGATATCGGTCCCGTTCTGGAGGGATCATGGCCGCGGCCAGTTCGAGCGCCCGCGATGTATGGGTGACGCGCAGAACGGTCGATGACGTCGGCCCCGAGGTTCCAAGATCGGCAACGATCTGGGCCGACGGGCCGGCGACAAGACCGCCAACCCCGGAGCCGCCTCCCGTCGGGTCGGCCTGCAGGCTGTCGGGCTGTGCGGCGATCACCACAACGCCGGCATTCGAGCCGGGCCATGGCCATGCAAGATTGGCGATTGCGGCGACGAGCAGGGCCAGCGTGACCAGCCGAAGGGCCGAAAAACGGGGCAGCCAGCCGTGTTTGCGGGCTGTGAGGACACCTTCGACAATCAGCACCAGCAGGCCCGCCCCGAGGAGCCAGGGTGCCAGGCCCTGCGGCCAGCCAGCGGCGCGTGACGCCTCAAGGCTTTCGGCGGCATCGGCTTGTTCGGCCGGGTTGACGGCCAGCAAACGAGTCAGGGCCCCTTGCCCAACGCGGAACAGCCCGACCTCCTGGGGGATGAAATCGCCCTCGGGGACACGGGCCGATTGCCGTCCTGGAAATTCGAGATTGCTGATCGGCTGGCCCAGCAGGCGGGCGTCGATCCGGCAGGGCATGCCCACGGTGCAGCTTGCCGCCGGCGCCGCGCCCGGCTGGCGACCGATCCAATCGATGAGATTGGCGACAAAGATCGGCATACCGCTGGTTTGGGGCCAGTTGGAGCGCCGGGGATCGAATCCGATGCGGATATGACGGCCGGTTTGTGTTGCTGCCGCGGTGATGAGGGGCGCCCCGTCGGCGGACAGCAGCGTGGTTTCGCCGTCACCCGGCGTTAGCCCCGTGGCCGTTTCGATGGCAAGCGCGGCCCAGTCCATGTCCTGGGACAATGGATGCTCGTTCGTCCAATCGTCGGGATCGCCATCTGCCAGCGGGCTGCCACCGGTTTCGATAATGATCGAATTGGTCGCCGGTGCCGCTGTGGATTGTTGGGTTTCGACGATGACCAGCCCGAAGTCGTCTGCTGCATCCCCGAGCGTGGAATCCTCAAATATCCGGACACCGGGAACGGCATTGAGTGCGCGGAGCAGGGGTTGTTCGCCATCGCCGACATAAAGGATATCGAGCGTCTGGGCGGTCGGTTCGGCCACAAAGCGCAGCCGGTTGTCGCGTGCGTTGGCATCGGAGGGAATAGAGGCGGTGACGATTCCCGGGCCGGGCAGTTCGAGGTCCTGAGAAAATGCAACGGGGCCGCTCTCGCCTTCGGGTCGCTCGAGGGTGATCGTCGTCCAGTCGAGCGGTGTCCGGCTGCTGTCGGCGGCGTATTGCACGGTGATCGACAGCGCGTCGCGCTCGCCCAGCAGCGCTTGACCGTCCAGCGTCCACGCATTGGTCGCCGCATCGACCAATAACAGGGTTCCGCTGATGGCGGAATTGTCTTGCCCCCCCGCAACGATATGGTGGGAAAGCGCCAGATTATCCGTGGCTTGGACAAAATCGAGGGGCGCGGGCTGGTTTGAGACGAACAGGATTTCCGTGGTCTCGTCGTCGCGCGCGATACCGGGAATGAGCCTGGCCGTTTCGGTCCAGTCGCTTGCGCCATCGGTCGGAGACACATCGGCAAGCGCGGCGTTCAGATTGTCGCCCGACCATGTCCAGCGGGCGGCGATATAGGTCGGCCGCGGGCCCGCTGCGATCACCGACAGCCGCTCGGGCGCCGGCTGCAGATCGCCCGAGAAATCGGCGAGGACCGCGCTTCTGGCGGTATCGAACGCCGTCTGGCCGTCGGTGCTTGCACGCATTCCAGCTGAGGTGTCGATGACAATGATCATGTGATCGGGGACAGTGCGATTGCCCCAGAAAGGCTGGGTAAGCGCCAGCGTGAAAAGCGCAACGGCCAGAAGCTGGAGGAGCAGCGGCACCGTGATCGGCGGGATCAGCCGGGCCTTGGGCTTTAGCCCCGCATGGGTCTGGAGCTGCCGCCACAGCGCCAGGCTGGGCACAATCTGGCGGTATTCCCGGCGGCTGTGCAGAAACCACACGAAACCGGCAGCGAGCAGCAAAGTCGCAAAAAAGGGCGCAGCAAATCCCATCATGGTTTGGGCCACACCCTCATTGCGCCAGGCGCTCGAAATAGCGGGCGGTGATGTCGCGGGCCGGGAGGGGAATGAAATCGCGCGCCACGGGCTCTAACGAGCCCGATCCGGTCTGGCCGCCGATCGCATTGGCGGCTCCCGCACCGCCGCTCTCGGCGGTCTGGGGAACGATCTCGATGCGGATGCGGCTTCCGCCGGTTTGCGGCTCGGCGCTTACGACCATGTCCTGATCCGGCGCGGCGTCCAGTTGGGTAAAGGCGTCGTCGGCCTGCATGTCCTGTTCGCCCAGACCGGCGGCGTTGGAGAGGCCGCGGCCCGATTCGAGCGCTGCGCCAACCGGAATACTGCCGATGGACTGAAGCTGCTGGGGTTCCATCAATTGCGGCCCTTCTCCTGACGATGCGCCGCCAAGGTCGGTTGGCGGTTCGCCATTGGAGACGATTTCGGCGTTGGCCAGCCGCTCGTCATCGGACCGATCCCCATACTGCTCGGCAAGCTCGGGCCGCGCCTCATACATGCCGGGGCCCTCGGGCGTTGCCTGAACGGCATCGCCGCGCCCCTGCGGCGGCTCCAATGGCTGGGCCGCTGGCGGCGTCTGGCTCTCGTTCGCCATGGCCTCGAGGCCGGCCTCGAGCTGATCGAGCCGCGTGCCATCGGCATTGCCGAGCCAGTCGGGGGGATTGCCACCATAGGCCGCCGCCGCCTGATCGAGAAGGTCGTTGATCTCGCGGGCAAGCGCGTCGGACAACCCTTCCGCACCGGCCGTTTCGGCGCGCTCCGCGAGCGTTCTGGCGATGGCGCCGAGCAGGACGTCATCACGCGCTTCGGCGTCTTCGGTGATCATTTGCGCGACCGTCGAGATCGTTTCGGTATCGGCTGGCTGGTTTTGAATGGCCGGCTCTTGAGGCACGGCCGGAGCGGGCATCTGCATCAGCCAGATTGCGGCCAGCGCGACGATACCCGTCAGCACAAGCGCGAACACAAATCCCGGCGTAAAGATGCGCAACAGCCGGGCGGGCACCACGGCATCGAGGCGACCGCGGACCGATCCAACAAGCTCCTTGGGTACCGGGTTGGCCAAAGTACCGGGGCTTTGCACCAGTTCGACAGCGGTGCCGTATGCCTGTTCAAACCCCGTCGCATGGTCGATGAAAAAGGCTTCTTCCGCCTCTGACCTGCGCCGCATCCAAGCGACAAACCCCGCCGTCAGCACCGTTGCCAGACCCGCCGCGAAAGCGATTGGTACGGCCTCAAGCGATGCAAGCCCGAGACGGTCCAGAGCGAGCGTCACCAGCAGCGCGGCCAGGATCGCCAGCGTGCAGGCCAGCGCGATCCGCGCCAGCGTCCGGGCGCGGCGGCGCGCGATGACCCGGTAAAGGGGTGACAGAATGGGGTCACTCAGCGTCGCGTTGGTCATGGATCACCGCGCTCCAAGAAGGCGGGCCAACTCACCAAAAGGTGTTGCCGGAAGGCTCTGGTAGGCAAGGACCACAAGCACCGCCAGGACGATGGAAACGTAGAGATGGCGCCTGACGAGCCATCCATGGGCATCGGGTGCGAGCGATAACAGCAGATAACCGCCCAGCAGCGGTGGAATGGGGATGATGTTTATTGCCAGGGTCCACGCCGCAATGTCGGCTGTCATCCTGATCGTCGCATCGACAAACGCGGCACTGCTCGCCGGCCAATAGGCCGCCACCCAGGGCAGGGCCAGCAACACAAGGCGGCCAAAGAGAAATATTGCCGCCATGGTCAGCAGCGCAACGATCACCGGCGTTGCGCGCCCCATCCGGCCCGCCGCCGGATCGATTGCGATGGGCCGCGTCCACCCCCCACGTCCGATCGTGCCGCCGAACAGGCCGAAAATATCGACGTGAACGAACGGGTTGAGGGTGAGCTTGCCGTCATAGGCGGTGCCCTTGTCACCCAGAAGACGGGCAAAACCGGCAACCGAAAATCCCATCAGGGTTACAACGACGACCGTACCGATTGCACGCATCACAAGCTGGATGAAGCTCAGATCGAACATCGGCGAGCCTCCCTGGCGACGCTATCGGTGGGCCAGCAAACCATCATCGCTCAATTGCCGCTTTTGTCGGTCAGCCCGTTTTCGGCCAGAAGCGCATCGATGGTGCCGTCGGCCCTGAGCGCTGCGATGGAATCGGACAGCAAATTGTTCAGATAGCTATCCTCGGCCCGCGTGGCGATGCCGATTTCGATGGGGTCGACCGGAAAGGGCAGGTCATAGGAATAGCTGAACCCGGCGGCCTCTGGATCTCCTTCGGTCGCGCCGAACAGCCCGTACTCCCAGATCATGCCGGCGCCGATCGTGCCGTCGACCAGGCGTTCGAGCATCAATTGATTGTCGGGGTAGGGCGTGCGGCCCCAACTGCGGTCTTCGGGTTGCGCGCCAAGATACTGGATCAGCCTGTTGTCGCCGGCTGCCATCATGCGCACGCCAATGCGCTCGCCAAACGGCACTTCGGCCAGCTCGGCGGCGTCCGAACGCGTCACCAGCACGGTGCGGGCGCTGAGATAGGGCTGGCTGATTGTCATCCAGTCGGGATTGGATGGGGACAAAAGGAACCCCATGAAACCGTCGCATTCCTGCGCCAGCATGATGAACATCTGCTGCTCGGTGAGAACAATCCGATAATCGAGCGGCAATGGCCGTGTCGGCCAGTCGCGGGCGCCCACTTCATAAAATTCGACCTCCGCCAGAACGCTCTGTCCGATTGCCTGGGCGAGATCGCGCTCGAACGGGGCCAGAACGCCTTCTGGGTTGATGCAGAAGACGAGCTTGCTGCCCTCTTGCCGCATGCGTTCGGTGTAAAGGTCTCGGGGTACGATATCGAAGGACTGAGCGAACGCCGATCCCGCAATCAGCGTCAGCGCGGCACCCAATGTTGCGACATGGAAAGCAGTTTTGCTCAAGAGCGGCATCCATCCTCCCTGAAGGGTCCGCAGATGCCGGAAATCCGGCATGTAAAGGCAGGAAGGGGTCCAGCGGCTGACCGCTGAACCCCCGATTTGGTGATCAGATCTTATTCTTCGGGCAGTGCGAAGACATAGACTGCAGAGTTGCTGCCGCCCTGGTCCACATTGCCGTCGGCAATCATCAGAGCCGACGAGAAGCCGGCCGGTCCTGCCGGGATCGCGACGTACTGACGTCCATCGACCTCATAGGTGATCGCGTGACCCGAAGCATCCGACGCAAGGCGCGAGCGCCACAGCATGTCGCCGGTTTCGGCGTTGAAGGCCTTGAGGTAGCGATCGCCACCACCGGTGAACAGCAGGTTGCCTGCGGTTGTCATCACCGGCGAGTACTGCGAAGCGGGCTGTTCCCAGCTCCAGACGGTTTCGCCGGTCGAGATGTCGATGGCGTCGATACGGCCAACATTGGTCTCTTCAGGCGGCAGCGTGTACTCGGAATCGGTGTTGTACACGTCGAGGGCCGTCGGCTCGTTGTCACGTGCCGTGGAAATCTGGCAGGTGTTGTTGAGCGGGATGTAGTAGATGCCCGTGTTCGGGTTGAACGCAGAGGGCGGCCAATCGCGACCACCGAGGTAGGCCGGGCAATGTTCCACCGGAACGCCGATTTCGTCGAGGACGACATCTTCGTTGACGGTGACCAGACCGGTTTCGTCGATGCTTTCGATCATGTTGGTGTAGGCGGTATCGCGCGCCCACAGGAACTCGCCGGTTTCGGCGTCGAACTGCCACATCGTTCCGGTCTTGCACGGCACGCCGGTCAGAACGCGACGACCTTCACCCGATGCGTCCGAACCGATGGCGCGCAGGCCATCCATGGATTCGCTGGGGTTCACGTCGGTGTCGGCGACGATCATTTCGAACGTGCATTCCTGATCCCAGTTGTCGCGGGGCAGGGTCTGGTGACGCCAGACGATTTCGCCGGTTTCGGGGCGGACCGCAAAGCGGGTGTTGGTGCCGTAAAGCGTGCCGCCGGGCGTGCCGCGCTGAACTTCCGAAGCCGGGCCAACCGCGCTCGAACCGTAGAAGACCAGGTCGAGTTCGGGATCATAGGTGATCTGACCCCAAACGCCGGTCATCCAGCGCGATTCGTAATCGTTGCCCCAGGTTTCGTCGCCTTCTTCACCCGGCTGGGGGATGAAGGTGTTGCGCCAGAGTTCTTCACCTGTTTCGGCGTCATGGCCGGAGATGAAACAGCCGAACGCCGAATACTGGCAGGTCGAGCCGGCCACGATCACGCCGTTTGCCACGATTGGGCCCGACGTGTTGGAAACCAGATCGGTGCCCTGGCCACGATCGACTTCCCAGGCCAGCTGGCCGGTCTTCATGTCGAGGGCGACAAGGAAGTTGTCCCAGCTCATGAAGTAGAGGTGATCGCCATAAACCGAGATGCCACGCTTGCGATCGCCAAGCGAATGCAGGGTGGTGGTATCGGGCAGACGGCGGCGGTACTGCCAGATCAGATCGCCGGTGACGGCGTCGATGGCCTGGATGGTGTCGCCGGGGTTGGCGATGAACATGATGCCATCGTAAACGATCGGCGAGGTCTGCATCGGGCCGGTTTCAAGACCGCGTGCCCAGACCATCTGGAGCTGACCGACATTGTCGGTGTTGATCTGATCGAGCGGGCTGAAACGATAGTTGTCGACAGCGCGACCGTAGGCGAGCCAGTCGCCATCATCGGGGTTTGCGAGCATTTCGTCGGTCACCGGCGCCAGATCGCTTATCGCGCTCTGGGCAAACGCCGGTACGGCGAGCAGCCCGAAAGCCGTGGTCCCCGCAAGGACCATTTTCAACAGTTTGGAAGACAATTGCCTCACTCCCTTTCTCTTTTGGTACGAGTTTGTTGTTGAGCACGGGAACGCTGGAGCTCCGCGTTCCCGTTGGTTTTGATCGCAATCCCCGCCCTAGGGCGTGGGTACGATCGTGATTGTCGAAAGCGCTTCCTCGGTGCCTTCGAGTTCGGTGTCGCCGGCCGGGGCGCCATGCAACTCGAGCAGGTAGGCGACGATGTCGGCATATTCCTGATCGGTGAACCAGCCTGCATTGCCCGGAGGCATGTTCGAGCGCATGTAATCGAAATAGGTGAAAAGCGACTCGTCGGCGTATTTGTTGTCCAGCGTGTAGCCAATCAGACCCGGAGCGGCAGAAGAGCCGCGCGCGGTATTGGAATGGCAGGTCGCGCAGTCGGTGCCGAAAAAGCCCATACCGCGGTCGGCCTGTTCTGCCGTGTAAACGCCGTCAAAAATGGTGCGCTCACCGCCTTCAGCGGCGGCGGTTTCACCGTCGGTTGCCGCAACATCTATCGCCTTGGCTTCAAGCGCGGCGCGTTGCTCGGGTGACATGTTGTCGAACGCAAATGCCGATGTCGCGGCAAGAGCGGCTATCGCGGCCGCCATAAGCGCCGTCCGGCCGACAGGGCCCAGACCGGTGGGTCTCCACATACTCAAATCCTTCATTTTCAGAACTGAATTTCCTCCTCCTTACCGACCACCGGTTTTCCGGTTGTGTCGGTTGCGATCGCCTGTTGTGGCAATTTGCCGGGCGACGAGGCGCCGCATTGTGAAACGCCATTTCACAAAATTGCGCTTTCGGAGCGCGTCGAGTCAAGCTGATATGTCAGCGATGCTGCGCAAAGTTATTTCGGTTTCCGATGATTTTCGGAAAAGAAAGTGCCCGTCCGGTCCAATTTGCCCAAAATTCGGCCCAAAAACACTCATGCACCTGGGGTGCCGACCTGAATCACGGGTTTGAACAATGGTGAATTAGACGAAAGTCTAATTCCATGCATTATGCTGTATTACTGATGCGAGAAGGGCGGGCGAGCCACGAGGGAAAGCATGGTTTCGTACAGGAAGGTTGAGGCGCTGAGCCGGGGGCTGACCATATTGCGCTATGTCAACGAAGAGCAGGGAGCCACCGTGGGCAGCCTGCATGCCAAGTCCGGGCTCGACAAGGCGACCATCGTGCGCATGCTCGAAACACTCGAGCATGATGGCTATGTCACCCGGTGCGACGGCGCCCATTGGCGGGCGGCGGGAAAGACCCTTTTGCTCTCGGGCGGTTATTCGGCGGTGCGGGAAATGGGGCGGCTGGCCAGCCCTGTGCTCAGCGAGAGCCGGGAAATTCTCAAATGGCCTGCGAGCTTTGGAATTTTCGACCGCGATGCCATGATCATCGCCGATACGACCCATGACTGGCGCGGCATGATGGTCACCCGCCAGCCCAACCATCGCCCGCCAATGCTCACGACATCGCTTGGGCGGGCTTATCTCGCGTTCATGGAGGACAAGGAGCGCGAGGTGCTGCTCAGCTTGCTGCGCCGCGATCCGACCGGCTGGAACGCCCTGGCCAACAAGCCGGGCAAGATTTCGGAATTGATCGCCGATATCCGCCAAAAGGGCTATGCGTTGGCCGACAGCAACTACATGGCGCATACCTTTGGCGGCGATATCTGGGGGATGAGTGTGCCCGTGAGGGGCAAGACCCGGCTTTACGGATCGTTGGTCATCATGGTTTTGCGCCGCGTGATCGGGGAAGAGGAGGGGGTATTGGACCTTGCGCCGCGCATGCAGGAGGTTGCTCCTCGAATAGCGGAGGCGCTGGGCGGGTAGGACAGGGAGGAAGAAGGATGACGACCGGATTGCGCTGGGTGCTTGCGCCTGCATTTGCACTGTTGGCCTGTGCCGCCATGGGACATGAGCCCGGCCAGTGGCAGGGCGGGGTTCAAGGGCCCCAGCCGCGCTCGGAAATGGCCGTGGTGCAGGACGGCGACCTGGCCTATCTGATCGGCGATTATGTTGGAGCCACCGAAGTGCTGATCTACGACCTCGAAGCGCAAAGCTGGAGTGTCGGACCCGATTTCCCCTATCGCGTACATCACCCCATGGCCGCCGCGCTGGACGGGGACATCTATGTGTTCGGTGGTTACGTCAATGGCTGGGAGGCGATCGACGCGGTTTGGGTTCTCGATGGGGAGACGCTTGCCTGGAGCGCGGCGGCCCCCATGCCCTCGCCGCTGGCAGCGGGCGGCGCGGCGATTGTCGATGGCAAAATCCATGTGATCGGCGGTTCGCGCTCGGGTGCAGTCAATACCGATGCCCACATGATCTACGATCCACAGGCCGACACCTGGAAGATCGCATCCCCAATCCCCACGCCGCGCGATCATCTCGGTGTCGTTGCGATTGCCGGCGAGATCCTCGCTATTGGCGGCCGGGTCGATGGCGATCCGGCATTCAATCTCGACACCGTCGAGATCTACGATCCACAAACCGATGCCTGGCGCAGCGGCGCGCCTATGCCGACCGCGCGCAGTGGGGTTGCCGCCACCGTGCTGGACGGCAAGGCGTTCATTTTCGGCGGGGAAACGCGCCAGGTAACCTTCGCCGAAGCGGAAGCCTACGATCCGCTCACCGATAACTGGACCGAGCTTGCACCGCTCCCCACCCCGCGGCACGGGTTTGGGGCGGTGGTCCATGAGGGGCAGATACTGACCCTGATGGGGGCGCCGACAGCGGGCGGGGATCGCTCCAATCTGGTGGAAGTCTTCGTGCCCTCGATGCCATAGATCGATTTTTGTTGCGGGCAATCGGGCGGCGGCTTAGGCACGGTGATGGCTTCAATTTTCTATGTCATGGCTGCCGATCCCGAATATGGCCCGCATTTGCGAGCCCGGATCGCGCCGCTCATGTGCGGTGTCGGCCCGGTCGAGGCGGCGATTTCTGTCACCCGCGCCCTGGCGGCGGCGCAAACCGGTCGTGGCCTGCCCGATCTTGTCGTTTCGCTCGGATCGGCCGGTTCGGCAACGCTCGCGCACACCGGGGTTTATCAGGCCGCTTCGGTTTCCTATCGCGACATGGATGCGACGGCGCTGGGGTTCGCGCGCGGCGCCACGCCGTTTCTCGATCTGCCGGTCGTGTTGCCGCTTGAGCCGGAAATTCCGGGTCTGGCACCGGCGCGGCTGTCGACCGGTGCCAATGTGGTTTCGGGGGCGGGCTATGAGGCAATCGACGCCGATATGGTCGATATGGAATCCTTTGCGGTGCTGCGCGCCTGCCAGGCCTTTGGCGTCCCGCTGGTTGTGGTGCGTGGGATTTCCGACGGGGTGAGCGAACTCACCGGCATGTCCGACTGGACGCGCGACCTTGCCATCATCGATGAAAAGCTGGCTGGTGCCGTCGATCTCATCGAGGCCCATGCCAACAGCATTTTCTAGCAACCAAGTGCGGCCAGCTTCATTGACCTGCCACATCGCCATGACAATTATGCACCCATGATTTCCGTCGCTTCCTACAACATCCGCAAAAGCGTGGGCACAGACTGGCGGCGCGATCCGGGCCGCATCCTCGATATCATTTCCGAAATCGATGCCGATATCATCGCGCTTCAGGAAGTCGACAGGCGGTTCGGCAGTCGGGCCGCCTCGTTGTCTCCCGAAATGGTTGCCGAACGGTCCGACTATTTTGCCATCAGCTTCGGGGTGCGTGAGCAAAGCCTTGGCTGGCATGGGAACACGATTCTTTATCGCCAGGGCATCGAAGTGCTCGACACCAAGACCCTGACGCTGCCCGCGCTGGAACCGCGCGGTGCCGTGCTTGGCGATTTCCAGGTCGGCAATGAGCGTCTTCGCGTCATCGGGCTGCATCTGGGGCTGGTCGATCTTTGGCGCCGCCGTCAGGCGCAGTCGGTGCTCAACCAACTCGATATTCTCGATGAAACGCTCCCCACGATCATCATGGGCGATCTCAACCAGTGGACGACGGAAGGCGGGTGCCTTGCCCATTTTGCCGAGAACCATCAGGTGATCGCACCGGGCCCGAGCTTTCATTCTTCCCGTCCGGTGCTCAATTTCGATCGCATCATCACCACCATGGACATCGATGTGGCCGCGTCAGGCGTCCACATGTCGGATCTGGCCCGCAAGGGCTCGGACCATCTCCCGGTCTGGGCGCGGATCAGGATAAACGCCGAGGCGCGCGAGATCGCGCAGTCCGCATAACGGCAGGGGCTTGCATTGGCCAGTGATATTGGCCATCTGTCACCCACGACAGCCTTCCCCCGAAATGACCCGAGTTTTTTATGGCCGCGCCACTCCTTGCCTTGCAATCGATCCGCCTCGTCATGGGGTCGACACCCCTGCTGGAAGGGGCCGACCTTTCGGTGGGGCCGGGCGAAAAGATCGCGCTGGTCGGGCGCAACGGGTCGGGCAAGTCGACCCTGCTCAAGATTGCTGCCGGAACCATCGAACCCGATGGGGGAGAGCGGTTCTTTCAGCCCGGCGCCACCGTGCGCTATCTGCCCCAGGAGCCCGATCTGTCGGGCTTTGAAACCACGCTTGCCTATGTGGAAGGGGGCCTGGAAGGCGCCGACGATAATTATCGGGCGCAATATCTGCTCGAGCAGCTTGGTCTGACGGGCACCGAAAATCCCGCCTCGCTATCGGGCGGAGAGGCCCGTCGCGCCGCGCTGGCCCGCGTGCTTGCGCCGGAACCCGACATTTTGCTGCTGGACGAGCCAACCAACCATCTCGATTTGCCGGCCATCGAATGGCTGGAAGGCGAACTCAAATCGCTGCGCTCGGCCCTGGTGCTCATCAGCCACGACCGCCGGTTTCTCTCCGATCTCACGCGCAGCACTGTGTGGATCGACCGGGGGCAGACCCGGCGCATCGATCAGGGCTTTGGCATGTTTGAAGCCTGGCGCGACGATTTCCTCGAGCAGGAGGAAAAGGAGCAGCACAAGCTGGCGCGCAAGATCGCTGCCGAGGAGCACTGGGTTCGCTATGGCGTCACCGCCCGCCGCAAGCGCAATGTGCGGCGCATGGATCTGCTGGGCGGCCTGCGCCAGCAGGTCAAGGATTATCGCGGCCCGCAGGGCACCGTAAAAATGACGGTGGCCGAGGGGCGCAGTTCGGGCGCCATGGTCGTCGAGGCCGAAAATATCCACAAGGCGTTCGGCGAGCGGGTGGTGGTCGACGATTTTTCGACGCGCGTCATGCGCGGCAGCCGGGTCGGCATCGTCGGTCCCAATGGCGCGGGCAAAACGACGCTGATCCGCATGTTGACCGGCGAGATTGAGCCCGATAGGGGCACTGTGCGGCTCGGCACGCGGCTTGAGCTCGCCGTGCTCGATCAGCGCCGCGCTTCGCTCGATCCCGAAGCCACCCTCAAGGACGTGCTGACCGGTGGGGGCAGCGATACGCTGACCATCAATGGCCAGCCCAAGCATGTCATCGGCTACATGAAGGAATTTCTGTTCACCCCCGAGCAGGCCCGAACCGTGGTCGGCAAGCTTTCGGGCGGCGAGCGCAACCGCGTCACGCTGGCCCGCGCCCTGGCGCTGCCCTCCAATGTGCTGGTGTTGGACGAGCCGACCAACGATCTCGATCTCGAAACCCTCGACCTGCTCGAGGAAATGATCGCCGACTATCAGGGCACCGTGATCGTGGTCAGCCACGATCGCGATTTTCTCGACAAGGTTGCCACCTCGATCATCGTTGCCGAGGGCGACGGGGACTGGAACGAATATGCCGGTGGCTATGCCGACATGGTCGTCCAACGCGGGGCAGGGGTTTCGGCCCGTCGCGTCGAAAAAGCGCCGGCCGCGCCCAAAGGCAAATCGGCTCCCGCCGCACCGCCGCAGCAAAAGCGCAAATTGTCGTTCAAGGACAAACACGCGCTTGAGACGCTGCCGAAAGAAATGGATGGCGTGCGCAAGCAGATGGCCGCGCTCCAGTCGACGCTGGACGATGCCGGGCTTTACAATCGTGACCCGGACAAATTCGAAAAGGTCACCGCCGATCTCGCCGCGGCGCAGCAAAAGCTGGCCGAGATGGAAGATCGCTGGCTGGAGCTGGAATTGATGCGGGAAGACATCGAAGGATGATCCCTCGCGATTCTCACAAATGTGCGATCACATTTATCCTTTCCCGATTGTAAACCAATCTGCTGCTAAGTCGGCTATGAAGATCCGCGCATGAAATATGCCGGTTTTTCGGGCCGACAGGCCGCTTTTCAAGGATGTGCGGTGATCCGCGGGGGACCATCCGTATGCCAATGGGGTGTGGTGCCGAAAGGCAACACAGCTTCTGCCGGCATGAGGGAGGGCGGAACAATGTCGCGCCAGCCATATTTCATATCGCGCCGTGCAAGCCATCCGGATAACAAAAAGCAGACAAGATGACCTCATTGACCACCCCACTCCCCCGCCGCCGATTTCTCGCCGGAGCCGCCAGTCTTTCGGCCCTGACACTCGCCGGTTGCTCGAGCATGAGCACCCCGGCGCCCCAGACTCCGGCCCTTCCGCAACTGGATCCGTTTTACGTCAACATGTATCGCGGCGTGCAGGACGGTGAGTTCTATGTTCCGGCCGTCGATCTGCGGTTTGTCGATTCCACCTATTATCGTCGGGTCGTTCCCGACCCCACGGGAGAACGTCCGGGCACGATTTACGTCGATACCGCCAATTATTATCTCTACCTGGTTCAGGAAGATGGCCAGGCCATGCGCTATGGCGTGGGTCTTGGCCGCGAAGGGTTCGGCTGGTCGGGTCGCGGCACGATCCAGTTCAAGCGCAAATGGCCGACCTGGACCCCGCCCTCCGCGATGATCGAGCGCCAGCCCGAACTCGAGGAGTGGCGTAATGGCCAGCCGGGCGGTCTCGACAATCCGCTTGGCGCGCGCGCGCTCTACATCTTCCAGAACGGCCGCGATACGCTTTATCGGATTCACGGCACGCCGGAACCCTGGACGATCGGCACCAATGTCTCTTCGGGCTGCGTGCGCCTGATGAACCAGGACATCATGGATCTTTATTCCCGCGTTGCGACGGGCAACACGCTTATCGTGGCCTGATCGCTTTCAGCGTTTGCGCCAGACCCGCCCGTCCGGTACCAACCGGGCGGGTGTTTTTTTGGCAGGATGTCATGGGTTTTTTCGACGTTGTCGTTATCGGAGCCGGGGCGGCGGGCATGATGTGCGCGGCAACCGCCGGCCAGCGTGGCCGGTCGGTCCTCATTGTCGATCACGCCGAGGCGCCGGGCAAGAAGATCCGCATTTCGGGCGGCGGGCGGTGCAACTTCACCAACATCCACACGAGCTCGCAATCGTTCCTCTCGCAAAACCCAAAATTCGCAATTTCAGCTCTGAGGCGCTATCGCCCCGCGGACTTCATTGCGCTGGTGGAACGCTACGGCATCGCCTATCACGAAAAAACGCTCGGTCAGCTCTTTTGCGACGGGTCGGCCCAGCAGGTCATCGACATGCTGCTCGATGAAATGAAAGCCGCCGGCGTGCGGCTCGAACTGGGTGTCGGTGTCGAGGCGATCGAGCCTTCGGCCAATGGCTACGCCCTGCGGCTGCCCGACGGCCCGGTTACCTGCACATCGCTGGTCATAGCGACAGGTGGCAAGTCGATACCGAAAATGGGCGCCACCGGCTTTGCCTATCAGGTCGCGGCCCAGTTCGGTGTGCCGGTCGTCGAACCGCGCCCAGGTCTTGTGCCGCTCACCTTCGAGCCGGGCATGCTTGAGCGCCTTCGGCCACTTGCCGGGGTTTCGCTCGACGCAACGGTAAGCCACGGCAAAACCGCATTCCAAGAGGGCCTGCTGTTCACCCATCGCGGGTTGAGTGGTCCCTCGATCCTGCAAATTTCTTCCTATTGGCGCGAGGGCAATGCCGTTGCCATCGATCTGGCACCGCAGGCCGATATCGCCCAATGGCTAGTCGAGGCGCGCGCGCGCAACGGCAAGCAGTCCGTGCTCAACGCAATTGCCGAGCTGCTGCCACGCCGGGTGGCCGAACTGGTTGTGGCGCAGGCTGGCGTTTCGGGCAATCTTGCCGATCTGGGGCGCAAGGGCATGGACGCCATCGTCGCCGCGATTTCGGACTGGCGGGTCAAACCGGTCGGCACGGAAGGGTATCGCACGGCCGAAGTGACTTTGGGCGGCATCGATACCGCGGCGCTCAGTTCCACCGACATGCAGGTCAAGGCCGTGCCCGGGCTCTATTTCATCGGCGAGGCGGTCGACGTGACCGGCTGGCTCGGAGGTTACAACTTCCAATGGGCCTGGGCTTCGGGCAAGGCGAGCGGGTTGGCCGCTTAACCGGGACTGATCACGGTGTGGACCGTTCCGGCGATGTTGGCGAGCCGGAGGTGGGCGCTCGAGGGCGAAAGATAACTCGAGGCGAACACAAATCCCCCGACCCCCAGACAGATGATCGCCAGCCAACCGATGATGAACCCTCGGCGGCTGTAGCCCTTGATGGGAGCCGATGATGCCGATTGGGCGGGATTACGTGCAAAGCCTGGAAAACTCATAAATCACAAATCCGGGAGCATGGATGATCGCTCCCTTTGTCGCTTGTGAATGTGCTGGGCCAATGGCGCAATAACGCCAAGACAAAGGCATTAGCGACACATTTGCGGCCGGAGTCGGTGGTGGCTGATTCAAAGGAAACGGACAGACCGCGCATTGTGTTCCAAAGCCCGCATTTGTTGGGGATTCTCGTTGCATTGGGGAACCAAGCGGGGAAGGCGACGTTCATTTGCCATGACGGCTGGGGTGCCGATCGGGGCATGAGTTGAGCCTCGCGGTTCCAGCCTGAAAACTTGAAACAAGCGATTTCAGGAGAAAACTAATGTATCGCAAGCTTCTTGCCTCGACCGCGCTGGCTCTGGTTGTTACCGGCGGCGCCTATGCTCAGGAAATGGCCCCGGCTGATCCCGCCATGGCCCCTGCAGAACCCATGATGGAGACGCCCGCGGAACCCGAAACTCCGCAGGAGCCTCTTGTTAGCGCCGAAGAAACCGGCATCAATGCCGACGGTTGGCTGGCCACCGAAATCATCGGTGAAACCATTTATAATTCCACGGGCGACGACGCCGAAGCCATCGGCGACGTCAATGACTTCGTGCTCGACCAGAACGGCGAAATCGGTGCCGTTGTCGTCGGTGTCGGCGGTTTCCTTGGCATCGGCCAGAAGAGCGTCGCCATCAACTGGTCCGACCTTGAACTGTCCGAGGATATGGACGGCAATAACCGTCTCGTTGCCAGCATGACCCGCGAACAGCTTGAAAATGCTGCCGAATTCGACCGCCAGGAATGGCTGGCAAGTGAATCGGCTGCCGCCGCCGAAATGGATTCGATGGGTGCCGGCGATGCCATGGCTCCCGCTCCCGCCGGTGATGCTATGGCGCCCGCCGCCCCCGCTGACGACGCGATGGCAACTGAAGAAGCTGCCCCTGCCGATGACGCCATGGCAAGCGAAGAAGCTGCCCCGGCTGATGACGCGATGGCATCTGAAGAAGCTGCTCCGGCCGATGATGCCATGGCAAGCGAAGAAGCTGCCCCGGCCGATGATGCCATGGCAAGCGAAGAAGCCGCTCCGGCTGAAGACGCGATGGCAGCCGAGGAAGCCCCGGCTGAAGCCGACGCTGCCGCTGCTGCCGATTTCGACAGCATGGAATCGGTCGCTACCGCCGATATTTCGGCAGATGAGTTGACCGGTACGGCGGTTTACGGCGCGGGCGATGAGGAAATCGGCTCGATTGGCGACATCCTGCTTTCGGAAGACGGCACGGTTGATGCCGTTGTCATCGACTTCGGCGGCTTCCTGGGTATTGCCACCAAGCCTGTTGCCGTTGCCTTCGACAATCTGACTTTCGTCCGTGACGAAAATGGCGGCCTGATCCTGCGCACTCCGCTTACCGCAGAGGAACTGGAAGCCGCTCCCGAGTATGACGAGGAAGCCTATCTCTCGGCTCCCGAAGACAACTCGCTGATCGTCGAGTAACCAACGCCTACCACACTTGACGGGAAAGGGCCGGCCTCCAAGCCGGCCCTTTTGCCATGTCAGCCGCCCGGGCGAGGAGCGGATGGTGGATTTTCACAACGGCACTGGTGGGCCATCCCCAACCCGCATTTCTCCCTGAAAAGGAGGGATGCCATGGCTGACAAGACCATACCTGCCTGTTTCGATGCTGGCGCCATGACTGTAGCCCAGCCGAAATTGCCAGGGACCCCACACTGTCCCATGCACGCAAGATCGAACTGCTTGAAACTCTCAGGGACCATCACGCCGCTCCGGCGAACAAAGGCGTGCTGCGCGGTGCCGATCTCGACAAGCTCTTCAAGCTCAATTCGCTGGCCAAGGACCACGCGTAATCCCGGCCACAAAAAAAGGCCGGTCACATTGACCGGCCTTTTTCCCGTGTGTTGCTAGGCTCAATCGTCGTCATCGCCGCCGGACGTGCCGAAATACCAGCCAAGCGCGATGGCGGCCACGGCGGGCCAGAACAACCGTCCCCGGGCTCGAGAGGCGATGCGCAGGCCGGTCGATGCCAGCGAAACAGTGGACGCCATCATCGCCGTATTGGCGGAATTGCGGCGCTTCTGTTCTTTCTTGTGTTTGTGCCGGGCGATGACGATACCCAGCGAAATGCCCGCGAGAACAAGAAAGCCCGCGCCCATAATCAGGGCGGCTTCCAACGGGCCGGTTTCCTGAGCCAGCCAGATATAGAGCGCGGCGATAAGGAAGCCGAGCCCGACCAGGCCGATCAGGCCGATGATTGCGTAAACGGCAACCGACAGCCCCATCGACCGGACAGCCGATGTTGCGCGGTCGGTCACCGCCGTGAAAGGTGCGGTCAGCGCCATGGCGCCGCTCCTTAAAGAATTTTGGAAAGAACGAAACCGACGCCGGCCGCGATAAGCACTGACGAGATCGGCTTTTCGCGGATCATCGACTTGAGTTCGCCTTCCGCGGCCTCGAAACTGTCCTGGACCTGCTCCAGTGTCTCTTCGCCCTTTTGTTCCGCGGTCTTGCGGAGGCGGCGGGCTTCGGTTTTGGCTCCGTCGGTGCGATATTTGACGACATCGCCCAGCGTTGCCGTGATGGCGGCGACGTCTTCACGCAGCGCCGCGATTTCGGCATCGAGATCTTTTGCCGGATCGTCAGTGTTGGCTTTTGCTGTACGGGCTGTTGTTGCGGCTCGGGCCATGATTGGCCTCCCATGTTTGAGTTATACCCGCAACTCTAACGCCGAAACGAAAGAGAGGTTCCGGGCGCAATGCCCGAAACCCCTTAATTTTCCGCGTTTTTTGATGTGTCAGGCCGCGCTGGAGGAGGAAAGGTTCATAACCCCGACCGCCACGGCGTCGGGACCGAACTCGCCATCGCCCTCGAGCTTGAGGATGGTCGCCAGCTGCGTGCGGGCACGGCTGACACGGCTCTTGATCGTGCCGACTGCGCAATCGCAGATTTCAGCCGCTTCCTCGTAGGAAAATCCCGAGGCGCCCACCAGGATGAGCGCTTCGCGCTGATCTTCGGGGAGCTGGTTTACGGCCTTCTTGAAATCTTCCATATCGAGGCGGCCGACCTGTTCGGGATGGCTCGAGAGCTTTTCGGCCATTGCCCCTTCGGGATCGGACACTTCGCGCTTGCGCTTGCGCATCTGACTATAGAATTCATTGCGCAGAATGGTGAAGAGCCAGCCCTTGAGATTGGTGCCGGGCGTGAACGAGGACCGCTTGTCCCAGGCGCGCACAAGCGTCTCCTGCACCAGATCGTCGGCCTTGTCGGCTGCACCGACAAGCGACATGGCAAAGGCACGAAGATTGGGAATTACGGCGAGCAGTTCGGCGCGGAAATCATATGTGTCTGACATGGCCGCCTCCTATTCGGACTTGGACTTGTCATCGTCTCCGAGCTTGCCAAGCAGCTCAAGCAGACGATCGGGAACCGGCTCTGCGACGACGTCGTCGTAGAGTTCGCGTAGCTTGAGCCCAATGAAGGCCTGTGAATCTGCTCCCAGGCTTGGCTTTTCTTCGCCCTCACGGACCTTTTCGTCCTGATCGTCACTGGTCATGTTTTTGCTGCTGAGTTGCGTCACGTTTACCCCACAAAGCGACTTGTTGTTGGCTCCGGAAACGTCAAGAGTCAAAAAAAGTTCCATCGTTGCGGAACTTTTCGTCAAAGGTGCCGTTATCGGTCCATTGTCGCCGCCTGCGCGTAAGGCGAGGCGACTATCCGAGGGAGCTATATTTATGAATCTTGCTGAGTTGATTGCGCCGCACATTCCTTATCTGAGGCGTTTTGCGCGGTCGTTGACCGGTAGCCAGTCGAGTGGCGACGCCTATGTTTCTGCAACGCTCGAGGCGCTTGTTGCCGACAGGTCGATCTTTCCGACCGACCTCGATCCCAAGGTGGCCCTTTACAAGGTCTTTTCCCAGCTCTGGAAGTCGGTCGATATCAATCTGGCCGAGCTGCCTCCCGCGGCACACGCATGGGAAGAGCAGGCTCGCCGCAGTTTGCGTGCGATTGCGCCGCTGCCGCGTCAGGCTTTTCTTCTCATGGCCGTCGAACGGTTTTCCAACGCCGAGGGTGCCGAAATTCTTGGCGTCAGCGACGTGGAATTCGCCGAGCTCATCGAATCCGCTTCCACGGAGATGGCGCGTCAGGTTGCAACCACCGTTCTGATTATCGAGGACGAGCCCCTGATCGCCATGGACATCGAGCAGATGGTTGAGTCGCTGGGCCATTCGGTGACCGGCGTTGCGCGGACTCACAAGGAAGCTGTCGAGCTTTTCAATCAGCGCCGGCCCGGCCTCGTTCTCGCCGATATCCAGCTTGCCGATGGCAGCTCGGGCATCGACGCGGTCAACGACATGTTGCGCTCGGCCAGCGTGCCGGTCATCTTCATCACCGCGTTCCCTGAACGTCTTCTGACCGGTGAACGGCCCGAGCCTGCCTTTCTGGTCACCAAGCCCTTCCAGCCCGACATGGTCAAGGCGCTGGTCAGTCAGGTGCTGTTCTTTTCCGAACAGATGGAACAGGCCGCATAAATCGGCGCGGCGCCGGAACAACCCGGCGCCCGGTTCGTTCTCCCACACGTTCAGAATTTTACGGGAGTACGATCATGCTCGGTTGGGCTCTGGCATTTCTCATAATTGCCATTATCGCCGGCGTTCTCGGATTTGGCGGGATCGCCGGGGCAGCATCCTCGATTGCACAGATTCTATTCTTTGTATTTCTCGTCGCAATGGTTATTGGTCTCATCTTCGGGTTGGCTCGGCGCGCACGCTAGCAGCCCCATGGTGCTGAGACGAAAAACGAGCCGCCCATCGGGGCGGTTTAAGTGGGGCTTGTGGAACACTCGGACAAACATGCGTCGCCTATGAAGGGTCAGGACAACGGAAAGTCAGGCGGGGGTACCCTCGAGAGTTCTCGCCGCTTTGCGTTTGCCATGAGGGCCCTGAGTCGAACGCCGGTCTCCCTGAGTTATCAGAACCGCGATCTGCTTTATGAATGGGCGGAAAACCTTCCCTCCGGCATAGAGCTCACCGATGTTCTGGGAAACACCGATTCCGATTTCCTGCCCCGGCTGGCCGCTGAGCGGCTCCGTGCCACCAAACTTCATGTCCTCCAAACCCGTGAGCCCCAACGCTTCGAGTTGCCGGTCAATATTTCCGGGGAGGTCCGCTGGTTCGATATCTGGATCGACCCCGATCTCGATCCGGTCGGCTCGGCGATCGGGGTCTATTCCACGATCATCGATATCAGTGCCCAGAAGCGCCGCGAGGTTCAACTCAAGAACCTGCTGCGTGAGGTCAGCCATCGTTCGCGCAATCTTATGGCCATCGTGCTTTCGCTTGCGTCCCAGACCGCGCGCAGCGCCACCAGCGTTCCAGGCTTCGTTACGGCTTTCTCGGGGCGCCTGCAAGCGATCGCCCGCGCCCAGGATCTGGTGACCGATCGGGATTGGCAGGGCGCTTTGCTCAGCGATCTGATCTCGCGCCAGATTGCCCTTTTTCACCGCGACAACGCGCTGCCGGTCGACCTCAAGGGCGACGACCTGGTCGTCTCGCCCAACGCAGCGCTCTATGTGGGGCTCGCCATCCACGAGTTGGCATCCAACTCTGTTCGCAACGGCCAGTTGTATCCCGGCGACGGGGCCATCAACGTGGCGTTCAGCGTCGAATCGCGGTCGGATGGTGGGCGCAATCTGATCATCAAATGGACCGAACGGCTGGGCGCCGGATCGACGGCCCACGAGATCGAGCCGCTGACCCGCAAATTTCTCGAAAGCGTCGTGCCGCTGGCGGTGGATGGAATGGGCGAGCTTGCGGTCAATGGCAGCCGCGTGGACTATGCCCTGCGCATCGACGGCAGCCACATCACCTGATCCGAGCGATCCTGAAATCCCGCCCCGAACGAGGAAAGACCGGGAAGCCTTTGGGGCTCCCGGCCTTTCTGATAGCGAAAGCGCTTGGGGGAAACGCATCCGCGTTTCCAATAAATGCCGGACGGCGATGATGGTTCCGCCATCGCACAAAAAAAGAGGATCGCCGGGCAGCAATCCTCTTTAGGGTCAGGGCTTGGCACGATGAAGGTAGGGGCGCCTCCATCGGCTGCCCCTAAAACGCGCCTGTGGCCCGCCGGTTCCGTGTCCGATGCATTTTTTGTTCAACCATGTTGGAAGCGCATGAGCGCCATGACGCTAAAGGTGCTGGAATGCGGCCAGAACTCGTGCAACACTCGTGGTCTCTGAGGGGAGGAACAGACATGAACCATGGGTTGCGATATGCCGCAAAAGCCGATCGTTTACGATGCCCCCACCCCTCAGCCACGGGCCAGCGACGCTGAAACGCTTCGCAACGAAATCCTCGAAAAGCTGACCTATGCCGTTGGCAAGGACCCGATTGTCGCGCGCCGCACGGACTGGCTGACCGCGACCATCCTGACCATACGCGACCGGATCATCGACCAGTGGATGGAGTCGACGCGCGATACCTGGCGGACATCGCAAAAGCGCGTCTACTACCTCAGCCTCGAATTTCTGATCGGGCGGCTGATGCGTGACGCCGTGTCCAATCTCGGCATGATGGAGCCGATACGCGAGGCGCTGGCCTCGTTCAATGTCGATCTGGACGAATTGATCGAGCGCGAGCCCGACGCGGCGCTCGGCAATGGCGGTCTTGGCCGTCTGGCCGCCTGTTTTCTTGAATCGATGTCGACGATCAAGGTGCCCGCCTATGGCTATGGCATCCGCTATGTCCACGGGCTTTTCCGCCAGGAAATGAGCGATGGCTGGCAGGTCGAATTGCCCGAAGACTGGCTTGCACACGGCAATCCATGGGAATTCGAGCGTCGCGAAAGCGCTTACGAGATCGGGTTCGGCGGATCGGTCGAGCCGGTCACCCAGCCCGATGGCAGCGTGCGGCAGGTCTGGCATCCGGCCGAACATCTCAATGCGGTGGCCTTCGATACACCGGTCGTGGGGTGGCGCGGCGCGCGGGTGAATACCCTGCGCCTTTGGAGCGCCCAGCCGATCGATCCGCTGCTGCTCGACCGCTTCAATTCGGGCGACCATATCGGGGCGCTGGAAGAAAGCGCCAAGGCTGTCTCGATCACCCGCGTGCTCTATCCCGCCGACTCCACGCCGGCCGGTCAGGAATTGCGGCTGCGGCAGGAGTTTTTCTTTTCCTCGGCCTCGCTGCAGGACATCGTACGCCGCCATCTCCAGCAATATGGAGATCTGGGCTCGCTGCCCGACAAGGTGGCCATCCAGCTCAACGACACCCATCCGGCGATTTCGATTGCCGAAATGATGCGTATCCTGATGGACGTGCAGGGGCTGAGCTGGAACGAAGCCTGGAAGCTGACCAAGGGCATTTTCTCCTACACCAACCACACGCTGTTGCCCGAGGCTCTGGAAACATGGCCCGTGGCGCTGCTCGAGCGGCTCTTGCCGCGCCAGATGCAGATTGCCTATGCCATAAACGCCATGGTGCTCGAGGAAGCGCGCGAAAAAGGGCTCGATGACTCCCGGATCGCGGCGATTTCCCTGATCGACGAGAATGGTGGCCGTCGGTTGCGTATGGGGCAGCTGGCGTTTGTGGGGTCCCATTCGATCAACGGGGTTTCCGCCCTGCATACCGAATTGATGAAGCAGACGGTGTTTGCCGATCTGCACAAACTCTACCCCGACCGCATCAACAACAAGACCAATGGTGTCACGCCACGCCGCTGGCTGATGCAGTGCAATCCGGCGCTGACCCGGCTGATTTCCGAGCGCATCGGCCCCGATTTCAAGGACGATATCGAACAGCTCATCAAGCTCGACGTGCATGCCGAGGACAAGTCGTTCCAGGACCAGTTCGCAGCCGTCAAGCGTGGCAACAAGGAACGCCTTGCGGCGCTCATCAAGGAGCGGGCAGGGGTCACGGTCTCGCCCGATGCGCTGTTTGATATCCAGATCAAGCGCATCCATGAATACAAGCGCCAATTGCTCAACATCATGGAAGCGGTGGCGCAGTACAACATGATCCGCGCCCATCCCGAAAAGCGCTGGGTGCCGCGGGTCAAGGTCTTCGCGGGCAAGGCGGCGCCCAGTTACTGGAACGCCAAGCTCATCATCAAGCTCATCAACGACGTTGCCAAGGTCATCAACAACGACCCCGCCGTGCGTGGGCTCTTGAAGGTGGTGTTCCTGCCCAATTACAACGTGTCGCTGGCCGAAACCATTATCCCGGCCGCCGATCTGTCCGAACAGATTTCCACCGCCGGCATGGAAGCCTCGGGGACCGGGAACATGAAGTTTGCGCTCAACGGGGCCTTGACCATCGGCACCATGGATGGGGCCAATGTCGAGATGCGCGAGCGGTTGGGGCCGGAAAACATTGTTATTTTCGGAATGACCTCGGACGAGGTCGATGACGTCCGGGCTCAGAACCGGCCGCCGCGCGAATTGATCGAAGCCAGTCAATCGTTGCGCGAGGTCATCGAAGCGATCGGGTCGGGAGTGTTTTCGCCCGACGACCGGGCGCGCTATCGCGCCCTGATGGATGGGCTTTACGACCATGACTGGTTCATGGTGGCGCGCGATTTCGACGCCTATTGCGCCGCGCAGCGCAAGGTCGATACGTTCTGGAACGACCGCACGGTCTGGAACGCCATGGCGATCCGCAATACAGCGAGAATGGCCTGGTTTTCCTCGGATCGCACGATCCGTGAATATGCCGACGATATCTGGGGAGCGCCGCACATCTGACGATTTGACTGCGGGACGCCGGAACTTGGGGGTCTCCGGCGGGTTCATAACAAACAGACTGATGCACCGACATCAGAGGGGGAGTAGAGCACTTGGCAAAAAAGCAGTCCGGATGGCAGGCCGATCCCAAACAGATCGCTCGGGTGGTGAGTGGACAACACGACGACCCTTTCGCGATTTTGGGCCTGCACGAGAGTGAGGGCCAATGGGTCGCCCGTGCACTCGTGCCTCACGCCCAATGGGCCGAGGTGCGCACACTCGATGGCAAGCCCCTGGGAAAGCTTGAAAAACGGGACGATGCGGGCTTTTTTGAAGGTCCGGTGACCATAGACCGTTTTCAACCCGTACTGTACCATGCCGGCAATGACGGGGGCGAGTGGGATGTGATCGATCCCTATTCGTTTGGCCCGGTGCTCGGCCCGATGGACGACTATTACATCGGCGAGGGATCCCATCTGCGCCTGTTCGACAAGATGGGCGCCCACTTCATGACATTCGAGGGCGTGGAGGGCACCCATTTTGCCGTCTGGGCACCCAATGCGCGGCGCGTTTCGGTTGTCGGCTCGTTCAACGATTGGGACGGGCGACGCCACGCCATGCGGCTGCGCAACCAGATCGGCATCTGGGAAATTTTCGTGCCCGGCGTCACGCCAGGCGCGCAATACAAATACGAGATCATCGGCAAGGAGGGCAATCTCCTGCCGCTCAAGGCCGATCCGTATGCGCAGCAATCGGAGATGCGGCCAAAAACCGCTTCGGTGGTGGCTGACCCGACCCCGTTTGCCTGGACCGACCAGGCGTATATGGAAGCGCGCAAATCGCGCGACTACCGCCACGAACCGATGAGCGTTTACGAGGTGCATCTGGGCTCCTGGCGCAAGCGGCCCGATGGCGGGTTCTTGAGCTATGAGCAGCTTGCCGAGCAATTGGTGCCCTATGCCGCCGATATGGGCTTTACCCATATCGAGTTGCTGCCGATTTCCGAGCACCCTTACGATCCGAGCTGGGGCTATCAGCCGACGGGGCTTTATGCGCCCACCGCACGGTTCGGGGATCCGGCCGGGTTTGCCCGGTTTGTCGATGCAGCGCACAATGCGGGGCTGGGGATCATTCTCGATTGGGTGCCCGCCCATTTCCCGACCGACGAGCACGGGCTGGCCAAGTTCGATGGCACCGCGCTCTACGAGCACGCCGATCCGCGTCAGGGCTATCACCCGGACTGGAACACGGCGATCTACAATTTCGGGCGCAAGGAAGTCTCGAGCTTTCTCACCAACAATGCGCTCTACTGGCTGGAAAGGTTCCACATCGACGGGCTGCGGGTCGATGCGGTGGCCTCCATGCTCTATCTCGATTATTCGCGCCAGCCGGGCCAGTGGGTGCCCAACAGTCAGGGCGGCAACGAGAATATCGAAGCGATCGCCTTTCTCCAGCGCGTCAACGCCGAAACCTACGGCCACCACCCCGGCACCTTCACCGTGGCCGAGGAATCGACGAGCTGGCCGGGGGTGACCGCGCCGACCTATGCCAAGGGTCTGGGGTTCGGGTTCAAGTGGAATATGGGCTTCATGAACGACACGCTGCGCTACATGCAGCGCGAGCCGATCCACCGCCGCTTCCACCACCATGACCTGACCTTCGGGCTGCTCTACGCCTTTTCGGAAAATTTCACGCTGCCGCTGAGCCATGACGAAGTGGTGCATGGCAAGGGGTCGCTGCTCTCCAAGATGCCGGGCGACGACTGGCAGAAGTTTGCCAACCTTCGCGCCTATTATGCCTTCATGTGGGGGTATCCGGGCAAGAAGCTGTTGTTCATGGGCCAGGAATTTGCCCAGCGCGAAGAGTGGAGCGAGGCCCATGCGCTCGACTGGTGGCTGCTCGATGCGCCATCTCACGAAGGCATAAGGCGGCTGATTTCCGACCTCAATACCGTCTATCGCGAACTGCCGGCGCTGCATGGACGCGATTGCGAGCCCGAAGGGTTCGAGTGGATCATTGCCAACGATCAGGCCAATTCGGTGCTGGCCTGGGTGCGCAAAGCTCCCGATGCGGCCCCTGTGGTGGTCATCACCAATCTGACCCCCGTGCCGCGCGAAAAATACCGGCTGCCCATGCCTGCCGCCGGGCGGTGGGTCGAGCGCATCAATACCGACGCGGGCTGGTATGCGGGGTCCAACACGGGCAATCAGGGTGTGGTCAGCGCAACCAAAGGCAATGAATTCGGTTATCCGGCAACGGCAGAGATCGTTCTGCCGCCGCTGTCGACCCTCATCCTGCAATTTGAGCCGGGATAGGCAAAAAAAGGAAAACGCCACCGGAGAGGGACCAGCCGGAGGTGCAACAAAGGAGAGGATCATGGTCGACAAGAAGAACCCGGCGCCCCTTGCCCGTGATGCCATGGCCTATGTGCTGGCCGGTGGGCGCGGCACGCGGCTCATGGAACTGACCGACCGGCGCGCCAAGCCGGCGGTCTATTTCGGGGGAAAGTCGCGCATCATCGATTTTGCGCTGTCCAATGCCATCAATTCGGGCATCCGCCGCATTTCGGTGGCCACGCAATATCAGGCGCACAGCCTGATCCGGCACCTGCAACGCGGCTGGAACTTTTTGCGTACCGAACGCAACGAGAGCTTCGACATCCTGCCGGCCAGCCAGCGGGTGGCCGAGGACATGTGGTATGCGGGAACGGCGGACGCGGTCTATCAGAACATCGACATCATCGACGACTACAACACCAAATACATCGTTATCCTGGCCGGCGACCACGTCTACAAGATGGATTACGAGCTCATGCTGCGCCAGCACGTGGACACGGGGGCGGATGTGACGGTGGGGTGTCTCGAAGTGCCCTCGCGGGAAGCTTCGGCCTTCGGGGTGATGCATGTGGACGGGCGCGACCGGATCGTCGAGTTCATGGAAAAGCCCAAGGATCCGCCCTCGATCCCCGACAAGCCCGGTATCTCGCTCGCCTCGATGGGCATTTACGTGTTCGAGACCAAATTCCTGATGGACCAGTTGCGCCGCGACGCGGCAACCGAGGGGTCCAGTCGCGATTTCGGCAAGGACATCATCCCCCATATCGTTGCCAATGGCACCGCCTGGGCGCACCGGTTTCCGCGCTCCTGCGTGCGCTCGGAACACGAACAGGTATCCTACTGGAAGGATGTGGGGACGATCGATGCTTATTGGGAAGCCAATATCGATCTCACCGATATCACCCCCCAGCTCGATCTCTACGACCGGGAATGGCCGATCTGGACGCACGCGGAAATCACCCCGCCGGCCAAGTTCGTCCACGATATCGACGGGCGGCGCGGGCAGGCCATTTCCTCGCTCGTTTCGGGCGATTGTATCGTTTCGGGCGCGCAGTTGCGGCGCACGCTGCTGGCGACGGGGGCGCGGGTCAATTCCTATTCCGAGCTCAACGAAGCTGTTGTCCTGCCCCAATGCACCATCGGGCGCGGCGTGCGCCTCAACAAGGTGGTGGTCGATGCGCGGGTGGAAATTCCCGAAGGGCTCGTGGTCGGCGAAGACCCCGAGTTCGACGCGAAATGGTTCCGCCGCACCGAAAGCGGTGTCACCCTGATTACCCAGCCCATGATCAACAGACTCGTTGCCTCGAAATGATGGATGTCCTTTCGGTCACTTCCGAAATCTACCCGCTGGTCAAGACCGGGGGACTGGCCGATGTGGCCGGGGCGCTGCCTGAGGCGCTGGCCGAGTACGATATTGCCATGCGCACGCTTGTGCCCGGCTATCCGCAGGTCAAGGCGGCCCTCAAGCGGGGGCGTACGGTTGCAACGTTTGACGATCTGTTCGGAGGGCCCGCCGAATTGATCGCGGCGCGGGTGGCCGGGCTCGATCTGGTCGTGCTCGATGCCAAACATCTGTTTGACCGGCCGGGCGGGATCTATGTCGACCAGACCGGCGCCGACTGGCCCGACAACTGGCAGCGGTATGCGGCGCTGTCCTGGGTGGCGGCGGAGTTGGCCAAGGGACTGGTGGAGGGTTACCGTCCGGCCATCATCCACGCCCATGACTGGCAGGCCGCCATGGCTGCGGCCTATGTGGCGTTTGGCGGGGATACACAAACGCGGGTAATCCTTACCATCCACAATATCGCCTTTCAGGGCCAGTTCGGCGCCGACATCTTTCCCCATCTGCGATTGCCCGCCCAGGCCTTCGATATGTCGGGGGTCGAATATTATGGCGGGGTGGGATTCTTGAAGGGCGGGCTGCGCTGTGCTCATGCCATAACCACCGTCAGCCCCACCTATGCGCGCGAAATCCGCACGCCCGAATATGGCATGGGGCTCGAGGGCCTGCTCAACGAGCGCGGGCACGATCTTTACGGTATCCTCAACGGTATCGACGCGACGGCCTGGAACCCCCAGACCGACCCCGAACTGGCTGCCCATTACGGTGCGGCCAACACCAAGGCGCGGACCACCAACCGCGCGGCGCTGGCCGAACGGTTCGGGATAGAAGCGGACACGGGGCCGCTGTTCGGACTGGTCTCGCGGCTAACCTGGCAGAAGGGCATCGACATCGTTGCGGAAAATGTCGACTGGCTGGTCTCGTTGGGCGGCTCGCTTGCGGTGCTCGGGTCGGGCGACATCCAGCTCGAGGCGGCCATGAGCGATGCGGCGGAGCGCCACCCGGGGAGGGTGGGGTTCGTGCGCGGCTATGACGAGGCGCTGTCCCACCTCATGCAGGGGGGCGCCGATGTGCTCATGGTGCCCTCGCGGTTCGAGCCGTGCGGGCTGACCCAGCTTTATGGTCTGCGCTATGGCGCGGTGCCGCTGGTCAGCCGTGTGGGTGGGCTGGCCGATACGGTGATCGACGCCAATGAGGCGGCGGTGGAAGCCGGGGTTGCAACAGGCGTCCAGTTCTCCCCGGTCGATGGGCCGGCGCTGGGCGAAGCGATTTCGCGCTCCGTCTCGCTCTATCAACGTCCCGACATCTGGTCGCGCATGCAGCGCAAGGGCATGAAGACCGATGTTTCCTGGACCAACAGCGCCGGCAAATATGCCGGGCTCTATCAGAAGATTTTGGGGGAAGCCCAGTGAGCATCCGGACTGTCGCCACAACGCCATTTTCCGATCAGAAGCCGGGAACGTCGGGACTGCGCAAGCGGGTCACGCATTTCCAGCAGCCCAATTACGTGGAAAATTTCATCCAGTCGCTGTTCGACAGCCTGCCGGGCCGCCAGGGCCAGACACTGGTGATCGGGGGCGACGGCCGCTATTTCAACGACAGTGTCATCCAGATTGCCATCCGCATGGCGGCGGCCAACGGGTTCGGCAAGGTGATGGTCGGCCAGGGGGGCATCTTGTCGACCCCGGCGGCCTCCCACATCATCCGCCATTACGGGGCGTTTGGCGGGATCGTTCTGTCGGCCAGCCACAATCCGGGCGGCCCGGATGGCGATTTCGGCATAAAGTACAATGCGTCCAATGGCGGCCCGGCGGCTGAAAAGATCACCGATGCGGTCTTTGCGCGGTCCATGGAGATCACCCAGTACAAGAGCGTCGACACGCCCGATGTCGATCTGGGCCAGATCGGGGTGCACGATGTGGCGGGCATGAGCGTGGAGGTCATCGATCCGGTGGCCGACTATGCGGCGCTGATGGAAACCCTGTTCGATTTCGACGCCATCGCGGCGATGTTTGCGCAAGGGTTCACCATGCGGTTCGACGCCATGCACGCGGTGACCGGCCCGTATGCCAGGGCGATCATCGAAGGACGCCTTGGTGCTCCCGAAGGCACCGTGGTCAATGGAAACCCGCTGCCCGATTTCGGCGGCGGGCATCCCGATCCCAATCTGGTTCATGCCAAAGATCTCTACGATCTGATGATGAGCCCGGACGCACCCGATTTCGGCGCGGCGTCGGATGGCGATGGCGACCGAAACCTGATCATCGGGAAAAACCGGTTCGTCACCCCCTCGGATTCGCTGGCGCTGCTGGCCGCCAACGCCCATCTGGCGCCCGGTTATGCCAAGGGGCTGGCCGGGATTGCCCGCTCGATGCCGACCAGCGCGGCGGCGGATCGGGTGGCCCAGCGGTTGGGGATCGCGCTCTACGAGACGCCCACGGGCTGGAAGTTCTTCGGCAATCTGCTGGATTCGGGGCAGGTCACGATCTGTGGCGAGGAAAGCGCGGGGACCGGATCGGACCATGTGCGCGAAAAGGACGGGCTGTGGGCCGTCCTGCTGTGGCTCAACATTTTGGCGGCGCGCAAGCAGAGCGTCGATGAAATCGTTCGCGAGCATTGGACCACATACGGGCGCAATTATTATTCGCGGCACGATTACGAAGAGGTCGATGCCGATGACGCCAGGGCGTTGATAACCGATCTGCGCACCAAGCTTCCGGGTCTGCTCGCCAACGGGCTGGACGGGCGCAAGGTGATCCTTGCCGATGATTTTTCCTACAACGATCCGGTGGATGGCTCGACCGCCACGGGGCAGGGGTTGCGCATCGGGTTCGATGACGGTTCGCGCATGGTGTTCCGGCTCTCGGGAACCGGAACGGTCGGCGCGACTTTACGGGTTTACATCGAGCGGTTCGAGCCCGGCGACGGCATGCATGACAGGGATACCCAGGAGGCACTTGCCGACCTGATCGCACTGGCCGATGCTGTCGCCGAGATCAAGGCCCGGACCGGCCGCGATGCTCCAACGGTCATAACCTGACGGAAAGTCCCTCAATGTCATCAGACAAGCAGCCTGCTTCACCCGCCCCTCTCGGTGCGACGGTGACCGATACCGGTGTGGATTTCGGGGTTTATTCGGAGACCGCCGAAGCGATCTGGGTGTGCCTGTTCGACGATCAGGACGAGGAGACCGACCGGGTCGAGATGAGCCGGGGCGATGGCAATCGCTGGTCGGTTCATATCGATGGGATCGGGGCAAACGCCAGCTACGGCCTGCGGGCCGATGGAAAATACGATCCGGCGCAGGGCTATTATTTCGATCCCAACAAGCTCTTGGTCGACCCTTACGCACGGCGCATCGACAGGACGTTCGTGCGCAGCCCGAAACTGCGGCTGGCGCGCGATGAATCGGTCGATACCGCGCCCCTGGTGCCCAAGGCGCTGGTGCAGGGGCCGGTTGTCGAAACCGATTTCGAGCCCGATCCCGCACGGCCCAATTTCATTTACGAACTCAACGTTCGCCCCTTCACCATGCGCCATCCTTCGGTGCAGGGACCGCTGCGGGGAACGCTGGCGGGGATGACGACGGGCTATGTCATCGACCATCTCAAGCATCTCGGCGTCGATGTTGTCGAGTTGATGCCGATTGCCGGGTGGATCGATGACGGGCATCTGCCCTCGCTGGGCCTGACCAACGTGTGGGGCTACAACCCCATCACCTATTTCGCCACCGATCCGCGGATCATTCCGCGCGGGCCGCAATCGCTGCGCCATATGGTCGAGACCTATCGCGAGGCGGGGATCAGGGTGGTGCTCGATGTGGTTTACAACCACACCGGCGAAGGGGATTCCCAGGGGCCGGTCATTTCGATGAAGGGGCTCGATGCGCTGACCTATTACCGCCATGTGGAGGCGGATGGCGCAATGGCACTGGTCAATGATGCGGGCACCGGCAACACGCTGCGCTGCGATCATCCGGCGGTGCAGGATCTGGTGATCGACAGTTTGCGCTATTGGGTGACCGAATTCGGGATCGCCGGCTTCCGGTTCGATCTGGCGACGGTTCTGGGGCGCTCGCTGGACGGGTTCTCGCGCGATGCCGAACTGCTCGAGCGCATCAGGACCGACGACATCCTCAAAGACTGCTTGTTGATCGCCGAGCCGTGGGATCCGGGGCCGGGCGGCTATCACGTCGGCCAGTTCGGCGAACCGTTCATTGAATGGAACGACCAGTACCGCGACACGGTGCGGAAATTCTGGCGCGGCGAGGACCATATGATCGGAGCGCTCGCCGGCAAGGTCGCCGGATCGGCCGACCAGTTCAACCATGACGGGCGCAAGCCTTCGGCCAGCGTCAATTTCCTTGCCGCCCATGACGGGTTCACGCTTGGCGATCTGGTTTCGTATGAAAACAAGCACAATGACGCCAATGGCGAGGACAACCGCGACGGGCACAACGCCAACTACTCATGGAACAACGGCGCCGAGGGCGAGACCGATGACGAGGCGATAAATACCGCCCGCCGCAATGACGTAAGGGCTCTGCTGGCCACGCTTTTCGTCTCCCATGGCTCACTCATGCTAACGGCCGGCGACGAGTTCGGCCGCACCCAGGGCGGCAACAACAACGCCTACGCACAGGACAACGAGATCACCTGGCTGGACTGGGAAAATGCCGATGGAGACCTTGTCAACTTCGTTGCCAGCCTGTCCGAAATGCGTCGCAACCATCCGGCCTTCAGGAGCGACAAATTCCTGACCGGGGAAAAAACCGACGGGTTCAAGGATGTCATGTGGGTTCGCCCCGACGGTGCTGAAATGACCGACAAGGATTGGAACCGCGCCGATTCCGGGGTCCTGGGCATGTTCCTGCACGAGGAGGGCGAGGTCCTTCTCGTCTGGTTCAACAGGCTGCGCGAGGAAATCGAGGTCGCTCTGCCACCCGAGCAGGGGCTCCGTTTCGAAGTGGCGCTGGTCTCGGCCATCGATAACCGGATTACGATCGAGAATGCCAGTCTCAAACTGCCGCCGCGCAGCGTGGTCATTCTGGCGCACACCAACGGGCAATCGTGATCACCTCATTCAGTGTTTCCCCGGCCGATTGCCGGCGCCGATCGTGATGGAACAATAAACCCGGCGCGGGGTTGTGAATGGGCGACGAGTTCCACGATTCACCCCCGCGTCTCCGACGCATTTGCGATCTTTTTCAATAGAGCTTGTCATCAACTGCCAGGACGCGATTGCCCGAACGGCGATCGCGCAAATGGCGTTTAACCAATTTAACGCATTGAAAAATATAATAAAAATCGGAAACTTTAGTTGAGCGGCCTCCGTTACTTCTCCCGATCGCTACAGACGGTCATGGAGCGCCGGCCAAATGGCTGTGCTCTTTTTGAAAAAGGAGACTGAACAATGAATGCTCTTGCCAAGACCCTTCTCGCCGGTGTTGCCGGTGCGGCCCTTCTGACTTCGGCTGCCGTTGCGCAGAATTCGGAGTCCGATGACTCCAACACCTCGATCCTCGACGGCGTGACCGATACCGTCGATTCCAGCGTCGACAGCACGGTTGATGCCGTGGACGATGTCACGGGCAATGTGACCAATGATCTGGGTGTGTCCGATACGGTCGACGATGTAACCGGTTCGGTGACCGGCGGCGATGTCGACGGTGGCGATGTGACCGGCGGTGACACCTCGGTTGGCAGCATCGGGACGTTCTCGGATCTGTTGAACGCGATCTCCGCGGGCAATGGCGATGTTTCCGATTTTGCCGATGTCAGCGAAGTCTCGTTCGTCGATGTCGGCGAGGCGTTCAACGATTTCGACCTCACCGCGCTTAACGACGCCCTTTCGGGCAACGACACCAACATCTCCGATCTCCAGAACGAGATCAGCGGAAATTCGGCTCTGTCGGATGCGCTGTCGAACAACGACATCGATGTGTCAGATGTCGTCGCTCTCGAGAACCACAATGATGGCTCTTTGACCATCTACACCTACCAGCAGGACTGATACCTGCCGTTAGGGCCAGTCGGGGCGCAGCGTTTCGGCGCTGCGCCCCTTTTTCTTTTCCGGGGAATCAAAGATGGAACGAACCATTGTCCTGGCCGTCGCTGTGCTGATCTTCACCGCTCCGGCCTTCGGGCAGAGGATCGAGTCGGACGGCGGCAATTCAGGGTCGACCGGCTCGGGATTGCTCGGCATCGAAACCGAGCGCGACGTTGATGGCGGCCTTACGATCGAGGTGGGCCCCGACGGCGTCGGGATCGAGGCAGACGGTGAGGCGACACTGGGGCCGGACGACAGCACACCCACCATTGGCGGTGGTGTGTCGCTCGGTTCGGATGGTCAGACACAAGAAACCGTCGAGAAAGCCGCGGTGAAGGACGAGGTTGCCGCTACGCCCGGCGCTGCGGTGTTGCCTGAAGCCGATGCCAATGGCGAAAACTGCACCGATAGCGCAGCCTTTGCAGCACAGCTGGAGGCCTTTTTGGAGGAGGAGTCCAGCGAAACACTGGCCTATATTCAAAGGGTCGATGTCAATGTCTGCGGCTATGACGGTTCGGACGCGCTGCTGGCCCGCCTCAACACGATAGAAGGGGTGTGGGACGGGCTCGATCACATGGAAATCGAGCCCGAAAGCATCGTTTCGGCCCGCTGGACGGACGATCAGGGGCTTGTGGTCTATATCGAAACGCCCGAAATCGCCGACTGATCTTTCAGGCCGATTACATGGCCAGTGCCTTTTCGGCCGGCAGATAATCATAGCCGAGGACTTCGGCCACCGGCTCGCATGTTATGGCGCCATGGGCCACATTCAGCCCATTGCGCAAATGGCCATCCTCGGCCAGCGCTCTTTTCCAGCCCTTGTTGGCCAGCGCCAGAGCGAAGGGCAGGGTGACGTTGTTGAGCGCGTAGGTCGATGTCCGGGCCACCCCGCCGGGCATGTTGGCCACGCAATAGTGGACGATGTCGTCGACGACATAGGTCGGGGCGGCGTGGGTTGTGGGCTTTGAGGTCTCAAAACACCCGCCCTGATCGATGGCGACATCGACCAGCACCGCGCCGGGCTGCATGGTGGCCAGCATGTCGCGTGTCACCAGTTTGGGTGCAGCGGCGCCGGGCACCAGCACGGCCCCGATCACCAGATCGGCCTCGGCAATGGCGGTGGCGACCGCGGCGCGGTTGGAATAGAGCACGCGGGCCGAGGCGCCGAAATGGTTGGACAGCCGCTCGAGCGCTGCGGGGCTCTTGTCCAAAATTGTCACGTCGGCGTGCATGCCGACGGCCATCTGCGCCGCATGAAAGCCCACGACGCCGCCGCCGAGCACGGCCACCTTGGCTGGATGGACGCCGGGCACGCCGCCCAAAAGAACGCCGCGTCCGCCATGGGATTTTTCCAGCGCCGTTGCGCCGGCCTGAATGGACATGCGGCCGGCCACCTGGCTCATGGGCCGCAGCAGCGGCAGCCCGCCGGTCGGGTCGGTCACCGTTTCATAGGCGATGCAGATGGCGCCCGATTTCACCAGATCGGCGGTCTGTTCGGGGTCGGGGGCAAGGTGGAGATAGGTGAAAAGGATCTGGCCGTCCGAGAGCATGGCGCGCTCTGCGGCCTGTGGCTCCTTGACCTTGACGATCATTTCGCTTTTGGCAAAGACCGCGCCCGCATCGGGGGCGATTTTGGCGCCGGCGGCCTCATAGGCGGCGTCGGCCGCGCCGATCCCGGCGCCGGCACCGGTTTCGATCAGGATGTCATGGCCTGCAGCGACAAGTTCGGCAGCGCTTTCAGGGGTCAGGCCGACCCGATATTCATGGTTCTTGATTTCTCTCGGCACGCCGATACGCATGTCGATCTCCCTCTCCTTGTGAAGACAACAGTGTAACGCGGCTAAAGCACAGTGACATTGCAGATTGATCTGCAATTCTTTAAACGGGCGGGATGCTGTTGCGCCATGTAGGGGAAACGCGTGATGAAATTGCCCATCGATGAGATCGATCGCAAGATCCTGCGCGCCATCCAGAAGGATTCAGCGCTGTCGATGAGCGAACTCGGCGACCGGATCGGGCTTTCCGCATCGGCCTGTCATCGACGCCTCAAGGCGCTTGAGGAGCGTGGATTTATCGCTGGCTATCGCGCCGTCCTGAACCGGGGAAAGCTCGGGCTTTCGATGCAGTTTTTCATCGAGTTGTCGCTCACCAGCCAGTCGGAAAAGACTTTCGAAGCGTTCGAAAAGGCGGTGAGCGACATTCCCGAAATCCTCGAATGCCATCTGATGGCCGGCCAGTCCGACTACATCCTGCGCGTGGTCTGCGAGGATGCCGCCGCCTTCGAGCGATTGCACCGCGATCTCGTGGCCCGACTGCCCGGGGTTGCGCGGATTCATTCGAATTTGAGCATCAGGGAAGTCAAGGCGCCGGCCGGGCTTCCGCTTTGATCGCCCTGTTGCATACGGAATGTGCGAGAGCCGGGTGCAGGGCGCACATTGAATAGGCAATAGCGGCCGATGGCTGCGAAATCGGCATTTTTTACTTTACAGTCAAAAATCGCCGCGCTTGTATCAACCCCGGCAAAACCAAGGGGTAATATCATCATGCTTGATCGCAGACTGTTCACGCTGGCTGCAGGGTCGCTCGTTCTGGGCGCAGGCCTTGCCGTGCCGGCCATGGGCCAGGACCTGACGCCGGTCCGCTTTACGCTCGACTGGCGCATCGAAGGTCCCGCCGCCGGCTTTATGCTGGCCCGCGACAATGGCTATTTCGAAGAAGAAGGGCTCGATGTGACCTTCGATGTCGGCAATGGCTCGGTCGAAGTCATCCCGCGCGTCGCAACGGGTGCCTATGACATGGGCTTTGGCGATATCAATTCGCTCATCAAGTTCCTCGACGAGGACGCCAGCCAGCCGATCAAGGCGGTGATGATGGTCTATGAAACCCCGACCTTCTCGGTCGTGGGGCGCTCTTCGCTCGGCATCACCGAAGATCCTGCATCGCTCGAAGGCAAGACGCTGGGCGCACCGCCGCCCGATGGGGCGTTCGCCCAGTGGCCGGCCTTCGTTGAGGCCTCGGGGATCGACACGTCCGACATCACCATCGAATCCATCGGCTTCCCGGTGCGTGAGCCGATGCTGGCGCAGGGTGACGTCGATGCGGTGTTCGGGTTCGCTTTCTCGGTGATCCTCAATCTCAAGGCGCAAGGGGTGTCCGACGAGGACATCGTTCCGATCATGATGGCCGATCACGGGCTCGAGCTGTACGGCAACGCCATTCTGGTCAACACCGATTTCGCCGCCGAAAATCCCGAAGTGGTCGAAGCCATGCTGCGCGCCCTTGCCAAGGGCTTTGCCGATGCGGTGGCCGATCCTGCCGCCGGCGCGGCTGCGGTGGTTGCAGCCAACGACATTCTCGATGTCGATATCGAGACCGAGCGGCTGGAAATGGCCAATGAGATGAACATCAATACGCCCTACGTTCAGGAGAACGGGTTCGGCGGCGTGGATATGGACCGTCTTGATGCGTCAATCGAACAGCTCGGCACTTCGATCGGCATCTCGTCCGACATCTCGGCAGCGGACGTCTTCGACGACAGCTTCCTGCCGCCCGCCGAAGAGCGCATGTTCGACTGATCACGCTTTGGCCGGGCTTGTTGTGAGCCCGGCCAGCAGAGGGGGCAGACCATGAGCAAACCGCTCGTTGAAATCGAAAATGTCGACATGCGCTATGGCGGGCCGGAGGGCACGCTGGCCGTCTCGGGGCTCGACATGAGCGTCGCCAAGGGCGAGTTCGCGGCCGTGGTCGGGCCGTCGGGGTGCGGGAAATCGACACTGATGAAGCTGGTCACGGGCCTGCATATCCCGCAGACCGGAGTGGTGACGGTGGCGGGCAGCTACGTCACCAAGCCGGTCTCCATTGTCGGCATGGCGTTCCAGAACCCAACGATGCTGCCCTGGCGCACCACGCTCGATAACATTCTGCTGCCCCTCGAGATCGTCGAAAAGCACCGCCATCGCCTGCGCCGGCACAAGGCCGAATATGTCGCCAAGGCCGAGGCGCTGCTCGAAACGGTGGGGCTGAAAGGCTTCGGCTCGAAATTTCCCTGGCAGCTTTCGGGCGGCATGCAGCAGCGGGCCAATCTGTGCCGCGCGCTGATCCATGAACCCGATCTGTTGATGCTGGACGAGCCGTTCGGTGCGCTTGACGCGTTCACCCGCGAGGAACTCTGGCAGGTGATCCGCGATTTGCACGCCGCGCAGGGCGTCACCATTGTCCTTGTCACCCACGATTTGCGCGAAGCGGCGTTTCTGGCCGATACCATCCATGTGATGAGTGCGCGCCCGGGGCGGGTGGTCAACGTGCACACCGTGCCGTTCCCCCGCCCGCGCGAACTGGATGTGATGTACGAACCGGACTTCAACGACATGGTCCATGCGCTGCGGGCCGAAATCGCCGAAGCGAGGGCCGTGGCATGACCGATACACCCGCACCCGCCGTCACCGTCAGCAAACCGATCGCCAAAAAGCCGTTCAACTGGCTGCCCTGGATGCCGTGGATCTATACGGTCGCCCTGTTTGTCATCTGGGAAATCGGTGTGCGGCTTTCAGGGTTGCCTCATACCGTGTTCCCGGCGCCAACGCGGATTTTCGAGGCGATTGTCCAGTATTGGCCGGCCATCCAGCGCCATTCGATCCAGACGCTCTATACCACAACGCTGGGCTTCATCCTTGCTGTGGTCGGCGGGCTGGCGCTGGGGCTGTTGATCGGCTGGTCGCGGACCATCTATGCCGGGCTCTACCCGATCATGGTGGGATTTAACGCCATTCCCAAGGTGGCGCTGGTGCCCATTCTGGTCATCTGGTTCGGCATCGGCACCGTACCGGCCGTTTTGACGGCCTTCCTCATCGCCTTTTTCCCCATCGTCGTGAACGTTGCGACGGGGCTCGCCACCATCGAGCCGGAAACCGAGGACGTGCTGCGCGCGCTGGGCGCCAAAAAGATGGACATCATGCTCAAGGTCGGCATCCCGCGCTCGATGCCCTATTTCTTCGGCTCGCTCAAAGTGGCGATCACGCTGGCCTTTGTGGGTTCGGTGATTTCCGAAACCGTTGCAGCCAATTCCGGGCTTGGGTTCATGATGAGTTCGGCCCAATCCCAGTTCAACGTGCCGCTGGTCTTTGCCGGGCTGGTCATGCTGGCTGTCGAGGGCATCATCATGTACGCGCTGATGGCGTGGATCGAAAAGCGCACGACGGGATGGGCCCACCGGTCGACCACAATGGCGGGGTGAGTGCTATCGCGGCATCTCGATAATCACGTCCCCCGCCTTGGTTTCCTTCTCGACGTAGCGGTGCGCCTCGGCGATGGCCTCGAGCGGCATGACGCGGTCGATGATGCCGCGAAGTTTGCCCTCTGCCACCATCTCGCTCAGCACAAGCATGTCCTTTGTCTTGTCGGGCAGGGGCCGCAGGCCCGTGGTTGCCAGCTTGCCGCGTCTGCCCTGTGCGTCCTTGCCGCGTATCATGGCCCACAGGATGGCAAATGACGGCGTGGTCGTGAGATAGATGCCGTGCGGTTTCAGGGCCTTCTTGCATGCCAAATAGCTGCTTTTGCCCACCACATCGAAGATCACGTCATAGGCGGCGCTGACGCTGGTGAAATCGGATGTGTGACGGTCGATGATTGTATCGGCGCCGAGGCTCGAGACCAGATCGGCGTTGCGTGCGCTGCACACGGCGGTGATCCGCGCCCCCATATGGCGGGCCAGTTGCACGGCCACGGTGCCGATGCTGCTCGCCGCCCCATTGATCAGGATCGATTGGCCCGGCCGCAGCTTTGCCTCGTCGCGCAGAAACGGCATGGCGGTCAAAAAGCTGTAGGTGAGGCCAGCCGCCTCGCCGAAATCGAGCGCGTCAGGCATCAACGCAAGAGGGGCGTCTTCGGACAGCGCCACATATTGGGCCATGGCGGAGGGCAGCGGATCGGTTGTGCCGAACACGCGGTCTCCGGGTGCAAACCGGGTGACGTTTTCGCCCACCGCCGCAATTTCGCCGGCCACGGCGCCGCCCGGAATGGGCGCCTTAGGGCGCAGCAAGCCTGCGAAAAACCGCACGATAAAAGGGTCGGCGGCCCGAAAGGCGCAATCGGGCAGGGTGACTGTCGAGGCGCGCATGCGGATCAGGACGTCATGGGGTCCCATCACCGGCATTGCGGTTTCGCGCACGGTGATGACTTCGGGCGGGCCGTAGCGCTCGATCCAGGCGGCTTTCATTGTTGCTGCGGGTACAGGCTGGGTCACTTTGTATCCTCGTCATATTGAAACGCTTCTTCAAGCGGCACGCCAAAGGCACGCGCGATGCGAAAGGCGACTTCGAGAGAGGGCGAATAGCGCCCCTGTTCGATGGCCACCACGGTCTGGCGGGTCACGCCGACTTTTTCGGCCAGCGCGGCCTGGGTCATCTCCCCGGCGTGGAAACGCAGGGTGCGGATGGTGTTGGAGATTTTTGGTTTTCCCTTGCCCACCCGGTTTATCCGATCCGGTAGTAAACGAGCTGGGATGCGGCGAAAACGCCGCCGGCCAGCATGGAAATACCAAACAGCACATGAGGCACCAACACAGTGTCCAGGCCCAGCGCCAGCGCGGCGATGACACCGGCGGTCGCCACCGAGAGCACCGTGTAGCCATTGCGCATGGAGCGGGAATTGACCGCCAGATCGCGCTCGTCCCCGGCTTCGTCGACCAGCTCTTCGCGCTGGACGATGCTGACCACGATGGTGACCACGATAGAGGCCACGACGTTGAAGACGATCACGTAAAGAATGGCCCAGAGCATCTGCCAGGCACCTGCCGAGGCATCGGCCGGAGGCCCCTCACTTGCCAGTCCCCAGCCCACCCATGCCGAGATGACAAGGGCACTCGTCACCATGATCAGTGCATTCCATTGCTTGTAGCTCATCGCGTTTCCCCGCGTTTCGATGTGTGCGGACACCGATAGGACCGGATCTTGTTTGAGTCAAGTTTTTTTGACACAAAGTCGGAAAAATATGATTTAAGGTCATCTTTATCAGACCTCGACACATCGATGATTGCCTGGAAGCCGCGCTTGGCGTCCGGCGCATTTGGGACTGACGGCAGGGATGAAATTGGGCATGGTTGTCGGACGCTCGCCCGGTGGGTCGTCTTGAAGACAGAGCCAGGGAGAATTGCGATGACCATTACGATTACAGCTTTTGAGAGCTCACCCGATCGCGGACGGGGGCTTGCGCGCGACATGCGGGTGCGCTGGGCGTTGGAGGAGGTGGGGCGGCCCTATGCGGTAGAACTCGTTTCGTTCAAGGCGATGAAAGAGCCGGCCTATCTGGCGCTGCAGCCTTTCGGGCAGATACCGGTCTATCGCGAAGGCGATCTGACCCTGTTTGAAACCGGAGCCATCGTCTTTCACCTTGCCCGGCACAACAAAGGGCTGTTGCCGGACGAACCCAACGCCCGCGCGCGTGCCATCACCTGGATGTTTGCCGCGCTCAATACGGTGGAGCCGCCGATCATCGAACGCGAGCAATCCCATTATACAGTGGGCGAAAAGCCGTGGTTTCCCGAGTTGCTGGCGGTCCTGGATGAGCGCGCCCGTGCCCGGCTGCAACAGCTTTCAGATCATCTGGGCAATGCGGACTGGCTCGATGGCGATTTCAGCGCCGCCGACCTGCTCATGGTGCTGGTGCTGCGCCGGATCGAGGGGGATGGGATCCTGGAGAAATTTCCCAATCTTTGCGCCTATGTCGCGCGCGGAGAGGCGCGGCCGGCCTACCAACGTGCGTATGCGGCCCAGCGTCAGGTGTTTGTGGGCAGGACTAGCGCTCGCCAATCATGATCGAGGCGCCAAACACGCCAAGCGCCAACAGCCCGAAGCCGAAGATCATGACGATGTTGGGATTGTGAACCCAGCCCATGGGCGCAAAACGCCCTAGCCAGACCGGATGATAGATCGCCACGCCGAAACCGGACCAGCCCCCGGCAAACACCGAATAGAACCGCTCGCGCCATTTCGCCTTGGGCAGCAGCCCCTTTATGGCGGCGACAAGGATCATCAGGCCGGCGACAGGGACGAGCAGGGTCTGGAGCATGGCGGACGGTTTCCGGTTGAACGGGGTCGATATACGCCCATCCTTGCCGCTGCGCCAGAGCGGCGATGTCACATGGTGGTGGTTGATTCGGTATTTGCCTAGTTGCCCCGTTCCTCCAAAACCCCCTCCGTCACCCCGGCTCCCCGCTTTCGCGGGGACAGGCCCGAGCCGGGGCCCAGTACACTCCACACCGGTGACGGAACCGCCAGCGCTGCCGGTTACTGGATCCCGGATCAAGTCCGGGATGACGGCGGTGGAGAGGGAGGCGTCGGTTGACCTAATCCCGCTTTTGCGTCAGTGCCATGCCGGCAATGATCATCGTCACGCCGATAGCGCTGGCCGCGAGATTCTCGGTGTTGCCGCGTGCCAGATCGAGCAGCACGCCGGAAATCATCTGGCCGCCAATGACCAGCATGGCGGTGTTGATGGCCCCGATGCGGGCGATGAGCCAGCTGCCCGAGGCAACGAAAACCACCCCGATGGTGCCGCCCAGATAGGCGTACCATGGCGCATTCAGGGCGCCTTGGGGCCAAAGGCCGCCAATGATCAGGCCGAATACCGTAAGCACCGCAAAGCCGACGATGTGGTTCCAGTACGAGGCGATCAGCGCCGTGGTCGACAGCGCCAGCCGACCGTTCAGTTGGCGCGAGAGCGAAACCAGAATACCCGCCAGCAGGGCGAACAGGATTGCCGTGGTCATCGTCCTACCCCTGTCCGAAAATGATGATCATCGAGCCGGCAAAGATCAATGCAAGGGCTGCGAAATCCTTGAGCCGGGGGATACGTCTGGGCAGGCCGAACAGACCCCAGCGGTCGGCGGCCAGCGAAAACAGCACCTGTCCGGCAAGGCCGAGCGCGAGAGTTCCCGACAGCGCCAGCGGCGTGTTGACGGTCGTCGAGGTCAACGTCACGGTCAACGCGCCCGAGACGCCGCCCAGATAGGCCCACAGGGGGGCATGGGGCTTTTCGGTCGTCGTGCCCGATCGAGGGGCAAGGCGCAACAGCGCCAGAAAGATCAGCGCGGCCACCGTGCCGGTGCCGTGGGCGACCCATGACGAATACATCGCCCCGCCATGCAACCCGACCAGCCCGTTGAAATCGACCATCAGGGTCAAAAGCCCGCCACTGGCGAAGGCCAAAAGCAGATGAAGCGGGGCGGGGCGACGGGCGGATAACGGGGTGGATGACATGGCGAATCGTCCGGTGGGCGGTACACTCGCTATAAGCGCATTTGCCCGACCGCCAAAGCCGGCTTTGATAGCCGGTCGCAGATTGCAGGAAACAGCTTTGCTGGTCTGTTGCCAGCCCCACCTGCCGTGCCATACTCGCCGTGAGGAGATTTGCCGTCATGCCACATTCGCACCAGACCGTTGGGGGAGGGCCCAAGAAGGTTCTCTATACGCTCCAGACCGTGGCCCGCATGGGTGTGGGCAAGGCGGCCAAGGCGCTGACCGCCAAGAACACCTGCAAGGCCTGTGCCTATGGCATGGGCGGGCAGATGGGCGGCATGACCAACGAGCTGGGCGAGTTTCCCTCGGTGTGCAACAAGTCGGTGCAGGCCCAATCGACAGATATCCAGCCGGCCATTCCGCACGCCATCTTTACCCACGAGCTTGCCGACCTCAAGGAATTGACCGGCAAGGAGATGGAGCATCTGGGCCGGTTGGGCGACCCGGTTTACAAGCCCGCCAGGTCCGATCACTACACTGTGGTCGATTGGGACTGGGCGCTCGATCACGCCGCCAAGCGGCTGCTGGCCACTGCGGCTGACCGGACGTTCTTTTATTCTTCGGGGCGCTCATCGAACGAGGCGGGGTTCATCTTCCAGCTTCTGGCCCGCGCCTTTGGCACCAACAACGTCAACAACTGTTCCTATTTCTGCCATCAGGCGACCAGCGAGGGGCTGGCCACCACCATCGGCAAGGGTACTGCGACGGTGGAACTGGCCGACCTTACGGGCGCTGACATGATCTTTGTGATCGGGGCCAATCCCTCGTCCAACCACCCGCGCTTCATTCACATGCTCAAGCACTGCCGCGACCGGGGCGGGGAGGTGATCGTCATCAATCCGGCGCGCGAGCCGGGACTGGTCAAATTCGCCGTGCCCAAATCTCCCTCGTCGATGCTCAGGGGCGGCGACGACATCGCGTCCGATTATCTCCAGCCGCGCATCGGGTCCGATATCGCGCTGATGATCGGCATCGCCAAGGCGGTGATCGAGGCCGGGATGGAAGACGCGGACTTTATTGAAAAACATACCGGCAATGTTGCGGCCTATAGAGCACAAGTCCACGCAACATCGTGGGTAAATATCGAAACATCGACGGGCCTCTCGCGGGCTGAAATCGAGCGCGTCGCGCACCGCTATGGACAGGCGAAAAACGTGGTTTTCGCCTGGGGGATGGGGATGACGCACCACGTTCACGGCGTTGAAAACGTTGAATCAATTGCCAATCTCGCCTTGTTGCGCGGCATGATCGGGCGGCCCAATGCGGGGCTGTTGCCCCTGCGCGGGCACTCCAATGTGCAGGGCATCGGCACCATCGGCGTCAAACCGCTGCTGGCCGAGGACGTGATGGCCGAAATGGAGCGCCAGTTTTCGATTTCTCTCAGTCGGTCCAAGGGCCTGGATACCATGGCCTGCCTGCACGCCGCCCATCGCGGCGAGATGGATGCCGCGGTCATCATGGGCGGCAATCTTTATGGTGCATCTCCCGATACCGCATGGGCCGAGAAGGCGCTTAACACCATAGGATTCAAGCTCTTTTTGACCACGACCCTCAATCTGGGGCACGTCCACGGGCACGATCAATCCGAAAGCCTGATCCTGCCGGTGACGGCGCGCGACGAGGAATGGGAGCCGACCACCCAGGAATCGATGTTCAATTTCATACGCTTATCAGACGGCGGGATCGACCGGCTGGCCAATGTGCGCCCCGAAAGCGTCATCCTCACCGACCTCGCCACCCGCATCCTGCCCGATAGCCCCATCGATTTTCAGGCGTTCAAGAAGCACGCCGAGGTGCGGCGCGCGATTTCTGAAATCGTCCCCGGTCTCAAGGACTTGGCCGAGATCGATGTTGCAAAGCGTGAGTTCCACATCGCCAATCGCGTCATGCACGAACCGCGCTTTTCCACGGACGACGGCAAGGGGCATTTTCAGGTGATACCGCTGCCGCAATCCCCGAAAGCGCCAGAGGGTCGCAAGGCGCTGACGCTGGCAACGATCCGCTCGGAAGGCCAGTTCAACACCATCGTTTACGAAGAGACCGACAGCTATCGCAACAGGGCGCCGCGCTGGTCGGTGCTGCTCAACGGCAAGGACATGGAGGAGATGGGCATCGCGGAAGGCGATCTCATCGATCTGGCGTCCGAACAGGGAAAGATGAGCAAGCTCAAGGCGCTCAGTTTCGACATCCCCCGCGGATCGGCGCTGGCCTATTATCCGGAAGCCAATGTTCTGGTCGGGACGGCAATCGATCCGCGCTCGAAAACCCCGGCTTTCAAGTCGGTGCCGGTATGGATAGAGCGCTGAGTGGGCAGGCGGTCTTTCCTCACAGCGTCCCTACTCCTTCGTCATCCTCGGGCTTGTCACCACTCTCGGCTCTATCACCACCGCTCCCCAACCCTTCACCGGCTGCCCGATTCAGCGGATCCCCGGGTCAAGCCCGAGGATGACGCGGGGAGGAAAGGAAAGCTGCGACAAAACTTATCCCCGCCCGGTATCGAGCCCCTAATCTCTATCTCACGGCCGCACCAGAGACGAGGATGCATACGAGCTTCCGGTGAGGGCAGGATGGAGAGAGGGGAAGCGTGCGACCGAGCCCAGGCCGCATCGGTCCCCAGGCACTCCGGAGTGTCCGTTGGCCGGTCCGGGTTCCATGCGGGTCGCCGCAGGGAAGGCCCAAAGCGGACGGATGGCCGGGCGAGGATGGGAGTCCACGTCGTACTCCCGAAAGGGAGAGGGGCACCGCGGAAGGCACCAGCGATGGTGCAATCCCGACAAACCCCAGCCCGAGACGCCGCCATAAGCCAAAAACCCCGGATGCATGGGGCGATGATCGCTTCATATACTAAAAACTACATGCGGAGCGCTCATCGCCCCATGCCGTCTATCCAATCATAGCCCGAGGCGATATCGCCGTCGGAGGTTTTCGCGCGGCCATTGCACCGCCTGACGGCTTGTCCTACATACGGCCCCAAGTTTCTCAGGCACGAATTTCCAAGAGGCACCCGCTTTATGGCGCGTCAATTCATCTATCATATGCACGGCATGTCCAAGGCCTATTCCGGTGGGAAGAAGGTCATCGACAATATGAATCTCTCGTTCTACCCCGATGCCAAGATCGGCATCCTGGGGCCGAACGGCGCGGGTAAATCCACGCTTCTGAAAATCATGGCCGGAATTGACACCGAATTTACCGGCGAAGCCTGGGCCGCCGATGGTGCGACTGTCGGATATCTGCCCCAGGAGCCCCAGCTCGACGAGCAACTCGACGTCAAGGGCAACGTGATGATCGGGGTCAAGGACAAGCAGGCCATCCTCGATCGCTACAACGAGCTGATGATGGATTATTCCGACGAGACGGCCGACGAAGCCTCAAAGCTTCAGGACCAGATCGACGCCGATGACCTGTGGGATCTCGATTCCAAGGTCGAGATGGCCATGGACGCGCTGCGCTGCCCTCCGGGGGGAGAAAGCGTGGACAAGCTTTCGGGCGGTGAAAAGCGCCGTGTGGCCCTGTGTCAGCTGCTGCTCAGCCAGCCCGACCTGCTGCTGCTCGACGAGCCGACCAACCATCTGGACGCCGAAACCACGGCGTGGTTGGAAAAGCATCTGCGCGAATATCCCGGCGCAGTGCTGATCATCACCCACGACCGCTACTTCCTCGACAACGTGACGGGCTGGATTCTGGAGCTCGACCGCGGGCGCGGCATTCCCTATGAGGGCAATTACACGGCATACCTGACCGCCAAGGCCAAGCGCATGCAGCAGGAAAAGAGCGAGGATCAGGCCCGCTCGAAGGTGCTGGAGCGCGAAAAGGAATGGCTGGGCCAGTCGCCCCAGGCGCGCCAGACCAAATCCAAGGCGCGTATCCGGGCCTATGACGAACTGGTCAAGATCAACGAGGCGCGGGCGCAGTCCAACACCGCCCAGATCATCATTCCGCCCGGCGAGAGGCTGGGCCAGAACGTCATCGATATCGAAGGCGTCAAGAAAGGCTTTGGCGACCGGCTGCTGATCGATGGGCTCAGCTTCAAGCTGCCGCCGGGCGGTATTGTCGGGGTGATCGGGCCGAACGGTGCGGGCAAGACCACGCTGTTCAAGATGCTGACCGGGCAGGAGCAGCCCGATGAGGGCACGATTACGGTCGGCGATACCGTCCATATGGGCTATGTGGATCAGAGCCGCGACAGCCTCGATGCGAAAAAGAGCGTCTGGGAGGAAATCTCGGGCGGCAATGACATCATCAAGCTGGGCAAGCGTGAGGTCAATTCACGGGCCTACACCTCGTCGTTCAACTTCAAGGGCGGCGACCAGCAACAGCCGGTGGGTACACTTTCGGGCGGGCAGCGCAACCGCGTGCATCTGGCCAAGATGCTCAAATCGGGCGCCAACGTTCTGCTGCTCGACGAACCGACCAACGATCTGGACACCGAAACGCTGGCGGCGCTTGAAGAGGCGCTCGAGGAATTTGCCGGCTGCGCCGTCATCATCTCGCACGATCGCATGTTCCTCGACCGTCTGGCCACCCACATCCTGGCGTTTGAAGGCGACAGTCATGTGGAGTGGTTCGAGGGCAATTTCCAGGATTACGAGGCCGACAAGGTGCGGCGGCTCGGCCCGGATTCGGTCAATCCCAAGCGCGTGAGCTACAAGCCGCTGACGCGGTAGGCCGCCAGCGCGCCGGACAAAACGATTGTTATGGGGGCCGGGGATTTTTCCCCGGCCCGTCTGTTTCGCTATAGGCTCTGGATCATGATTGAACCGTTTTCCCTCCAAATCGACGATGCCAATTTCACCGGGATCGAGGCCGGGGAGGGGATACCGGTGGTGTTTTTGCATGCGGGGGTGTGTGACCGGCGCATGTGGGAAAACCAGATCGAGGCGGTTGCTGCAGCGGGGTTCTGGGGTATTGCCTACGACCGGCGCGGGTTTGGAGAGACCGTTTCGCCGGACGAGGGATTTTCCCATCTCGAAGACCTCGAAGCGGTTCTGGACGCGCTCGATGTCCATGCTGCGGTGTTCGTTGGCTGCTCGATGGGCGGTGCGCTGGCCATAGACTTTGCGCTGGCCAATCCCGAGCGCACCGCCGGGCTGGTTCTGGTGGGCACCTCGATCAGCGGCGCCCGGGTGCCGTCCTTGCCGCCCGAGATCATGCAGATCGCCAACGCCATGGAAGCGGTGGAGGAAAGCGGGGATGTCGATGCGATCAACGCGGTCGATACCCACGCCTGGCTCGACGGTCCGCTTTCCGAAAGCGGGCGGGTGAAGGGCGCGGTGCGGGAGCTGTTCCAGGCCATGAACGGCACCATTCTGCGCAAGAGCGACATGACCCGGGAAGACAGGCCCGAGGCTGCGATCGATCGCATAAGCGAGATCGATACGCCGGCGCTGCTGGTGGCGGGGGACCTTGATTTTCCCCATATCGTCAACCGCCATGACGATCTGTCAGAAGAGATGGAGAACGCGTTTGCCGTGGTGATCGAGGGCACCGCGCATCTGCCCAGTCTTGAGCGCCCCGACCTGTTCAATCCGCTGCTGCTCGAGTTTCTTCGCATGGTGACGGGTCAGGCGGACAATGAGCAGTGATCGAACCGATCACAAACTCTTACTGGCCCGCTGGCGTTTGGCGACATAGTCTGGCGTTTGCGACTCCTGGTTTGAAGGCCTCCCCATGACATCGATCGAAGGCGCTCCCGCCGCAAAAGGCGTGCGGTCTCCCCGTCCCACAGGGCCGGACGACAATGTGCGCCTTGGTGTCTTTGCGGCGCTGGCCACCTATACGATCTGGGGTGTGCTGCCGCTGTTCTTCAAGCTGCTCGAGCACGTCAATCCAGTCGGCGTGGTGGCGAACCGGATCCTGTGTTCGCTGTTTTTCGTGATGGCGATCCTTTATTTCCGCCATCAGTTCGGTGAAGTGCGTGTTGCGCTCAAGGACCGGCGCACCGTGTTGCTGATGTGCGTTTCGGCGGTGCTGATCGCAGCCAACTGGCTCATTTTCGTGTGGGCGGTGGGCAACAACCATGTGCTCGAAGTGAGTTTTGGCTATTTCATCAATCCGCTGGTCAGCGTGGCGATCGGCATGGTGCTGCTGTCGGAAAAGCTCAGCCGGACGCAAGCACTCGCCATTGCCATTGCCGTTGTCGCCATAGCCATTCAGGCCGTCGGCCTGGGCAGCGTGCCGTGGGTTTCGCTGGCGCTGGCGCTGACATTTGCCTTTTATGGCTATGTGCGCAAAACCGTCGATGTGGGCTCGGCGGCGGGGCTGGCCATCGAGACGCTCGTTCTCATTCCGATCAGCGCAGCTTATATCCTTTATCTGCTGACCGGGCCGGCGCCCGATTTCTACGCCGACCCGACCACCACGCTGTTTCTGGTGATGACCGGGCCGATGACAGCGGTGCCGCTGGTCATGTTCGCCTTTGCGGCGCGGCAGTTGCGGCTTTCGACCATCGGGATGTTTCAGTACATAGCGCCCTCGCTTCAGTTCGCGGTGGCGGTGTTTGTGTTCGGCGAGGACTTGTCGCCGGCCCGGCTGGCCAGCTTTGCGCTGATCTGGGTGTCGCTGGCGGTGTTTTCCTACGGCTCCTGGCGGGGACGCGGTCCCAAACCTGCCTAGATCGTGTCCAGCAAAGCATGTCCTCGACGCGATCGGGGATGGGCCCGGTTTTGCGGTTCGGACACGCGAGAAGACAAGGTCTAGGTCGGTTGCCAGTCGGTGCGAAGGCTCGCTTCTCCGACCCTGGTGACAATATCGCCGATCCTGCGATAGAGCGATTCATAGGGCGAGTTGGCGCGCCAGACCAGCCGGAGAACGCGTGCGGCGCCAGGGGCGCTCAGGGTGTGAAATTCGATACGTTTGTTGTGTTCCTCACGCCGGAGGCTGATGGTCGGCAGAAGGGTGACACCGTAGCCATTGGCGACCAGTTCCAGAATTGTGGTCAGCGAAGTGGCCGCGAAGGTCCGACCTTGCAGGTCGGGCTTGAGCGCACAGGCATCGACCATCTGGTCGCGCAGGCAATGGCCCTCTTCGAGCAAAAGGAATTTGTCGCGCGGCAGGTTGGCGAGATTGACCGGGTCAGCCAGATCGGTGCCGTTGCGGGTGGCGAGAACGAATGGATCGGCGAACAGGGCGACCGAGGTGAGATTGGAGCGGTCGGTTTCGGTGGCGATCAGCGCAATGTCGAGATCGCCGTCGCTCAACGCCGACAAAAGCCGCTCGGTTTTACCCTCGCTGATGGAAAAGCGGATATCTTTGAGATGATCTGTCAATGCCGGCAGAATCTCGGGGAGAAGATAGGGCGCGACCGTGGGGATTATTCCGAAACGCAAGGGACGGGCCGGTTGTCCCGCTGCCATGTCGGCGAAGGTTTCAAGATCGACGGCGGCGCCCAGAACGCGGCTTGCATGGGCGAGAAATTCGCGGCCGAACGGGGTGAGGGTCACTGTCTTGCCCAGCCTGTCGAAAAGCGAGGTCTGGCAGCGCTCCTCAAGCAGCCTCATCTGCTGGGACAGGGCCGGCTGGGTCACGTGGCACCGCTGGGCGGCGCGCCCGAAATGGCCCTCTTCGGCAATGGCTTGCGCGTAGTGAAGCTGGCGCAGGGTTATTGTGTGCATTGGGACCTGTCCGATTTGATAAGGCAATCTTATCATGAGTGTCAGTTTTATCAATTTGCATGATTGTCACGCTGGGGGTAGGAAAGGCCATCTCTTTAGAATCGATACAAACTAGGAGGCCTCATGTCCGACAAACCGACAATGACGACCAGCGCCGGGGCGCCGGTTCCCGACAACCAGAATTCGATCACCGCCGGGCCGCGCGGCCCGGTGCTGATGCAGGATTATCAGCTGATCGAAAAGCTGGCGCACCAGAACCGCGAGCGGATTCCCGAGCGCGTGGTGCATGCCAAGGGCTGGGGCGCTCACGGTACGCTCAAGATCACTGGTGACATCTCCAAATATACGCGCGCCAAGGCGCTGCAGCCGGGTTCGGAAACGCCGCTGATCCTGCGGTTTTCGACAGTTGCTGGCGAATTGGGCGCTGCGGACGCAGAGCGTGACGTGCGCGGCTTTGCCATCAAGTTCTACACCGAAGAGGGCAATTGGGACCTCGTGGGCAACAACACGCCGGTGTTTTTCGTGCGTGATCCGCTCAAGTTCCCCGACTTCATTCACACCCAGAAGCGCCATCCCAAGACCAATCTGCGCTCGGCGACGGCAATGTGGGATTTCTGGTCGCTTTCGCCTGAAAGCCTGCACCAGGTGACGATCCTGATGAGTGATCGCGGCCTGCCGGTGGCGCCGATGTTCATGAACGGGTACGGCAGCCACACCTATTCGTTCTGGAACGATGCCGGTGAGCGGTTCTGGGTGAAGTTCCACTTCAAGACCCAGCAGGGGCACAAGCACTACACCAATGAAGAAGCCGAGAAGGTCATCGGTTCGACTCGCGAGAGCTATCAGGAAGAGCTGTTCGGTTCGATCGAGAAGGGTGAATTCCCCAAGTGGACCGTTCAGGTGCAGATCATGCCCGAGGCAGATGCGGAAAAGACCTCCTACAATCCGTTCGACCTCACCAAGGTATGGCCGCACGCCGAATATCCGCCGATCGAGATCGGTGTGCTCGAGCTGAACCGCAATGCCGAGAATTATTTCTCAGAGATCGAACAGGTTGCGTTTTCGCCGTCCAACATCGTGCCGGGGATCGGGCATTCGCCCGACAAGATGCTGCAGGCACGCGTGTTCTCCTACGCCGATGCGCACCGCTATCGTCTGGGCACCCACTACGAGGCGCTTCCGGTCAATGCACCGAAGTGCCCGGTTCATCACTATCACCGCGATGGGCAGATGAATTTCTACGGCGGGATCAAGACAGGCAACCCGGACGCCTACTACGAGCCCAACAGCTTTAGCGGCCCGGCCGAGGACAAATCGACCCAGGAGCCCCCGCTCAAGATTTCGGGCGATGCCGATCGGTACAATCACCGCGAAGGCAATGATGATTTCGGCCAGCCGCGGGCTCTGTTCAATCTGTTCGACGAGGGCCAGAAGCAGCGTCTGTTTTCAAACATCGCCGCGGCGATGGGCGATGCGCCCGATGAGATCAAGGAACGCCAGTGCAAGCTGTTCGATCAGGTCCATCCCGATTATGGCGCCGGTGTTCGTGCAGCGCTTGCAGCAGGCAAGGAGGATCGTGCTGCGGCGATCTCTGCTGCAGAATAGCGTTCCGGCTCTCGCCAGATTTTTGGGGGTCCGACTCGACAGAGCCGGGCCCTTTTTGGTGGGTAGGGAAAAATACTTAGCCTTTTATTCAAATTTCCCGCGATGAATTCAGTGGGCCGAAAAGGCGCACCCGATAGGTTGACCCGACATGCGGCAACCAGCCGGGGAGAACAACATGACCGAAGCAATTGAAAGCGTGCGGGCGTTCGCGAATTTCAGGGTTCTGAACGGCGAGGCCGACGCAGGCGAGCGCGATCATCTGATCCGCAATCTGGCACAGTTGTTCTCCTATGTTTCGGACAGGTGCGATGACGAGCAGGTCGCGCAGTATGACGAGGTGCTGTGTCAGCTGGCCGATATCGTCGAGGTGGAGGCGCGCGAGCACGTCGCCAAACTGCTGGCGCCACTCGAGAGAGCACCCGGTTCGGTCGTGCTCAGGCTCGCCAACGACGTTATCGAAGTCGCGGCATCGCTTCTCGAATTCTCTCAGGTGCTTTCGGACGATGACCTGATCGATATTATCGAACAGCGTTCGGAATCCCATCGGATGGCGATCGCGAGCCGCAAAGGGCTGGCTGGACGCGTCGGTGAAGCCATTGCCACGTTCGGCGCCGAGCCCTCCGTCACGCAATTGCTGAGCAATACACGGGCCGAGATCACCCATCGCACGGTCGACAGGATCGCACAGCGCGCGCTTGAGAATGAAGCGTTTGCCAAATTGCTTCGGGGGCGCAAGGACATCGACTGGTCCGAGGTGCGGGCCGAGGTCTCGACCGCCGGCATGGCAGCGCTCGAAGGCATCGGCATTTTTTCACGCGCGGAGAATCCGGCGACGGCCTCGCGGGTGCAGGCGGTTGTGTATAATCGCATCAAGAACCAGGCCGGCTTTTCCTCTCAGGAATGGAAACTGGCCTGGAACCAGGTGAAGGCGCTGGCCGACCGTCGCCGGTTCGATCTTAAGGCGCTGCATCGGTTTACCCGGTTTGGCTATGGCCATCATACGGCTGCGGGGCTGACGATGCTGCTCGAGGTGCGCCCCGAGATCGTCGTCAAATGGCTGGCGATGCAGGACTACGTCGCCTTTACGGTTGCGGCGCGCGCCATCGGGCTCGATGCCGATCTGTTTGAGGCTGTGGTTGCAGTGTTGCCGTGGCGCGACCTGCCGAGCCGCGCCGATATCGTCAATGTGCGCAAGCGCTATGAGGCGTTGAGCGAGGACGAAGCGTCGGGTATTTTCGATCTGTGGCGGTCTCATTCCTTTCGCCGCCGGCAGGAAGAAGCGGTGGCCTGAGTCTGGCCAGCCTTGACAGTAATGATATAAAGATATCTTTATGTCCCAACCATTTTTACAGGTTGGGACAGGATGCGGCAACCGCAGGACATCGTCTTGCTCTTGAAGGCGGCGGGTGAAGTCACCCGCATGCGTCTGCTTGCGCTTCTCGTTCAGGGCGAGTTGTCGGTCAAGGATTTTACCGAAATCCTTGGACAAAGTCAGCCGCGCATTTCCCGTCATCTCAAATTGCTGGCCGATTCCGGGCTCGTCACGCGGCACGCCGAGGGAGCGTGGGCCTATTATCGGCTCAATCGCGACAAGACCAGTGGGGCGCTGGCCGAATGGCTGATGGAGCATCTGGACACTGACGCTGCAGAATTGCGGCGGGACCTGGAAAAACTGTCCGGATTGCGTGCCGCGCAACAGGAACGCGCTGCCGCCTATTTCGCCACGATTGCCCAGAGCTGGGATAAATTGCGCAGCCTGCATGTGGCCGATTCCGCCCTGGAAACAGCTATCGTTGAAGCGGCTGGGCAGGAACCGGTCGATATGTTTCTCGATCTGGGGACAGGAACCGGGCGAATGCTCGAGCTTCTGGACGGAAAATACCGCGAAGGCATCGGGCTGGATTCAAGTCGCGAGATGCTTTCGGTGGCGCGGGCCAAGCTCGATGCTGAAGGTATCGAAAAGGCGCAGGTGAGGCTCGGGAACATCACCGAGTTGGACGACTATCACCAATCGGGCGATCTGGTGATGCTGCATCAGGTGCTCCATTATTTCGATGACCCTTCGATTGCGATCGCTCACGCTGCGCACTGCCTCAAACCCAATGGACGGATGCTGATCGTCGACTTTGCGCCGCACGATCTAGAGTTTCTGCGCACTGAACAGGCACATCGCCGGCTCGGTATGTCTCAGGAACAGATGATGTTGTGGGTGCGCGCGGCGGGGCTCGATGTTGCTTCGTGCCGCAGTTTCCCTCCCGCCCGTGACGATGGACTGACCGTGTGCCTTTGGGTGCTCGAAACCATAAAACCAAACACTACGAAAGGAGTCTGATCGTGGTGTCTGCGACAGGCGAAAGCCGGCTGAGCCGTCAGCCAGGAGAGGGACGTCCCGACATTTCGGTGAGCTTTGAGTTCTTCCCGCCCAAGACCGATGTCATGGAGGAAAGATTCTGGGCGAGCCTTGACCGGCTCGCTCCGCTTGGACCGCGTTTCGTTTCGGTGACCTATGGCGCGGGTGGCTCGACCCGTGAGCGTACGCTTCGCATGGTATCGCGGATCACCAATGAGACCGGCGTTCCCGCGGCTGCGCATCTGACCTGCGTGGGTGCGACGCGCGACGAAGTCGATGACGTGGTTCGCGGCTACGCCCAGGCTGGGGTCAGGCGGATCGTTGCGCTGCGTGGCGATCCACCCGAGGGAGTGGGGCATGCCTTTACTCCGCATCCGGATGGGTACAACAGTGCGGCCGATCTCGTTGGTGGGATCCGAAAGCTGGGCGATTTCGATATTTCGGTCGCTGCCTATCCCGAAAAGCACCCGCAGAGTGCGGACTGGGACGCCGATATCGACAATCTCAAGCGCAAGCTCGATGCCGGCGCGGACCGAGCGATCACCCAGATGTTTTTCGAGAACGGCGATTACTGGCGGTTCGTGGAACGGGCGCACAAGGCAGGGATAACCGCGCCGATCGTTCCCGGAATCCAGCCCATCCACAGTTTCCGGCAGATCGCGGGATTTGCGGACCGTTGCGGTGCTTCGATCCCGCAATGGCTGGCCGACCGGTTCGACGGGCTCGACGATGACCCGGAAACCCATGCGCTGGTGGCGGCTGCCGTTGCCGCCGAGCAGGTGACCGAATTGCTTGATTCGGGGATAACCGAATTCCACTTCTATACGCTCAACCGCTCCAATCTGGTGCTGGCGCTGGCACGATTGCTCGGCATTCGTCCCTGAGAACGCAGCGCACGAGAGGGCCTTCAGGTCCCATTCACCAAACTGCTGCCATTTTCAGGGAGGAAGAGATGGGTTGTGTGGGGGCACATGGCCAAATGGGCCGATTGGAACGCAGAAATGATGCTCTCTAGACCCTTGGCGTCGGGCGCGATGCTGGTATTGATAATAGGCGCGGTCGGCGGTGCTGCCTTGCAGCACGAGCCGGGCGCCGGCTTTGTCGCTGCACCCGAAGGGCCAACGGAAAATGCAGATCGCGAGGTGACTGCCGCCGACCGGATTGTCGAAAGCGCCGGCTTCCCCGTGGTGCCGCAGGCGGAACGGGATCGGGCGGGCGAAGCGACGCACGGTCCAATGGTGACTGTAAACGGGAGGCCCCTGGGTGAGGACCGTCCCGCCGTTGATCGGACTGTGGCGTCAACGCCCGCAGAGGCCCAGACCACAAGCGATCCGGCCCCGCAGACCGAAACGAGCGCTGCCGAGATGGCAGCAATCGAGCCGCCGCGCCCTCTCCCGCGCCCGGAGGGGCTCGGTGTGTCCCAGCAGGAGACGACCGGCATCGACTACGATGCCATAGCGCGAGCGGCCGGTGCGCCCAACCGGAATTCACAGGTTTCGGCTCCGGGCTTTCTGGTCCCTCCCGATACGCAGACGCTGGCGCCGCTGACCGGCCCGGACAGCGGATACGATCCGCGCATCGGCAGCAGTTCCGAGCAGGATGAACTGGTCGGTGTTGTCGGCCCGAACGGGGAAATCCTGTGGGTCTATGAAGAACAGGTGCCGGCGCTGAACAGCCGCGTTACCATCCAGCGCCGCCAGCAGGTTCCGCAGAACAACCCGTTCGGCTTCGTTTACGAATAGATGCACTGGTCGGGCGTATTGACGCATGACCTGGACGCTGTCTTGCTTGTGCCCGATTGCTGCGGACGATAAACACCTTGGGCAGAGGTTCGCACGGGACACGGTCATGTCGATCTGGCAGCAAATCGCAGCGCTCCTTGGCTCGTTCTCGCAGGGAACCGGGCTGGCTGGCGGTATCGCGAGCATTCTGGATCCCGACAATTGGGCGCCGGGTGGCCGCGAGGCGGCGTTCACCATGTCGATTATCGCGCTTTCAGCCAAGATGGCGGTTGCTGACGGGGTGGTAAGCCGGCGCGAAGTCAGCACGTTTCATACACTTGTCGATATTCCTGAAGGCGCCGACGCGCATGTGGATCGGTTTTTCGCACTTGCCCAGCAGGACGTGGCCGGGTTCGACAGCTATGCGCGCAAGGTGCGCAAGCTGTTTGCCGATAGCCCGGCGACGCTCGAGCATGTGCTCGATGCGCTGTTCGAGATCGCGACGGCAGACGGGTTCGTGCATGGCGACGAAATGGCCTATCTCGAAGCGGTAAGTGAGATTTTCGGGTTCGATTCCGTACGTTTCGAGCAGATCGCGTCCCAGCACGTGCTGCTGCCCACGGGGAATCGCGATCCTTATGCCGTGCTTGGGCTGGCGCCGGACGTCACCGACGATGAATTGCGCCGGGCCTATCGACGGCTTGTGGCCGAACACCATCCCGATCGGATGATCGCCAAGGGCGTGCCCGAGGAATTGATGGGGCTGGCGTCGGCCAAGATGGCGTCGATCAACACGGCCTATCGCGATGTAACCCGTGCACGGGGCAAGCGCCCGGCACTGGTCTCCCCTCAATCGACTTGACCATCTCACCATGAGCACCCTACATCAGCCAGTCACCAGTTGACCGGGCGGCCGCTGCGTGAGCAGAGGAAAGTCCGGGCTCCATGAGAACACGGTGCCGGGTAACGCCCGGCGGGGGCGACCCCAGGGAAAGTGCCACAGAAAGCAAACCGCCCCGGACCTGTCCGGGGTAAGGGTGAAAGGGTGCGGTAAGAGCGCACCGGGTGCCTGGCAACAGGGGCCGCACGGTAAACCCCACCGGGAGCAAGACCGAATAGGGACGATGGAGGCATGCCTCGGCCGCGTTTTCACGGCTTGTCGTCCGGGTTGGTTGCATGAGGGCTCCAGCAATGGGGTTCCCAGATGAATGGTCGCCACGTCCGCGTTTCGGCGCGGGCCCTACAGAACCCGGCTTACAGGTCAACTGGTGACCGTTTTGCCCGTTCTTTGTGCCTCCAAACCGGTTTGGGAAACAAAATCTTAAAGACTGGGATGCAATCTGCTCAAAGTGGAACAATGCCACTTGTTTTAGTTTTGAGTACCGGCCGAAATCCTCGGCTGGCCCAAGGAGCGCCGGGCGCGAGTATCTGACCAGATGGGCGAGCCACAATCCTCTCATGAATCGGTGTTGCTGAGCGAGGTGCTGACAGCGCTTGCGCCGCTCGATGGCGCGCGCATCGTCGATGGCACGTTCGGGGCAGGCGGTTATTCGCGGGCGCTGCTTAAAGAGGGTGCGCATGTGATCGGGATCGATCGCGACCCGAGCGTGGCGCCGTTCGCAGATGCGCTCACGAGCGAGTTTCCCGACCGCTTCGTATTTATTGCCGGGCCGTTTTCCGAGCTCGATACTCTGGTCGGCGAACGGCAGGTCGATGGCGTGGTGCTCGATATCGGGGTGAGCTCGATGCAGCTTGATCAGGCCGAGCGCGGCTTTTCGTTCATGCGATCGGGTCCGCTCGACATGCGGATGGGACAAGAGGGCGAAACGGCGGCCGATCTGGTCAACACGCTGAGCGAAACCGATCTGGGCAATCTGATCTTTGCTTTCGGTGAAGAGCGGGCTTCGCGCCGTATCGCAAAGGCCATCGTCGAAGCGCGAAAGAGCGCGCCGATCACCGATACGCTGGCGCTGGCGGAACTCATTGAAAAGGCCGTCGGGCGCAAGCCGGGCGGTCCGCATCCGGCGACACGGACATTCCAGGGCCTGCGGATCGCGGTCAATGGCGAGTTCGACCAATTGGTCGCTGCGCTTTTTGCTGCCGAACGTATCCTGCCCGAAGGTGGGCGGCTGGCGGTGGTGACCTTCCATTCGCTGGAGGACCGGATCGTCAAACGGTTTTTCGATCAGACCAAGACAGCGGCACCTCAATCGCGGCACCTGCCATATTCGGCGCCGATCGAGGCCTGCTGGGCACCTGTGCGCAAGGCAGTGAAGGCCGGCAAGGACGAGGTGGGACGCAACCCGCGGGCGCGGTCTGCCACCCTGCGCAGCGGCGTGCGGACGGCAATTGCGGCGCGGCCGGAACAGATTGCGGGACTGGGCGTGCCTGGTTTCAGGCGAGGTGCTGCATGAGCAGGTTCCTCCAGCATCTTAACATCTTTCTCGGCGTCGTCGCCGTTATTGCGGTTGTTGCCGTCTATTCGCAAAAGCATATGGCCGAACTGACCGCCGAGGAAATCGGGCGCATCGAGAGCGCTATTGCCCAGCAGCAGGCCGATCTTTCTATCCTCAAGGCCGATTGGGCCTATCTCAACCAGCCGACCCATATTCAGCCGATCGTCGATCGTCACAACGACGTCTTGAATCTGCAGGTTGCCGAGGCAACACAGTTTGCCAGCTTCGCCGATTTGCCTATGCGGCCGCAGCAGCGGCTCGACACCGAATCCCTTGATGCCCTGTTTGAAACCATCGAGGCGGGTGAAGATCCGATCGGTTCCCTCCTGGAGGGCTTGCTATGAGTGCGGTTACCCCGGAAACGATTTCCATTGACGGTACCCGCAAGGCGCGGGGCAATCTGACCGGCGCGCGCATCCGCTGGGCCATGGCGTTTGTTCTTATCGTGTTTTCGGTGATGTTCGGGCGGCTGATCTGGCTGGGCAATGTCGAGGTCGATACCACAATCGAGGGTCAGACCCGCGACGCGATCATGGCATCGCGCCCGGCGATCCTGGACCGAAACGGTCTGGAGATGGCCGTCGACATCCGCGTGCCCTCTCTTTTTGCCGAGCCACGGCGCATTATCGATGTCGATGAGGCCGCTGACGCGATCCTGACAGTTCTGCCCAATCTCGACAGCGCCTGGCTGCGCGACCGGTTGACGGGAGACAAGGGGTTTGTGTGGGTGGCGCGGGAGTTGACTCCTGCCCAACGCGACCGGATCATGCGGCTCGGTATTCCGGGGCTCGATTTCCTTGAAGAAAGCAAACGGTTCTATCCCGGCGGGACTGTGGCCGCGCACGTGATGGGTGCGGTCAATATCGACAATGTCGGGATTGCCGGCGTCGAAAAGCACCTTGATGACGACAATCTGGCTCTGCTGCAAAATCTTGGTCTTGCCCGCGACAGCGCGCTGACTCCGGTCAATCTTGCCATGGATTTGCGCGTGCAGAGCATTCTGCACGAAGAACTGGTGAGCTCGATGGAGCGCTATCAGGCGATTGCGGCCGGTGGGGCGATCATGGATGTGCGGACCGGCGAGATCATCGCCATGGCCTCCCTTCCCGACTTCGATCCCAACAATCCCGGCACCATGCTCGAGGAAGGGCGATTCAATCGATTGACTGCCGCCAAGTTCGAGGTGGGTTCGATCTTCAAACCGATTACGTTTGCCGCCGCGCTGGACGCGGGTGCCGTTCGACTCACCGACACCATCGATGCCCGGTTCGGGGTGCGGTTCGGGCGCTATACGATCGAGGATTTTCACGGACAGTATCGCATGCTCTCGGTACCCGAAGTGTTCCGGTATTCGTCCAATATCGGCACGATCCGGATCATGCAGGCGCTGGGCAAGGACAATTTCCGGGCTTTTCTGACACGGATGGGACTGGAGGGCGCCCCGCAAATCGAGCTGCCCGAGGTGACCCGGTCCTCCATTCCGGCGAACTTTTCCGAGGTGGGTGCCGCTACGGCGTCGTTCGGGCATGGGCTCAGCGTAACGCCGCTGCAGATGCTGACGGCAACCGCGGCGCTGGTGAATGGTGGGCATCTGATGGACGCCACGCTGTTTCCGCGCACCGAACAGGAGGCAATGACCGGATCGACCCAGGTTATCTCCGCGCAGACAAGCGACTATCTGCGTTATCTGATGCGCTTGAACGGGGTGGTGGGTTCGGGCAGCACGGGCAACAAGATTGCCGACGGCTATCGCTGGGGCGGCAAGACGGGCACGGCGGAGAAAGTTGTCGACGGCCAGTATTCGAGCAGTCTGGTCACTGCCTTCTTTTCCTCGGCCTTTCCACTCGACGATCCTAGATATGCGCTGATTATTTTTGTAGATGAACCGCAGGCCGAAAACGCGCAGTCGGGTCGGACCGCGGGTTGGAACGCAGGGCAAATGTCGGCCCGTATCGTCAAGCGCATCGCACCGATGCTGGGCATCCAACCCATCTTGGGACCGCAAATCGACGCGCAACTGGTTCCCGTCCAGCTCCGCAACGGGGCCGAGTTTACCGGGTTCTGATATATTTGGCGGACAATGGGGGACGTGATTTTGCCGCATAAGCTTACCGATATTGTGCACCGGGCCGCCGGGGCGGGAGACGTGCCCGATATCGCCATCGGCGGGCTGAATGCCGACAGCCGGCTGATCGGGCAAGGCGATGTGTTCTTTGCGCTGCCCGGCGCGCGGGGGCATGGAAATATCTATGCCCAGGATGCGGCGGGCCGGGGCGCTGTGGCCATGGTCACCGATACGGCGCCACAGGCAGATCCGGGCATCCCGGTTGTCATGGTCGAAGATGTGCGGGCCGCCTATGCCATCGCAGCCGCGAATTTTTGCGGGCCGCAACCGGCCATCTGCGCTGCAGTAACCGGGACGAACGGCAAGACCTCGGTTGTCTCCTTTCTGCGCCAGATCTGGGCTTATGCGGGCATAAGGGGAGCGAGCCTTGGAACGTTGGGGCTGATGGTTGGCGAAGAACACATTCCCGGTGAACTGACGACACCCGACTCGCTGTCCTTGCACAAAATTCTGGCGCAGCTCAAAGCGGACGGCATCGATCATGTCGCGCTGGAGGCCTCCAGCCACGGGCTCCATCAGCGCCGGTTGGACGGGGTGAAGTTTACCGCCGTGGCCTTCACCAATCTCAGCCGCGACCATCTCGATTATCATGAGACCGTCGATGCCTATCGCGACGCCAAACTGCGGCTGTTCCGCGATCTGATCGATGGTAATGCCACCGCCGTCGTCGATGCCGAGAACGAGGAGGGGATGCCCTTCATGTTCGCGGCCCTCGACAAGGGTGCGACGGTCTTCACGGTCGGAGAGGGCGGGGCTCATATCGACGTCGAGAGCGTTGAAAGCGAGGGGTTCGGGCAGCGGATCAAAGGCAAGCTGGTGGGCGAGCCAATGGAATTTCTTCTGCCTCTGGTCGGGCGGTTTCAGGTCGACAACGCGGTGGTTGCCGCCGGGTTGGCGATGGCGACCGGAGTTGCCAATGGCGATGCCATCAAGGCGCTCGAGACCATCAAGGGCGCCAAGGGGCGGTTGGAGAAGGTCGCCCAGCGTGGCGAAGCGGCGGTGTTTGTGGATTATGCACATACGCCCGATGCGCTGGAAAATGCGCTGGTGGCACTGCGGCCCTTTGCCAAGGGTCGGCTGACCGTTGTGTTCGGGTGCGGCGGGGACCGCGATCCCGGCAAGCGCCCACAGATGGGCGAAGTGGCTCAACGCCTGGCCGATCGGGTGATCGTGACCGACGACAATCCGCGCACCGAAGATGCCGGTGCGATCCGCGCGCAAATCCTTGCTGCGGTACCGGAAGCCCTGGAGATTGCCGATCGGGCCGAAGCGATCGGTCATGCAATTGCCGAAATGGGCGCAGAGGACGTTATTCTGGTCGCCGGCAAGGGACATGAGGACTACCAGATCGTGGGCAAGACAAAGCACCATTTTTCCGACCACGAGGTCGTGCGCGCGGCCTTTGAGGACTGAGGCTGTCAGTGTCCGCGCTCTATGGCATCGATGAGATCTTGGCGGCAGCCGGTGGGGAAGCCCGCGATGTGGCTGCCGATCGCGTTTCTTCGATTTCCATAGATTCGCGCGAGCTTGCCCCCGGCGCGCTGTTCGTTGCCATCCGGGGCGAAAATTTCGACGGGCATGATTTCGTTGCCGAAGCCATAAAGGCGGGTGCGGTCGCTGCGCTGGTGAGCAGGGACAGGGCCGAGGCTTTGTCGGGGCTGCCGCTGATCGTTGCCGAGGACGCGTTGGCGGGACTGTATGGAATGGCGGCATTTTCCCGTTCCCGATCAAAGGCATCCATCATAGCGGTCACCGGAAGCGTGGGGAAAACCTCGACCAAGGAAGCTCTTCGCGTGGCGCTGGAGGCCAATGGCAGGACCCATGCCTCGATCAGGAGCTTCAACAATCATTGGGGTGTGCCGCTGATGTTGGCGCGGATGCCAGCCGACACCGAATATGGTGTGTTCGAGATCGGCATGAGCGCGGCAGGGGAGATCACACCACTTTCAAAACTGGTTCGCCCGCATGTGGCGGTGGTGACCACCGTGGCGCCGGCTCATCTCGAATTTTTTGCCTCCGAGGCGGCAATTGCCGATGCCAAGGCGGAGATTTTTTCCGGTGTGGAACCGGATGGTCGGGCGATCATCGGAACCGATCATAGGCATGTGGAGCGGTTGACGACGGCAGCGGCGGCTGCCGGGCTGTCCACGATGACCTATGGGTTTGCCACCGGCGATGTGACGATATCGAACTATCGGGCGACGCAGGGCGGAGCGACCGGGCATATCGAGGGCCACGGGCTCTCGTTCGAGGTTGCGATTGCGACGGCGGGGCGGCACATGCTGGCCAATGCTGTCGCGGCATTGCTTGCTGCGCGGGCGGTTGGCGGTGATGTGGAGAAATCGCTTGCGGCGCTTGCTTCCCACGGCGCGCCCGAGGGGCGCGGCGCGGCGGCTTTGCTTGGCGATCCCGGCAATCCGATCCGGCTGATCGACGAGAGCTACAACGCCAATCCCACGTCGATGCGCGCGGCGCTGGAGGTGTTCGCGCAGATGCCGGCGCCGGGACGGCGGGTTCTGGTGCTCGGGGACATGCGTGAGCTGGGCGCGGCGTCGGCCGATTATCACACCGCGCTTGCCGATTCTGTGGTGGCGGCAAGGCCGGACCGGGTGTTTCTGGTGGGAGAGCATATGGCCAAACTGGCCGACGCTTTGCCAGCGGCGCTTGTTGCGGGGCGGGCACAGGGTGTGGACGAGATTGCCGACGCTGTTTTGGAAACGCTTGCACCGGGCGACTCAGTTATGCTCAAGGGATCGAACGGCGTGAAGCTGGGCGCTTTGGTGGCCCGGATCCGAGACCGGTTCGGCGTAAAAAGGTAAAGGCACAGACGGTATCCCATGCTCTATTTCCTGCAGCAGTTTGCTGACGCCTTTCCGGTCTTTAACGTGTTCCGCTATCTCTCGTTCAGGACGGGCGGCGCGATCATCACGGCGCTGTTCTTCGTGTTCCTGTTCGGCCCGGGTATGGTCAATTCGCTGCGCATCCGGCAGGGCAAGGGGCAGCCGATCCGCGAGGACGGCCCGCAGAGCCACCTTTTGACCAAGAAGGGCAAGCCCACAATGGGCGGGTTGATGATCCTTTCTGGTGCGCTGGTTTCGATCCTGCTCTGGGCGGACCTGTCCAACATGTATGTCTGGGCCGTGCTGCTGGTGACGACCGGGTTCGGGCTGGTCGGGTTTTATGACGACTATCTCAAGGTCAAGCACCAGAACCACAAGGGTTTCGGGGGCAGGGCGCGGCTGGCCATCGAGTCGGTGATTGCCATTGCGGCATGTATCATCATCGCCAGCCAGGCACCGGCAGGGTACGAGAACGCGCTGCTGCTGCCGTTCGTCAAGGATCTGGCGCTCAACCTGGGGTTGTTCTTCTTTATCTTCGGCGCCTTCGTGATCGTTGGCGCGGGCAATGCGGTCAATCTGACCGACGGTCTGGATGGGTTGGCCATCGTGCCGGTGATGATCGCGGCCTCGGCGTTCGGGCTGATCGCCTATCTGGTGGGCAACCAGGTTTATTCCGATTATCTGTTTCTCAATTTCGTGCCGGGCACGGGCGAGTTGTCGATCGTGTGCGGCGCGCTGATCGGAGCGGGGCTGGGGTTCTTGTGGTTCAACGCACCGCCGGCCCAGATCATCATGGGCGATACGGGCTCGCTGTCGCTGGGCGGCGCGCTGGGGACCATTGCTGTGGCCACCAAGCACGAGTTGGTCATGGCCATCGTGGGCGGGCTGTTCGTTCTCGAGGCGGTGTCGGTGATCGTGCAGGTGGTTTCGTTCCGGCTGACGGGCAAGCGGGTGTTCAAGATGGCGCCCATTCACCACCATTTCGAGCATCTGGGCTGGACCGAGAGCCAGATCGTCATCCGGTTCTGGATTATAGCGATGGTGCTGGCGCTGATCGGGTTGAGCTCGCTGAAGCTGCGCTGACATCTTCTCCCGATCCATGGGCGCGGTCTTTCGTCGAGGCAGGCGAAAACCTCCGACGGCGATATCGCCTCGGCTTGCTGAATTAGATAGACGGCATGGGGCGATGAACGCTCCGCATGATCTAGTTTTTATATGAAGCGATCATCGCCCCACGCATCCGGGGTTTTGGGCTTATGGCGGTGTCTCGGGCTGGGGTTTGTCGTCCGGGATATTGGCATTTTTAGTGGGTCGGTTGGCGAACCGGGAATCCGGTGCCCACTTTCCCTGCCAACCTCCCGTCGGTGCCCCTCTCCCTTTCGGGAGTACGACGTGGACTCCCATCCTCGCCCGGCCATCCGTCCGCTTTGGGCCTTCCCTGCGGCGACCCGCATGGAACCCGGATCGGCCTGTCGGATGGGATCGAAGTGCCCGAGGGCCGATGCGGTCCTAAGGCTCGGACCCATGCTCCCCCTTCTCCAATCCCGCCCTCACCGGAAGCTCGTATGCATCCTCGTCTCTGGTGCGGCCGTGCGGGAACAATGGCACGGGGGTGATGGGGCGGGGATAAGTTTTCGGGCCAGGGCATCATGGTTGCGAAATGGTAACCACTGGGGTGGTAATTTCGCATTCTGCAATTTTGTGCCCTCCCTGCGTACCGGAGTATCCCCGTGACCGCCATTTCCGCCTGGTTCTCCCGCGAGCGAAAGACGCCCATCGCCGAATGGTGGTGGACGGTGGATCGGGAATTGCTGTTTGCGCTGATTGCGCTGATGGGGTTCGGGGTGCTCTTGAGCTTTGCGGCGAGCCCGCCGGTGGCCGAGCGGATCGGGTTGGGGCCGTGGCATTTTACCCAGCGGCACGTGATATTCTGCATTCCGGCCCTGGCCGCGGTGTTTCTGGCCTCGCTGGTCAACGCGCGCTGGGCGCGGGTCATCGGGTTGGTCACGCTGGTGGGAGGTGTTGTGCTTCTGGCGCTGACGCTGCGTTACGGCGTCGAGGTCAAGGGCGCCCGGCGCTGGATTTCGTTCATGGGGCAATCGCTTCAGCCCATCGAATTCGTCAAGCCGGCCCTGGCCGTGATGTCGGCCTGGTTCATCTCCGAACAGATGAAGCGAAAGGATGTGCCCGGCCATTGGCTTGCCATGGGGGCGACCGGGCTGGTGGTGGGGCTGCTGCTGCTCCAACCCGACGTGGGACAGACCATCCTTGTTGCCGTGGTTTATGGCGGGTTGCTGTTTTTGTCGGGCATTTCCTGGCTGGTGATCGGGGTGTTGGGGCTGGCGGCGATCGGTCTGCTGGTTCTGGCCTATACCGTTTTTCCGCATGTGGCGCGGCGTATCGATGCCTTCATCAACCCCGAGACCGGAGACAATTATCAGGCCGAGCGGGCGCTCGAATCGCTGCTCGAGGGGGGATGGTTCGGAATGGGACCGGGCGAGGGAATCGCGCGCCGCTATCTGCCGGACGCCCATGCCGACTTTGTGTTCGCGGCCGGGGCCAGCGAGTTCGGCATCCTGTTCTGCCTGATGCTGGTGGGACTGATTGCCTTTATCGTCATCCGGGCGCTCAACCTGGCGATGCGGCAGCAAAACCTGTTCAATCGGCTGGCGGCGAGCGCGCTGGCCATTCAGTTCGGTGTGCAGTCGGCGTTCAACCTGACCGTCAATCTCAATCTCATCCCGCCCAAGGGCATGACGCTGCCCTTCGTTTCGTATGGCGGCACCTCAATGATTGCGATTGGGCTGTCCATGGGTCTATTGCTGGCGCTCACGCGGCGAAAGCCCGAAGAAACCTTTGCCACCGGCCTGCCGATCCGCAGCGCCCTGGATCATCCGGGCGTGCCGGGCAAACGCTGAACTGGTCGCGCCTTGGATCAAGTCCGCTTTTCCTTGAATCGCGGACTTGATCCAGGTCTTTTGTTTTGTCGCGCGTCCGAACCGCAAAACCGTTTTCACTTTTGCTGGACGCGCTCCAGCGCACCGAACAACAGGTTGATATGAGTACATTTGCATTGATGGCCGGGGGGACGGGCGGACATCTTTTTCCAGCCATGGCGCTGGCGCAGGAACTGCGCCGGCGTGGGCATGAAATTCATCTGGTGACCGACGAACGGGTCAGCCATTACGGGGCGGAATTTCCTGCAAGCGGCATTCATGTGGTGCCCGCTGCCACGCCCTCTATCCGCAATCCGATAAAGTTCCTCAAAGCGGGGTTCACAATACTGGGCGGGACCGGAACGGCCATTGGCGTCTTGCGCGAGATCAAGCCGGCAGCGGTGGTCGGTTTCGGGGGGTATCCCTGCTTTCCGCCGTTTCTTGCAGCATCGGTGCTGCGCATTCCTGGCATCCTGCACGAGCAGAATGCGGTGATGGGGCGGGCCAACCGGGCGTTGGCGCGGTTCGCAAAAGTGCTGGCCATGAGCTTTGCGCAGACGGCGCATGCCGACAAATTCAAGCTCGACAAGGTGCTGGTGGGCAATCCGGTGCGCGACAGAGTTCGGGCGATTGCCGGAATGAGCTATCCGGCGCTTGCCGAAGACGGGCCGATCAATCTTCTGGTGTTCGGTGGCAGCCAGGGTGCGCGGGCGTTTTCCGACATCGTGCCGGCGGCGATTGCGGAGCTCGACGAGCCCTTGCGGCGGCGGCTGGTCGTCACCCAGCAATGCCGGGAGGAAGACCTCGACCGGGTGGCGGAAGCCTACCGCGCGGCGCGGGTCAACGTGGAACTTGCCGGGTTTTTCACCGATTTGCCCGAACGTATCGTTTCGAGCCATCTGGTGATCGGGCGGGCAGGGGCTTCAACGATTGCAGAATTGGCCGCCCTGGGGCGGCCCTCCATCCTGATTCCGCTGCCCGGATCGCTCGATCAGGACCAGAAGGCCAATGCGCTGGTGATGGAAAAGGCCGGGGGCGCGTGGGTCTTCGATCAGGCCACGCTTTCACCGCAATCTCTTGCCACCCAGCTTCACGAACTCTTGAACGCTCCGGATCGCCTTCGGGCAGCAGCTTCGGCCGCCCTGTCGGTGGGCATGCCCGATGCCGTTGAACGGCTGGCCGATCTCGTCGAGCAAACCGCCAAAGGACAGTCATGAACACCAAGATGCCACGCGATATCGGGCCTGTGCACTTCATCGGCATTGGCGGGATCGGGATGAGCGGCATTGCCGAAGTGCTGCACACCCAGCGCTACACGGTGCGCGGTTCGGACGCGTCGATGAATGCCAATGTGCAGCGGCTGCAGGCCATGGGCATCGAAGTGATGGTGGGGCAGAAGGCCGAAAATATCGGCGATGCCGCGGTTGTCGTCGTCTCTTCGGCCATCAAGAAGGACAATCCCGAACTGAAAGAAGCCCGCGCCAAGGGGCTGCCCATCGTGCGGCGGGCCGAGATGCTGGCCGAAATCATGCGGTTCAAGAACGCGATTGCCATCGGCGGCACCCACGGCAAGACGACGACGACCTCTATGGTCGCGGCGCTGCTCGATGCGGGGCAGTTCGACCCGACGGTGATCAATGGCGGCATCATCAATGCCTATGGCACCAATGCGCGGCTGGGGCAGGGCGACTGGATGGTTGTCGAGGCCGACGAAAGCGATGGCACTTTCGTCAAGCTGCCGGCCGATGTCGCGGTCGTGACCAATATCGACGCCGAGCATCTCGATCATTATCACGACTTCGAGGGGGTCAAGAAGGCGTTCCGCAATTTCATCGAGAACGTACCGTTCTACGGTTTTGCCGTGATGTGCCTCGATCACCCCACGGTGCAGGCGCTGGTGGGCGAGATCGAGGACCGGCGGATGATCACCTATGGGCTCAACCCGCAGGCCGATGTGCGGTTGATCGATGTGGTCAACGACAATGGGGTTTCGAAGTTTTCGGTGATCGTCCGGGACCGGATCAGCGGCAAGACGCGCACCATCGATGCGCTGGAACTGCCCATGCCGGGCATGCACAACGTGCTCAATGCGACAGCGGCGATTGCCGTGGCGCAGGAACTCAAGATCACCGACGCGCAGATCCGGGCGGGGCTGAAAGGGTTCGGTGGGGTCAAGCGGCGGTTCACCAAGACCGGTGAAGTTGGCGGGATCACCATTATCGACGATTACGGGCACCATCCGGTCGAGATTTCCTCGGTGCTGCGGGCGGCGCGACAATCGACCAAGCGCGACGTGATTGCCGTGGTGCAGCCGCACCGCTATTCACGGCTCAACGATCTGTTCGACGATTTCTCGGCGTGTTTCAACGAAGCCGATACGGTGCTGGTGGCGCCGGTCTATGCGGCGGGCGAAACCCCGATCGAGGGTGTGAGCCATATCGAGCTGGTGGACCGGATCCGGGCGCGTGGGCATCGCGATGCACGGGTGATTGCGGGGCCGGAAGAGTTGGCGGGGCTGATCGCGGATCGGGCCGGGGCAGGCGATTATGTCGTGTGCCTCGGTGCGGGGAACATAACGCTCTGGGCAGCGGCGCTGCCGGGCGAACTGGAAACTGAACTGGCCGGAAAGTCCAGGGCCAGCGCATGAGTTTTCCCGACCTTCTGCCGCGGTTTTCCGGCTGGATCGGGGATGTGCGGGGCAAGCTGAGCCCCAATCATCCGCTGGCCAAGACCGTGTGGTTTCGCGTGGGCGGGCCGGCGCAGCTCTATTTCGAGCCGGCGGACGAGGCCGATCTGGCGCTGTTTCTGAAGAATCTACCTACCGAAATCAAGGTAACGGTGATCGGGCTGGGCTCGAACCTTCTGATCCGTGATGGGGGTATCGACGGAGTGGTCATCAAGCTGCCGGCCAAGGCGTTCGGCAGGGTCGAGGTTCTGGAGGGCAATCGGGTGCGGGCCGGGGCGGGGCTTCCCGACGTCAAGATCGCCACGGCGGCGGCCAAGGCGGGAATCGACGGACTGGCGTTTTTCCGGGGCATTCCCGGGGCGGTCGGCGGCGCGCTTTACATGAATGCGGGGTGCTATGGCACCGAAGCCAAAGAGCGGGTGGTCAGCCTGCGCGGCGTGACGCGGGACGGCGAGATTATCGAGCTGACCAATGCCGATATGGCCTATCAGTATCGCAAGTCGAACGGGCCGGAGGGGGTGGTGTTCACCTCGGCGGTGTTCGAGGGGCTCTCCGGCGACAGCGAGGACATTCTGACCAAGATGCGCGAGATCACCGAGCGGCGCGAGAGCACGCAGCCGACCAATACGCGCACGGGTGGATCGACCTTCAAGAACCCCGATGGGCAATCGGCCTGGAAGCTCGTCGATGAGGCGGGGTGCCGGGGATTGCGGATCGGGGATGCGCAGGTTTCGGAAATGCACACCAATTTCCTCGTCAATCTCGACGCGGCGAGCGCCTACGAGATCGAGACGCTGGGGGAGACGGTGCGGGCCAGAGTGCGTCAAACGCATGGTGTCGAGCTGGTGTGGGAAATCCGGCGGATGGGGCATTTCGCGCCGGGACGTGAAGTCAAAGAGTTTCTCGACGGCGATGTTTTTGCCGGCGTAGCCTGAACAAGCCGGAAGGGGCGAACCAATGGCCAAACATGTTGCGGTGCTCAAGGGCGGATGGTCGCATGAACGCGAGGTGTCGCTGAGTTCGGGCGGCGAATGCGCGCAGGCGTTGCGCAATGCCGGATACGAAGTGAGTGAAATCGACGTGGAGCGCGACATCGCCTCGGTGCTGAGCGCGCTCAAGCCCGACGTCGTGTTCAATGCCCTGCATGGGCGGTTCGGCGAGGATGGGACCATTCAGGGGTTGCTGGAAATTCTTGGCATTCCCTACACCCATTCGGGCGTTCTGGCGTCGTCGGTTGCCATGGACAAGCATCAGGCCAAGGTGATGTTCAAATCGGCAGGGGTGCCGGTCACCGATCATGTGATCGCAACGCGCGACGCCATCGCCAAAAGCCATGTGATGGCGCCGCCCTATGTGGTCAAGCCGTACAATGACGGCTCGAGCGTCAATGTGTTCATCGTCAAGGAGGGCCAGGAGCATCCGCCGCAGGAAATTCTGCGCACCGATTGGGATGGTGATGAAGAGTTGATGGTGGAGCGGTTCATCCCCGGGCGCGAGCTGACCTGCGCGGTGATGGGTGACGTGGCGTTGGGGGTGATCGAGGTCGTCACGGACCTTGCATTCTACAATTATGAGGCGAAATACGTGAATGGGGGCTCCCGACACGAGTTGCCGGCGCAGGTTTCACCGAAAATTTACGAAAAAGTTCAGAAGATGTCGCTGAAGGCGCATGCCGCCCTGGGCTGTCGTGGGGTGTCGCGGAGCGACTTCCGCTACGACCCGCGCGGCGGCGACGATGGCGAGCTTGTGTGCCTTGAAATCAATACCCAGCCGGGGATGACCAAAACCTCGCTGGTCCCGGAGTTGGCGGCCCATGCCGGCCATTCGTTCGAAGAGCTGGTGAGCTGGATGGTGGAGGACGCAAGTTGCAACAGATGAGGCGTAAGGAAGTCATCGGGGCCGTGCCCGCTTCCAGCCCTCTCGCGCCACCCGCACCCCGCATCGAACGTCCGGCCCTGCGGGTGGTCCCGAGCCTGTCTCCGTTGACGCGCGACCGTTCGCCAGCCCTTGTTGGCGGGCGCGGGCTTGTGCCGGTGCGCCGGCGCGGCGGGATACTGGTTTCTCTTGGCAATTGGTGGGTGCTGCACAAAAAGCTCGCGCTGCGGGTCATCGGGCTGATGATCGTTTTGTGCGTTGCCATCGGCGGCTATGTGATGCGGGAGGAGATGTCGGACGGCCTTGGGGTGATCGGCAATGTTTTGACCGGGCACATGGCCGATGCCGGGTTCGGGATCGAGAAGATCGAGATCAACGGGCTATCGCTGACGCGGGAGGCCGATGTGGCGCGTGCGTTGGGGATCGAGGGCGGGTCGACCAGCCTTGGCTTCGATATTGCCGAAGCGCGGCTGCGGGTCGAGGAAATCCCGTCGATCGCTTCGGCAACGATCCGCAAGGTCTATCCCGACAGCCTGCTGGTTTCGATCACCGAGAAAGCGCCACTGGCGCGCTGGCGGATCGATGGGGCGACAATGCTGATCGATGCGTCGGGTGCGCCCATCGCTCCGGCCAGCGTCGAAAATGGCGAGTTGCCGCTGGTGATCGGGGAAGGGGCCGGGGACAATGCGGCGGCGATGATCAATCTGGTCAACCGCTATCCCGACCTGACCTTCGATCTGGCCGCGCTCAACCGTGTGGCCGATCGGCGCTGGGATCTGATCTTTTATTCCGGCCTGCGCGTGCAACTGCCTGAAACCGGGGTTGTCGACGCGCTGGGCCGGCTCAACGACTATCAACTCGACTATCAGGTTCTGCAGCGCGACCTCGATCTGATCGACATGCGCGTTGCGCAATATGTGGCCGTGCGGCCCACGGTTCGTGAAGAAGAAGACGATCAATGATGACCTCTGCGATGACAGCGCGCCTCAAGCCGGTGCAACCGGGCCGGTCATCTCTGGTGACCGTGCTCGATATCGGTTCGACCAAGATCTGTTGCGTGATTGCGCGACTGGTGCCGCGCGAGGGCCGGGCACTGCGCGGGCGCACGCATATGGCAGAGATCATCGGGTTCGGCTATGGACCCTCTGCGGGGGTCAAGAGCGGGGTGGTAACCGATCTGGACAAGGCCGAGCAGGCGATCCGCTCGGTCGTCGGCATGGCGGAGCGGGCCGCGGGGATTACCGTGCAGTCGGTGGTGGTAAACGTCACCGCCGGGCGGCTGGGATCGGAAACTTTTTCGGCGAGTGTTTCGCTCGATGGCCATGAGGTCGAGCCGAGCGACATTTCGCGGGTGCTGATTGCCGTCAACGATCGCAGCGTGCGTGACGAGCGCTCGATCATCCATGCGCTGCCCATAGGCTATGCGCTCGACGGCCAGAAGGGCGTGCGCGATCCGCGCGGCATGGTGGGGGAGACGCTAGGGGTCGACGTTGCGGTGATTTCGGCCGAAACGCTGGCCATGCGCAATATCGAACTCGCGCTCAACAAATGCCACCTCGAGGTCGAAGCGCTGATGGCGACGCCCTATGCGTCGGGGCTGGCGACACTGGTCGATGACGAGGCCGATCTGGGCGTTGCCTGTATCGACATGGGCGGAGCGACGACGACGGTGTCGGTGTTCAATGAGGGCCACCTGGTCTATGCGGATGCGCTGGCCATTGGGGGGCATCACATCACGCTCGATATCGCGCGGCAGCTTTCGGTGAGCGTGGCCGATGCGGAGCGGTTAAAGACGCTCTACGGGTCATGCCTGCAGGGGCAGACCGACGAGACCGACGTCATCACGGTCATGCCGATCGGGGCCAATTCCCATGAATCGCCCAATTCGATTTCGCGCGAGATGCTCACGCGGGTGATCCGGCCGCGCGTCGAGGAAATTCTCGAAGCGATCCGCGACCGGATGCAGGCGACGGGGATGATGGATATTTCCGGGCGCCGGTTCGTTCTGACCGGCGGGGCTTCGGATCTGACCGGGTTGCCCGAGCTGGCGCGGCGCATGCTGGCGCGCAATGTGCGCAATGGACGCCCGCTGGGGGTTTCCGGGCTGCCCGATCGCGCCAAGGGCGCGGCCTTTGCCACGGTGGCGGGGATGCTCGTCTATCCGCAGGTGTGCGGCGCCGAATATGTCCAGCCGCGCCCGACGCGGAAGCTGACCGGATCGGACGGCTATTTCGCCAAGGTTGGCAGCTGGCTCAAGTCGGGCTTTATGTGAGCGGGGCCGGCCTTTAAATCACCCGTGTTATCCTTGAGGAACTGTGCCTGCGCAGGGGCATTGGGCAGGAGTGCCAAGTCAGGCTTGGTCTTTCCAACCCATGCTCGTGGAGGACTTCCCATGAAGACACTGATTGCAACTTCAGCGCTTGCCCTGATGTTTGCCGCCTCGCCGGTATATGCGCAGGGACAGACAGCCAGCGCGACCTATATCGACGCCGAAGGACAGGAGATCGGTGAGGCCACACTGGCCCACACGCCCAATGGCGTGGTTGTCGAAATCGATGTCGAGGGCCTTCCCGCCGAGCAATGGGTGGCGGTCCATGTTCATGAAAACGGTGAATGCGATCCGGAGGGCGGCTTTGATTCAGCGGGCGGCCATTTCAATCCCGCCGACGTCGATCATGGCTATTACAGCGAAACCGGGCCGCATGCCGGCGACATGCCGAACCAGTATGTCGGCGCTGACGGTATTCTGCGCAGCCATCTGTTCAATCCCTTCGTCACCCTGGGGCAGGGGGACGCCGACATCATGGGGCGGGCCCTGATGATCCATGGTGGCGCCGATGACTATGAAAGCCAGCCATCGGGTGATGCGGGCGACCGGATCGCTTGCGCCGTTATCGAATAGGCGGTGGGGGACGCCTGGTATCGCGTGGGGGCTGGAACGCCCCCGCTTTCCATCATTGTCCGCGATAGGCGGCTTCGAGGTCGGCCACGATGAGTTTTTTCATCTTGAGCATGGCTTGGGTGGCGCGCTTGGCTCCCTCGGGGTCCTTGCCCGTGACGGTGCTATAGAGGGCTTTTGGCACGATTTGCCAGGAGACGCCGAACCTGTCCTTGACCCATCCGCATTGGCTCTCGGCGCCCTCGCCTTCGGTCAGCTCGTCCCAGTAATAGTCGACTTCGGCCTGATCGGCGCATTCGATTATGAAGGAGGTCGCTTCGGAGAATTTAAAGTGCGGGCCGCCATTTATGGCGTTGAAGCGCTGGCCGAGGATTTCGAAGTCGCCGGTCATCACCTTGCCGGGTTCTCCCATGCCACCTTCGGTATAGCGGGTGGTGCCGTGGATCCTGGTGTCGGGAAAGACCGAGGCATAAAAATCCATCGCCTGCTCGAGATTGTCGTCGAACCAGAGACTGGGGATGATTCTGGGCATTTTTCGCTCCTTTAAAAACCAATATGTTATATTCTGTTATGGTTATATACTGGCGTTGGCGAATGTCAAGCCGGTGTTGGCCCGAGCGGGGCAAATCATGCTTAACATGCGGTGACTTTGTGGCTGTCAAGTCTCGCATTTTGCAGATTGGTTAACGAAATCGGTAGCTTTGTTAGGGGCCGGTTAACGAATTGAGCGCTACATCTTTGGCATGCAGCCACTATGAGGCCAGGGATGACAATCAACCTTCAGATTCCGGGAATCCAAGAACTTAAGCCGCGAATCACCGTCTTTGGCGTCGGTGGTGCGGGCGGAAACGCGGTCAACAACATGATTAACTCGGGCCTCGAGGGCGTCGAGTTCGTTGTGGCCAATACAGATGCGCAGGCGCTGGCTCTGTCCCGCGCGCAACGTGTCATTCAACTGGGCGTCGGCGTGACCGAAGGCCTTGGTGCCGGTTCGCACCCCGAAGTAGGGCGTGCGGCGGCCGAAGAAAGTTTCGACGAACTCAACGATCACCTTTCGGGTTCGCATATGGTGTTCATCACCGCCGGTATGGGCGGTGGCACGGGCACGGGCGCGGCACCCGTGGTGGCGCGCGCGGCGCGCGAGCAGGGCATCCTGACTGTCGGTGTTGTGACCAAGCCGTTCCAGTTCGAAGGCAATCGCCGCATGAAGCTGGCCGATGAGGGCATCGACGAGCTGCACCGCCATGTCGATACGCTGATCGTGATCCCGAACCAGAATCTGTTCCGGGTGGCCAATGAGAAGACCACGTTTGCCGACGCGTTCGCGATGGCCGACGAAGTCCTGTTTTCGGGCGTTGCCTGCATCACCGACCTGATGGTCAAGGAAGGGCTCATCAACCTCGACTTTGCCGACGTGCGCGCCGTGATGCGCGGCATGGGCAAGGCGATGATGGGAACCGGCGAGGCCGAAGGCGAGGATCGTGCGCGTCACGCCGCCGAGGCGGCAATCGCCAATCCGTTGCTTGACGATGTTTCGATGCAGGGCGCACGCGGGCTCCTGATCTCGATCACCGGCGGCAAGGACATGACGCTCTATGAGGTCGATGAAGCCGCTTCGCGTATCCGCGAGGAAGTGGATTCCGATGCCAATATCATTCTCGGCGCGACGTTCGACGACTCGCTGCAGGGCAAGGTTCGCGTCTCGGTGGTTGCCACCGGCACCGACGCGCTGATGGTTCAGGCGCTCGATCCGGTCAAGCCCAATGCCAATCGCCAGCCCTTGCAGGCCAAGCGTTTGCCCGAAGCCGTTGCCACGCCGGCGACAGCCCAGGCACCGCGTGCCGAACAGCCCGCTGCCCAGCAGCCCGCCGCGGCCCATGCCAGCGCCAATATGAGCGACGATCAGTTCGAAGCTGCCGTTGCCCAGGCGATCAAGGATGGCAATTCGGCGGCCGCCGCCGCGGCGACTGCTGCCCGGCAGACCGAAGACAGCGGTGTGACCATCGAGCCTTATACGCCCAGTGCCGCCGTGCGCCAGCCGGTCGAGGAGGCCCAGCGGGCACCCGACGCCGCGATGCCCAAACCCTACGTGCCCTCGGGCGCCGAACGCCCGCAGCTTCAGCGTCGGGTTCCGCGCGCCGAAGACATGCCGCCGGTGGCCCGTCAGCAGATGGAACAGCCCCGGAGCGAAGAGCCGCGCAACGCGCGGGCCCTGTTCCGCCGCCTGGCCTCCAATGTTGGGCTGAGCCTGGGCGGGGAAGCCGAACCGCACGAGCAAGCCGAACGCGTGCAGCCCCAGTTCGACGATGCTGCCGCCCGCAGCGCCATCGAGGCTGCTCCCTCTCGTCCGGCCGCACCGCGTCCGCAGGCGGAAGGCGCAGCGGGACAACTCGACGCACATGGCCGTGCACCGGCCCGTGCGCCGCAGAAGGAACAGCTGGAAATCCCGGCGTTTCTCAAACGCCACGGTTAATCCAAAATTGCCATTTCGGCTTTAAATCGGCCTGACACGGGTTTCGTGTCGGGCCGATTTTCGTTAAGAGGGCGATTGGGCCACTCGTCAACAAAAGGGCCCGGAGTACCAATGAAAAACAATACCGTGCGCCAATGCACGCTCACGCGTCCTGCAGAGTTCGCTGGAATCGGTGTGCACAATGGCAAGCCTTCGCGCCTTGTCATCAATCCGGCGCCAGCCGATTCGGGTTATACGCTGACCCGTATGCTGGAGGATGGCAGCAGATCGGCGAGCGTCAGGATCGACCATTCGCGGGTCAGCCGGACCTCGCTGTGCACGGTTATCGATCTGGGCAACTCCATCAGCGTCGCGACTGTCGAGCATGTGCTGGCGGCGCTCAACGGGCTTGGCATCGACAATGCGGAAATCGTGGTCTGGGGCGAAGAATGCCCGATCATCGATGGCAGCGCCGAGCCATTCGTCGATGCGGTGCTCGATGCGGGCATTTCGATCCAGCCGCAGCGCAAGAAATTCATCCGCATCCTGCGCTCGGTAACGGTGCGCGACAATGACGCCTTTGCCATGCTCGAAGCCTATAATGGCCGGGCGTTCGATGTTGAGATCGACTTCAACTCCAAGGTGATCGGCCGCGAGCGGATGATCTTTGACTGGTCGCCGCGCAAATTTGCCATCGAGGTGGCGCCGGCCCGCACCTTCGGATTTGTGGCGCAGGCAAAGGTTTTGCGTCAGGCCGGCTATGCGCTGGGATCGAGCCTTGAAAATTCCATCGCCATCGAGGAAGAAAAAATCGTCAATCCCGACGGGTTGCGGTTCGACGACGAATTCGTACGCCACAAGCTGCTCGACGCCGTGGGCGATCTTGCTCTGGCAGGGCTGCCGATCTATGGGCGGTTCAAGTCCTACAAGGGTGGGCACGGGCTCAATGCGCTTGTGCTCAAATCGCTTTTTGCCAGCGAAGCCAATTACGAGATTCTCGAGGCGGACGCACTGCCGCTTGAAATGGAAGCGCTGGGCGATCTGCCTGAGAGGCTGTCTGTCGAGCCCTACTTGCGTTCCATCGGTTGAATGGGCGATAACCCCCGTCACAGTTTTGGACAGATTGCCCGCTAGCGGATTGTGGGCACGCGCGGGTCACGGTTCATGCCCGGGCCATGAGGACGGAGTTTTTCGTGAATATCATAGCCAGACCAAGCAAAGCGCCACGGATTTGGAAGATGGCGGCGACCATGGCCCTCGTCGGGGTGCTTGCCGCCTGTTCGCCCATGTCGATGTTTTCGCGCACGGGTGACGAAGAGCCTCTGGTGCCGGCCGAGCAGCTCTATGCGAGCGCCGTCACCAACATGGAAAACAACCGCTATATCGCGGCCATCGAGGATCTTGAAACGCTCGAGCGGCAGAATCCCTTCTCGGACGTTAATGAACGCGCCAAGGTGATGCAGGTTTTCGCCAATTTCCGGCTCTCCCGTTTCTCGGAAGCCGCACGGCAGGCCGACCAGTTCCTGGCGCTCTATCCGCGCTCTTCGGAAGTGCCCTATATCCTGTTCCTCAAGGGCAGCTCATATTACGAACAGATCACCGACATCACGCGCGATCAGGAACTGGCGCAGGACGCTATCGAGACCTTTACCCAATTGCAGGCCAACTATCCCGATTCCCGCTATGCCCGGGAATCGCGGCAGATGCTGCTGATCGCGCGCGATCAGATTGCCGGCAAGGAAATGAGCGTTGGCCGCTATTATCTGGGCAATGGTCAGTACACGGCGGCGGTCAATCGCTTCCGCATTGTGGTGGAAGATCATCAGACCTCGACCCATGTGGAAGAAGCGCTTTATCGGCTGACCGAAGCCTATCTCACGCTGGGTCTTGTGGGCGAAGCGCAGACGGCGACGGCGGTGCTGGGTACCAACTATCCAAGTTCGGAATGGTATCAGCGGGGTTTTGACCTGCTGCAGAATCAGGGCCTGTCGCCCCAGATGATGACAGGCAACTGGATGGCCGACCGATAGGCCAGCGCCACGCATGTGAACCTTTGACGATGCCCCGGCCATTGGTCGGGGCATTTTCTTAGGCGCTTGCCGCCAAACCTTTGTTCCTGTAATGTTCGCGTCGCCAATGGTGCGAAACCTGTGTTCAAGGTTTGCAGCCGGGGTGACTTGCGGGGTAGAAGTCAGGGCCAACAAACGCATGGGAGAAGCGGGAGCGATGTTGAACACGCTTTCGGTCCGCAACATCGTTCTGATCGACCAGCTCGACCTGGCGTTCGAGACGGGCATGACCGTCCTAACCGGGGAGACGGGTGCGGGCAAATCGATCCTTCTCGATGCGCTTACACTGGCGCTGGGCGGACGAGGGGACGCTGCGCTGGTGCGCAAGGGCGCCGACAGCGGGCAGGTGGTGGCGGTGCTCGCCTTGCCCGAAAGCCATCAGGCCAGGGTTCTGCTGCGCGAGAACGAGATTGAGGATGATGCCGAGATCATCCTGCGGCGCGTGCAGCACGCGGATGGCCGCACGCGGGCCTTCATCAACGATCAGCCGGTTTCGGCGGGCCTGTTGAAATCGATCGGCGGGCTGCTCGTGGAAATCCACGGTCAGCACGACGACCGGGCTCTGGTCGATGCGGCGACCCATCGGGTGCTGCTGGACAGTTTTGGCGGCTATGAGAGTGAACTGGTGGCCGTGTCGAAGGCTCATGGTCGACTGGTAACGGCGCAAAAGGCCGTGGACGTTCAACGGGCGCGGGTGGAGCAGGCGGCGCGTGAGGAGGATTATGCGCGCCACGTGATCGAGGAATTGTCGGCCCTCAAACCCGAGGTCGGCGAGGAAATAACGCTTTCCGAGCGCAGGCAATGGCTGATGGGGCTTGAGAAGGCGGCGGGGGAAGTCAATGACGCCGACGAAATCCTCAACGGCACCAATGCACCCGGGCCGACGCTGGCCATGCTGTTGCGGCGGCTGACCCGGAAATCGGAGGCCGAGGCGGCGCTGTTTGCGCCGATGGCCGATGCTGTCGATCAGGCTCTTGTGGCGCTCGATGCGGCCAGTGAGGCGCTGGAGGCGATCCGGCGCGAGATGGCGTTCGACCCGCGCGAACTCGAGCAGACCGAGGAAAGATTGTTCGCGCTGCGGGCCGCGGCGCGCAAGCATCAGGTCGAGGCTGACGCGCTGACCGAGGTGTTGGCCAAATATGAGGGCGACATCGAAGCGCTCGAATCGGGCGCCGAGACGCTGGTGGCGCTGGAGGCGGAATTAAGGGACGCCGGCGCGGCGTATCACGAGGCAGCGGAAAAGCTTTCCAAGGCGCGCGAAAAGGCTGCCCGGGCGCTCAGCAAGGCCGTCGAGGCCGAATTGCCCGATCTCAAGCTGGGAGCGGCCAAGTTCATCGTCGATTCCCAGGTGGACCAAGAGCGGGTTTCGCCCCACGGGATCGACCAGATCGCGTTTCATGTGCAGACCAATCCGGGCACGACGCCGGGTCCGATGATGAAAGTGGCATCAGGGGGCGAGTTGTCGCGGTTCCTTCTGGCGCTCAAGGTGGTGCTGGCCGACAAGGGGTCGGTGCCGGTGCTGATTTTCGATGAGATCGATACCGGGGTCGGCGGCGCAGTGGCGGACGCCATCGGCAAGCGGCTGGCGCGGCTGGCGCAATCGGTGCAGGTTCTCACCGTTACCCATGCGCCCCAGGTTGCAGCGCGGGCCCAGACCCATCTGCTGATCGAGAAACAGGCGATCGAGGAAGGTGCGTTCATGCGCACCCATGTGCGGCCGCTCGATACCGGGATGCGAGGCGAAGAGGTGGCGCGCATGTTGGCCGGGGCGACGATCACCGAAGAAGCGCGGGCGGCGGCACAGCGGCTGATGCGTGAAGTGGGTGCTTAAGCATGGAAAATGATCTTTGGCTGTTTGAGCCGCGTGGTGTCTTGATGCACGTGGTTGATGGTAGGAATCGAGATAGTGCAATACGCAAACTGTCCGTAGTTGCAGACAATCTCCTCCCCCATAGAAGCGCACAACTAATAAATACTACTTTTTCTAAATTGCCCAATAGCCTTTTATCGCACCTTTGCTCGACGTTTTCTGGTGTCAGTGAAGACGATAATTTAATCGCAACAAAAAAAATAATATTCGAGAATATAGATTCGGGAGCGTTTTCGAGCGCGTACGAAAGTTTAAAGCAAATAGTCAGAAGTGCGGACATATCGTACAATTTTGGAGGTGAGAAATTATCTGATGCAGAGTTTGATACACTAAAAGATTTGCTTGTTGCGCTTTATGACATTGATCCCGAAAAAGCTCGAGATGAATATTCTGAAGTAGGCGGTAGGCTGGAAGTCGGCTTTGCCAAGGTGCGACACGCGGTGCCTATGTTAAGTCTCGACAATGCGTTCGACGATGCGGACGTTGCAGATTTCGTCCAGCGCGGGCGAAAATTCTTCGAGCGCGACAAGGGACTGGAACTGGCCTTTACCGCCGAACCCAAGATCGACGGACTGTCGGCCTCGCTACGCTATGAGAACGGTGTTTTCGTGCGCGGGGCGACGCGGGGCGACGGGACCGAGGGCGAGGACATAACCGAAAACCTCAAGACCATTGCCGATATCCCCAAAAGGCTTTCGGGCTCGGGGTGGCCCGACGTGCTCGAGGTGCGCGGCGAGGTCTATATGACCCATGCCGATTTCGCGGCCCTCAAGAAGCGCTCGGCCGAAGAAGGCGGACAGGATTACGTCAATCCGCGCAACACAGCGGCCGGGTCGCTGCGCCAGAAGGATCCTTCGGTAACCGCCAAACGGAATTTGAAATTTTTCGCCTATGCCTGGGGGCAGGTGAGCGCGCCGATTGCCGACACGCAGTATGATGCGGTGCAAAGGCTCGGAGAGTGGGGCTTTATCATCAATCCACTGATGGTGCGGACGACGAGCGTTGAGGAATTGCTTGGCCATTACCGGTCGATCGAGCAGCAGCGCGCCACACTGGGCTATGACATTGACGGGGTCGTATACAAGCTCGACAGGCTCGACCTGCAGCAGCGCTGGGGGTTCGTGGCGCGGGCGCCGCGCTGGGCGATCGCGCACAAATTTCCGGCCGAACAGGCGACCACGATCCTGCACAAGATTGACATTCAGGTGGGGCGTACGGGGACGCTGACGCCGGTGGCACGGTTGCAGCCTGTGACCGTGGGTGGGGTGGTCGTGGAAAACGCGACGCTGCACAATGAAGACTATATCGCGGGGCGCGATAGCTTCGGGGCGACAATCCGCGATGGCTACGATATCCGCGAGGGCGATACGGTGATCGTGCAGCGGGCGGGGGACGTGATCCCCCAGATCGTGGCTGTGGTGCCCGACAAGCGCCCGGCGGGATCACAGCCGTTCGAATTTCCCCATGTCTGTCCCGAATGCAATTCCGACGCGGTGCGGGAGGTCAATCCCAAGACCGGTAAGCTCGATGCGCGGCGGCGGTGTACCGGGGAGCTGATCTGTCCGGCGCAGGCCGTGGAGAACCTCAAACACTTCGTTTCCCGCAATGCGCTCGACATCGACGGGTTGGGCGACAAGCAGATCGCGGCGTTTCACGCGGAGGGCCGGATAAAGGAACCGGCCGATATCTTCAGGCTGGCCGAGAACGACGCCAAGGGTCTGAAAAAACTCAAGGATCAGGAGGGGTGGGGCGAGACTTCGGCCAAAAAGCTCTTTGCGGCCATCGACGCGCGGCGCGAGCCCGATCTGGACCGATTCATCTTCGCGCTCGGCATTCGACATGTGGGCGAATCGACGGCGGCGCTTTTTGCCAAGACGTTTTCGAATTTCGAAGCGTTTCGGGAAATGGCGTTTCGCGCCGGAAAGGGAGACGAGGAGGCCTATGACACGTTGCTGGGCATCGATGGCGTGGGCGACACTGTGGTGCAATCCGTGACCGGCTTTTTTGCCAATGAGCGCAACGAGAAGGCCATCGACGCGCTCCTCGCCGAGGTGAAGCCGAAGGACTATGTGGTCAACATTTCCGCTGACAGCGTGGTGGCGGGCAAGACGGTTGTGTTTACCGGCAGTTTGGAGCGCATGTCGCGCACAGAGGCCAAGGCGATGGCCGAGCGGCTGGGCGCCAAGGTTTCGGGTTCGGTTTCGGCCAAGACCGACCTCGTTGTGGCCGGGCCAGGGGCGGGCAGCAAGCTCAAACAGGCCGAAAGCCTGGGGGTCGAGGTGATCTCGGAAGACGAGTGGTTCGAAAGGGTGGCGCAGGCATGAGCAAGATCTGGCTGGTAATTCTTCTGTTTTTCGGCTCGGTGGCTGGCGCTGCCGCGCAGGAGAGCACAGCAGATAGTCTGCGCGATCATCTCTATGGCGGCCGGTTGGCCGAGGGTCTGGACGCGATGGAGGCACGGCCTGACGGCGATGCCGAGGCGTCGTTCGGCATTGCCATCCTGACGCTGTTTTCGGGCATCGAAGATCTGGTGCAACCTCTTTATGCGCATGGGTTTGACCCCGAGCGCGGCGTTGCGGTGAGCCCGTTTTTTGGCGTGCTGGGGGCGGAAGGCGGTCAGAGGACCCCTGAGCCGCTGACCTATGACGCTTTGCGCGGCTATCTCGCGGCGTTTTCGGACGATCTTGATGTGGCCATCCCTTTGCTGCTTGCCGCAGCGGAAGGCGATTTTTCCGTCGAGATCGACGTGACGCAAATTCGCATCGACATCGATGGCGACGGAGAGGCAGGTGAGGCGGAATCGGTTGGCGCGTTCCTGGCGATGGCGGCGGGGACGGGGCAGCGGCTTGACATGGGATCGGGTATGGCGCCGGATCTGGGGCTGCCTGCCACCACTTTTGCTTTCGATGGGTCGGATGCGATCTGGCTGGCGGGGTATTCGCAGGTTCTGGCGACCCAGTCGGACTTCTTGCTGGCTCATGATTTCGAAGATTTCTTCAATGCGGCGATGCACAGGCTGTTTCCAGGAGCCGGGCTACCGATGGAAACTCATCCCAATAGCGGGCAATTGTTCATGGACCGCGACAGCGACGCGTTGCTGGCCGATGCGATTGCCATGATCCACACGATCAACTGGCCGATTGTCGATCGGGAACGGCTGATTGGCGCGCGGGACAGGGTGTTGAGCGTGCTTGATCTGTCGCGGCGCAACTGGAATTCGATCCTGGCGGAAACCGACGATCATCTCGAATTCATTCCCTCGCCCTACCAGACGCCGCTGGCCCCGCAGATGGCGGTGACCAAGGAGATGGTCGGGGCCTGGCGCGAGACGCTGGACGTTTCCGAAGCCATTCTGCGTGGCGAGTTGCTCTTGCCGCACTGGCGCTATGGCGATCTCGGGTTCGACCTTGCCGCGTGGTTTGAGGGTGCAGAGCGGACCGATGCAGTGCTGCTGTTTACCGGGCTCGATGCCTTGCCCTATCTCAAGGTGGGCGAGATTGCAGATGCAGAGTCTTTTGCGGCGGCCAATGGGGCGTTTGGTGGTTCGATCTGGAATTATGCAGCGTGGTTCAACTAGGGGCGACGGGATGACAGAGGTCCACAAGCTTTCCTGCCATTGCGGGGATATCGAACTTGAAGTGTCCTATGCGCTGGGACGGCTTTTGGAATGCAATTGTTCGAGCTGCGCGCGGTCGGGTTTCCTTCACTGGAAGGTGCCGGTGGAAGCGGTACGCCTTTTGACCCAGAAGCGCAGGCTTTCGGTTTATCTGTGGCGTGACGTGGATGGCGGGCACCATTTTTGCCCGACCTGCGGTACGGCGGTTTTTCGGACCGGTTATCGGGACAGGATATCGGTCAATGCGCGGTGCCTGGTGGGCGTGGACGTCTTTACGCTCGATGTGGAGCGCTGGGACGGCCGCAGCGAAATGCCGCCGGGCCCGACCATGTGATCGGGCGCCCGGCGGCGTCTTTCAAAGCGGGGCGGTGGCCTGATCCAGCCAACGTCTTGTGCTCTCGTCGAGATGGGGTCCGATTTCGCGGGCAACGCGGGCGTGGTAGGCGTCAAGCCAGTCGCGCTCTGCTGCTTCGAGCATGTCTGTGGCGATCAGGCGCCGGTCGATCGGTGCCAGGGTGAGCGTTTCGAAATCGAGATAGCCCGGAGCCACCTCGCTTTCCTGCACGATGACAAGGTTTTCGATGCGGATGCCGTATTGCCCCTCGAGATAGTAGCCCGGCTCGTTGGAGAGGACCATGCCCGGTTCGAACGGGACGGTGTAACGCGGTGAAATGCCGGCAGGGCCTTCATGGACCGAAAGGAACGCGCCGACCCCGTGGCCCGTGCCGTGGTTGAAGGTAAGGCCGACCTGCCAGAGAAACTGGCGGGCGAGAATATCGATCTGCGCCCCGTTTGTGCCTTTCGGGAACCGGGCGCGGGAGATGGCGATCATACCTTTGAGGACCCGCGTGAAGTGGTCTTTTTGCTGGGCGGTGATCGGACCGGTGGCCATGGTGCGGGTGATGTCGGTGGTGCCCGAGAGATATTGGGCACCGGAATCAACGAGCATCAATTCGCCGGGACTGAGGGTGCGGTTGGTTTTTTCCGAAACCCGGTAGTGGACGATGGCGCCATTGGGGCCCGAGCCCGAAATGGTTTCAAAGCTCACATCGACGGCGGTCTGTTCCTCGCGCCGGTAGGCTTCAAGCATTTTGACGATGTCGATTTCGGTCAGCCCGCCACGCGGGGCTGCCTCATCGAACCAGGCGAGAAATTTGGCCAAGGCGATGCCGTCGAGCTTGTGGGCCTCGCGCATGCCGGCCAGTTCGACTTCGTTCTTTCTGGCCTTGGGCAAAAGCACCGGATCGCGTTTTTCGATCAGCCTGGCGCCATTCGAGAGAACGGATTTGACCTGAACGGGTGCGGTTTCCGGATCGAACCACACAGCGCGGCCCTGTTTGGCCAGATCGGCAAGCGCGGCTTCAAATCCGTCCTTGCCCACAAGCTCGGCGGTGCCGGAAAGGGCCGAGCGGTTTTCTTCGGTCAATTTGTTTTCGGCGAGAAACACGGTTGGGGAGCCATCGGCGGGCACGATGGCAAAGCCGAGGACGAAGGGATTGTGGGGAACGTCGCGACCCCGGATGTTGAACAGCCAGCATAGCGATTCCGGCAGGGTCAGGACGACCGCGCCTGCGTCTTCCTTGGCCATCGCGGCGCGCAGCTCGGCCAGCTTTTCTGTGGTCGACTTGCCGGTGCGGTTGTCGCCCAGCACTTCGAGCGGGCCCTGCGGGGGTGCCGGGCGATCGGCCCAGATCGTATCGACGGGGTTGGCGACGGGGATCAGTTCGATGCCCGCCCTTTCCATTGGCTCTCGGATCGAGGCCAGGCGGCCCGGCGTGTGCAGCCAGGGGTCGAACCCGATGCGGGAGCCCGATGGGAGGTTCTGGGCCATCCAGTCGCCGGGACTTGTCGATGTGGTGTCGTGAATAGAGACCAGCGCCGTGTCGGTCTGGGCAGGGGCCTGGAGCGTATAGCGGCTGTCCACGAACAGCGCGGCGAGATCGGTCGTCACCACGGCCATGCCCGCCGAGCCGGTGAAGCCGGTGAGGTAGGCAAGGCGCGCATCGCAATCGGGGACATATTCGCCCTGGTGCACGTCGGTGCGCGGGATCAGAAATCCGTCGATGTTCAGGCCTGCGAGGGTGGATCGGAGAGTAGCGAGGCGCGGGGCGACCTGGGCGGGGTCCGATTTCTCGTCGAAGGTCTGGAACCTGGCGTCTGGGATGGCGGCGTAGTCTTGCATGATGGACTTTCTCGTTAACCGTCCATGCGCTTCCGGCATGGCTGGGTTTCGCTTTGAGGTCTAACTAACAGAAGCGAATGGCTCTATCTATTGTCTCGAAGGCAAGGCTACCCCAATTTGCCAAGCAAGGAGAGATGACATGGTTGAAGACAAGAGCTTCTTCCGCAAGGCACTCGATGCCATGATCGACGCCCGCAGCCGTGAAGCGGCTCGTCAGGTCGATCGCTATACGCGGATTTACGGGTGTGACTTCGGCACGTCCAAGAAGGGCGCGGCCGAATAGAGTCGCCTGGGGCTGAACAGCCCCACATTGCCAGTGTGAACATGAGCCCCTACGGCCTGCCGGCTGCCGGGGCTTTTTGTTATGCTTTTTCAAGGATCAAGGTTGTCCAGTCCTTGCGGACAATACGGTCCTTGAGCACCATGCCCTGACGGTTATAGGCGGCGATGATGCGCTGGGCCTGGGTGTTGAGCAGGCCCGAGAGAATGATGGCGGCGCCACGATCGGCGATGCGGCCGATATGGGGGGAAAGCTCCACCAGCGGGCCAGCCAGGATATTGGCGATGATGAGATCGTAGGGCGCGTTGCCCCGGATTGTCGTGTGGTCCACGCCGGCGGCATCGACGGGGACGATCATGTGCGAAACGCCGTTGGCACGGGCGTTTTCCTGGGTGATGCGGACGGCGAGGGGGTCGATGTCGGAGGCGATGACCGGGAGCTTGCGGCGTTTGGCGACGGCGATGGCCAGAATACCGGTGCCGGTGCCGACATCGATGGGGCGCATGGGTTTCTTGCGCTTGAGGACGCGTTCGATGGCTTCGAGGCAGCCGGTGGTGGTTTCGTGGTGGCCGGTACCGAAGGCCTGGGCGGCGTCGATGCGGATGGCGATGAGACCGCGCGGCAGGGCCCCGGTTTCGTGGCTGCCATAGACATAGAAACCGCCCGCGGTAACGGGTCTCAGCCCCTCGAGCGAGTGCGACACCCAGTCGGCATTTTCATCAATTGGATCAATGGCAAAGCCGACGTCTCCGCCGAGAATTTCCTTGGCCAGAGCCTCGAACGCGGCGAGATCGGGCGGGCTGTCGCAGGTGGCCTGAAATACCCATTCGCCTGTATCTTCATTCTCATGGGCCGAGGCGGTGAGAGCCAGATCGTCGCGGTCCATCACGGCGTCGACAAGGGCGTAGGCCTGGTCCTTTGTGAGGGGGGTGGAGATCTGATCCTGGGGCATTGGGGTCACTTTCTCTGGACTGGCGCGGGTTGTGAAACGGGCACACCGATAAGTCAACATTGGCGGTAAAAGCTATGGACTTGAGTGAAATTTCGTTCCATGTTTGTTCTAAATTGGCAAATATTTGCAACTGGTGAAATTTGCCATTGACGACCGGGTGCGCGAGTGTTGTGGAGCCGGTAAAAGTGGCGGCAGCGAGCTCGCCAAGGCCGGGGTCTGGAGGAAAGATGTATGGATTGATCGGACGGATGATCGCGACGGAGGGACGGCGCGAGGAGTTGATGGCCATTCTCAAGGCAAGCGCCGGCGGGCGCATGCCGGGGTGCCATAGCTATATCGTCGCGCGGTGCAAGGAGCATCCGGACGGGATCTGGGTGACTGAGGTGTGGGACAGTCCCGAGAGCCACACCGCGTCGCTGGAACTGACGGCGGTGCAGGATGCCATCGCCCAGGCGCGTCCGTTGATCGCGGGGTTCGACAACCGGTTCGAGACAGAGCCGGTGGGCGGTATCGGTCTTTAGACTGGTCGGAGTGCGGGCTGGAACGGTCGCCGTGCCATCGCGCCGGTTGCCGCAGCACGAACAGAGAGGCCCTGTTTCTGGCGGCGCGCATGGATCCCGGCTTTCGCCGGGAAAGCGAAGGGGAGGCGGGCGCTACAGGTATTTGGGCCGCCTGGGCGAAAAGCGCACGCCCGGTCAAGTCGGGAGGTGAGGGTTGGCGCAATGTTGGGGCGGTAAAGGCATCAAGGGAAATGGCCGTGCGCTTTGTGGGCAGGGTGATCTGGTATATCGAGAGCAATTTCCGCAAAGGGGTTGGGCTCGATGATATCGCTGCAGCCTGTGGCGTGTCGCGGTTTCATATGTGCCGGGGCTTTGCGGCGGCGACGGGGTATCCGGTCATGGAGTATCTGCGGGGCCGGCGGCTGACCGAGGCAGCCCGGCAGCTTGCGGCGGGCGCGCCCAGCATACTCGATGTTGCGCTCGAAGCGGGATACGGGTCCCACCAAGCCTTTACCCGCGCCTTTCGCGACCGGTTCGGGGTGACGCCCGAGACGGTGCGGGAAGGAGGCGCGGTGGATCAAACCCTGCTTGTGGAGCCCATCAGAATGGACAGAGCGAACGAAACGACAATCGAGATGGCAGAACCGCGGCGCGAAAAATGCGGGCCGCTGACCATCGTCGGGCTGAGCCGACGGTACAAATATCGCGAGGTGGGCGGCATCCCCGCCCAATGGGTGCAATTCCAGCCCTTCGAGGGCACGCTGGGCGAGCAAAAAGGGCTCTGGTACGGGGTGTGTGACGGGTTCGACGAAGCCGAGGGGAGCTTTCGCTACACCTGCGGCGTTGCGGTCGAGCAGCCCGGTGAAGTGCCCGCCGAACTGGAGGTCATCAAACTGGTGGAGCGATCCTACCTCGCCTTTGCGCACAAGGGGCACATTTCGGAATTGCGGCATACGATGAATGCCATCTGGAGCCACTATATGCCCGCAAGCTCCGACACCCCCGATGGCGATTCGCCCCTGTTCGAGCTTTACGACGAAAAGTTCGACCCCAGGACCGGGCATGGCGGTCTGGAAATCTGGATTCCAATCAAAGGGTAAGGCGCAAGTTCTGAACCGATACTACCGATTGGGGACATCGAAGCCAGGACGAGGGTGGGGGATGGGGTGGCAGTCCCCCACCGTCGCGCCTGGCGCCGGGCCCGGAACCGGTCATTGCGAACAATGAATGGCAGGGCTGAGGGTTCTTGATGCGTCGCTGACGGGAGGCATGGTGACCTTTGGGCTGCACCCCAGTGCTGTTGTCGGTTCTGAAAAGTTGCTGTTCAGCTTTCGACGCCATTTCGGTCGTTCGTATGGCTTGCCCCCTTGCTCGGAAGCGGCCACTCGATCCTTGAAACAGAATACTATGATGCTGTTTCAAATTCTGGCGTATGGTTCCCCTCCTGCAGTGGGAGAAATAACCATGAGCAAGACCCTTGGATTTCAGTTGTCGGGAGACGCTGCCGAAATTTATGAAAAAGTAATGGTGCCGCTTTGGTTCGGCCGTTGGGCGGAACAGTTATTGGACGTCGTGGCGCTCCAGCCCGGCGAAGTTGTTTTAGACGTGGCCTGCGGCACTGGCGTTACTACCCGCTTGGCGAAACAATCTGTTGGCGAGACGGGCCGCGTCACGGGGTTGGATATAAACGCTCCGATGTTGCAGGTAGCTCGCGATGTGGCCGCCGGTTTGGAAATCGAATGGATCGAAAGTGACGTTTCAGACAGCGGATTGGCGTCCGACAGTTTCGATGCAGTCATTTCGCAGCATGGCTACCACTATTTCCCTGACAAAGTTCGCGCCCTTGCTGAATTGCGCCGCATATTGTCGCCGGGCGGTCGCATCGTGATGTCGATCTGGAATGGCCACAGCGCATACACACACGCACTATGCGACGCTGTTGAACGGCATATCTCCCCGGAGGTTGCGAGTAAGCAGCGTGGCCAGCGGCTCACGCCGAGCCCCGATGACCTAAAGACCGCACTGCATGACGCGGGGTTCAAAGACGCCGGTGTCAAAACTCAGACCTTGGAAATTAGCGTCCCCGTTGCCCGCGAATTCGTGCCGTTGCACCTCGGTTCGATGCCCATCGCAGCGGCATTCCATGCGCTGGGCGAGGCCGAAAAGCAGAATCTGGTCAACGATGTCGAAGAGGCAGTGAGCGCCTATGCGGTCGGCGATCGACTCGTTTATACGGACACGGTCAATGTCGCTTTCGGCCGAAAGTAGGCGTCGTCGGTGACTTTTGTCGCGACCTGAGATTTAGGTGACCACGGCGAGCGAGCGATGGCGATCCGCCCGGAGACTGAAACAGAATTCGCAATTCTGTTTCAGCGCGAGCCTGAGGAATGGCCGCTGTCGCGCGCTGCTCCACGAAACCTGCCGTTCCGATTTCCACCCCAGTTGCCGCCCCTTAACGGTCGCGCATAAATCTTGAACTGTGCACCGTTAGAAACCGACCCCGTTGCGGTCGTTCGTATTCTGAGCTGGAAATGACAGTTTCCAAGCCCTTTCCTGCCGTTGACCGACTCGGCTTGTTCCCTCAATGTTCCCGTCACAACATGGTCAGGAGACGCTCACGATGTCGCAAGTCAGCCGGGAAGATCAACGCGGCGATAACATGCCCCTTGCGGTCAGCGTCATCATCCTGACCGTTCTGGCGCTGTCGCTGGGCGATGCGCTGATCAAGATGACAAGCGGCAACTTCGTGATCTGGCAGATTTTTGTGATCCGCTCTCTGATCGTAATCCCGATCCTGATCGTGGTCCTGGCCGCGAAGATGCGGGGGAAGCTCCGCTTGCCGGAGGCGATGGGATGGGTCACCCTTCGCAGCTTGATGCTGGTTGGCATGTGGGTTTGTTACTATCTTTCGCTGACGGAACTCACGCTTTCAGCGGCTGCCGCTGCCTATTACACGCTTCCGATCTTCATCACCCTGTTCTCGTCGGTGTTCATTGGCCATCGCATTTCACGGCAGGGTTGGGCGGCCGTATTCATCGGCTTTCTGGGCGTGCTGTTGATCCTGCGTCCCGAAGCTGGTGATTTCAATGCTTACACGATCCTGCCGCTGGTTTCGGCCATGCTCTACGCCGGGGCGATGATCCTGACTCGCACCAGATGCCGTCAGCAAGACCCGACCATGCTTTCGCTGGTCCTCAACATCTGCTTCGTTGTCGTCGGCGGGTTGGCCGCAGCGACTATTCTTCTGCTGCCAGAGACCGCACGGCAGGGATTCTTGCTAGCCCCTTGGGCTGGTATGGGGCCGTCCGAGTGGTTGTCCATGAGCCTGTTGGCGATGTCGATCCTGGTCGGAAGCGTCGGTGCGGCAATTGCTTATCAGAATGCCCCCCCGGCAACGATCGGAGCGTTCGATTTCGCATATGTCGGTTTTGCCGTTCTTTGGGGTCTGGTCTTCTTTGTTGAGGTGCCGGACTTGGTTTCAACGCTTGGGACATTGCTGATCGTTGGAGCCGGTATCCTCTCCTTGCGTCAATGACCGCTTCATCCGCATAGCTGCCGACCGAGTTGAAGAAACGAGATGACAGCTTTCCACCCCGTTGCCGCCCCTTAACGGTCGCGCATAAATCTTGATCTGTGCACCGGCAGACACCGACGCAAACTCAGGCATTCACAGTTACGCTCCGAGAAACTGAAAGATGGTGTATCGCGGCGGCTGCGGCGCGATCGGAGATCGGGAGCTGCAGCCCCTTCATGTACGATGCTGGCGAGGCCGAGCCTGGCCTCGGCATCGAGGGAAGGAGAACGCGATGACCTATTTTGTGGGACTGGACGTGTCGGTGTTGGAGACGGCGGTGTGCGTCGTCGATGATGCCGGCAAGGTAATATGCGAGCAGAAGGTACCATCCGAGCCGGACGACATCGTCACACTGCTGACGTCGATTGGCGAGGACTACGGCCGCGTCGGGATCGAGGCGGGGCCACTGTCGCAGTGGCTGGTCAATGGCATGGCGGAAGCCGGTCTGCCCGTGATCTGCGTCGAAACCCGTCACATGAAGTCGCTGCTGAAGGCGCAGCAGATCAACAAGTCCGACCGGCACGACGCGTGCGGCATTGCTCAGATGATGCGCGTCGGCCTTTTCAGGCCGGTGCATGTGAAGACACTGGCAAGCCAGGAGAAGCGCATGCTGTTGACCGCGCGCAAGCTGGTACAGCGCAAGATGCTCGACGTTGATGCAGATCTGCGTGGCACCTTGCGCAACTTCGGCCTGAAGGTGGGCGCCGTCGGGCAGGCTGGATTCGAGACGCGCATTCGCGAGCTCGTTGAAGGTTTACCCACCCTTGCCGCCATCGTCGAACCAATGCTCACCATCCGCCGCGTCATGCGTCAGGAGTTTTCCAGGCTGCACAAGATGCTGCTCAACGTCGTGCGGCATGATCCCGTCTGCCAGCGACTGATGACGGCACCGGGTGTCGGTGCTGTTGTTGCGTTGACCTACCGCGCGACAGTCGACCAGCCGCAGCGCTTTGTTCATTCCAGGGCAGTGGGCGCCCATATCGGGCTGACGCCTCGTCGTCATCAGTCGGGTGAGATCGACTACGATGGCGGCATCTCGAAGTCCGGCGATACCATGCTGCGCACGATGCTGTACGAGGCCGCGCAGATCCTGCTCACCCAGAGAGGTAAGTGGTCGTGGCTGAAGGCTTGGGGAATGCGGGTCGCTCAGCGGCGGGGCCAGCGCCGTGCCATTGTCGCCGTGGCCCGCCGCCTCGCAGTGATCCTGCACCGGATGTGGACTGACGGCACCGACTTCCGCTGGGGCAGCGAACCCGCCACAGCGATCGCCTGATCCCGACCTACAGGAGCTTTAACGGTTCTGCTTCGGCAGGAAAGAGGTCCTCACGGGGACGAAGGTGGCGTGAGTTCGTAATGGCAGCAGCCCTGCCAGTCGGCAAGGGCGCCTGAAAGATTGATCTACTCCGCCTTTCTTACCCCATCATGGGGCGGCCAAAGCGCCGACCCCGAAGAGAAGCGCGAGCCCCGTGTGGCACGACCTCAAGCCCGGCACCCAAGCCTGACCCTGCACGTGCGTCCTTCGTCTGCCCTCCCAAGCCCAATCAACGCCGCGCCCGCGGTAGATGATGCCGTGCGCCTCTTGACACAAACCGCGATAGAGAAGCTGCCGTTCGTGAGAAGATGGTGCGATCGGCAGGCGTCCAGTTGAGCAGCACTCAACCATCGAGCCAAGTCGCGAGGCTGTCCAGAGTTTGCAGCCCGTATTCCACCGCGCCGAAACCCAAGACCACCTGACGACGTTCGCGGCTCGGGTGAAGTTGGCGCATCGTCAAAACGGTTTTCCCGTCGGTCTGCTCATCGAAGGTGACAGTCATGTAGAAGCGCTCCGGATCGTTCGGCTCGGGGGTGCCGTAGTCCACCACGATCAGCTCGTTCGGCACGATCTTTAGGAATCGCATAAGGTTGGGAAAGCGCTGCGTTTTCCCTTCAAACACGCCCACCATGTCGAAGCGCCATTCCCCGCCCTCGCGGATATCGGCCTTCTGGCTCTCGATGGTGAGGCCAGCCGGGCCATACCACTGGGCCAGCGCTTCGGGGTCCATCCACGCGGCAAAGACCTTGTGGCGCGGGTGCTTGAGCACCTTTACAAGCACGATTTCACGGTCAAGCGACCAGCTCTCAAACAGCTTTTCCATCGTCGTTCCCTTCCGCGTTGTCCAAATAGGCTTCCAGCCGGTTGAGCCGCTCGGCCCAGCGCAGGCGCTCCGCTTCCATCCAATTTGCCGCCTCCTCGAAGCGCGCCCGCTCCAGGCGGCACCAGCGGCTGCGCCCGCGTTTCTCGCTGGCAATCAATCCGCAATCTTCGAGCACCTTGAGATGCTGAGCAAAGGAGGGGAGCGCCATGTCGAAGGGCTCCGCAAGGACGCTGACGGGCATCTCGCCCTCGGCCAGGCGCGATATCACCGCCCGGCGCGTCGGATCGCTCAGGGCATGGAAGGCAAGATCGAGCGGGGTCGAGTGAAAGGGCATACCGCTGCGTAAATCGCCCCGCCGCGTCGGTCAAGGTAAAAAAAGGTACTTGCCTTAGTGTTTCGATGCGATTAGGAAGGTAACTACCTTAGTATTATAGGAGCACGTCCAATGGCAGTCCGTGTCGATCTCATGATCTCACTCGATGGTTTCGCAACGACCACAGACCAAACCCCAGACAATCCGTTCGGCCAAGACTGGTCGCGCCTGACAGATGCCTATGCCGCAACGCGGACTTTCCGGGAACGCGTGCTGCACGACACCAGCGGCAAAGGCACCACCGGTATCGACGATGACTATGCGAAAGACTACTTCGACAACATCGGCGCCGAAGTCATGGGAGCGGGCAAATTCGGGCTGCATAACTTTCCCGATGATCCGAACTGGAAGGGGTGGTGGGGTGACGAGCCACCGTTCCACTGCCCGGTCTTCGTTTTGACGCACACGCCGCGACCTTCAATCGAAATGGCTGGCGGCACCACTTTCCACTTCCTCGCCGCGAGTCCGGATGATGCGCTGCAACGGGCCACGAAGGCCGCAGACGGCAAGGACGTGCGGATAGGTGGCGGACCAACCATGGTTCGCGACTATCTCAAGGCCGGACTTGTGGACCGGCTGCACGTTGCGATCGTACCAATCGTGTTGGGACGGGGCATACGCCTCTGGGACGATCTGCGTGGCTTGGAAGCTGGCTACACTGTGAGGTCGGAAACGGCCGAGAGCGGGACCATCCACCTCACATTTCAGCGCTAGATGCCAGTAGGTTCCGCAACCGAAAGCCGTCAGACAGGAAGCCACCCCATTCAAGTCACCCCGTCGGGGATCCCCGTTACCAATGGGGCGGCGCATTGGAGGCCGAGTGCTGACGGACCGGTTTCGGCGAGGAATTGGGGACAGCCGACATTCGGTATCCGACCCAGCTGCGGTCGTTGGTAGGAGAGCCAGTTTGGCCTAAAGGCTGGCAGACATTTTTACACCCCGATCCGTCAAACCCACGGCCTAAAAGCGGTCTTATTTCAAGTGCACGGCCACGTCAGTTGCACGCTGTATGACTTCACTCTGGACGAACACGATGTCTATTCCGGCCAATATTGGCGACGTCACCCTTGATCTGGCGCAGGATGCTGATCTCGCCCGGTTCCGTAGGGATCTGCAGGAGGCTTTCGCGCTGGCTGTGGTTGAAACATTTGGCTCGGTCGATAACGGGCCCATCCCCTCTGACGCGGACGTTGCCGCGTCATTCAACGCGCCTAATGCCGTGGTGCACCGCATCCTGGAGAACGGGCGTTGGGTTGGCGGTGTGGTCCTGACGATAGACCCTAAGACGCAGAAGAACGCGCTCGACTTTTTCTATGTTCGTCGAGATGAAATCGGTCGCGGTATTGGCCGCAAGGCTTGGGGTGCGATCGAGGCGGCTTACCCCGACACGACGGTATGGACCACGCACACCCCCTATTTCGAGAAGCGGAATATCCACTTCTACGTCAACGTCTGCGGTTTCCATATCACTCAATACCATCACAGCGGCCATCCTGATCCGGACCATCCGCACGAAGGCGATCATCCTGGAGACGAGGGAATGTTCCAGTTTGAGAAGCGATTTACGGATGGATGGCGCTGATCCGATCATGGGTTGCCAGGCTTGGCCGGAGCTGGATGCCACCACTCACTGCGGATTTTTGTAAGACTCGAGCTGATGAGGTTTGCCAGTGTCCGCGTGGCTGGAAGGAGGAAACGCAATGGCCGAGTTTGAAGTCGACATGTCCAAGGTGCTGGAGTTCGCAAATCCCGGAAGCTTTTATTCGTGGCTGGAAACGCACCACGACATCGAAGACAATGTGTGGGTCAAGATACATAAGGTGAAGTCCCGATTGCCCACCGTCACGCCGGAGCAGGCTATCGAAATGGCGCTCTGCTGGGGTTGGATCGACGGGTTGCGCAAGGGGTTTGACGATCGCAGTTTCCTCCAGCGCTATTCACGCCGCAGGCCGAGCAGCAATTGGAGCGAAATCAACGCCCGCACCGTACGGCGCCTGGTCGTCTCTGGCTACATGCGCCCTGCCGGACTTGCAGCGGTGCGTCGCGGTATGGAAAGGGGAAAGTGGCCGGCGAACGTCCCTGCAATTTCGCTCAACCTGCCTGATGCGGCCGCGTAACCGCAGCCCTGTATTGCAGCGGCGTTTGCCCCAGAACCTTGCGGAAGTCGGTGATAAAATGTTGCTGGCTTGAATAGCCCAGGTCGTAGGCCATGGCGGCCCAGTCAGGCACGTCCCTGCCGCGAATGCGTTCGGCGGCCGCCAATAACCTGTGACGCTGCAAGAACCATTTAAGTCCTATGCCAACATAGGTGCGGAACAGTTGCTGTAGCCAGCGTTCGCTATAGCAAAAGCTGTCGGCAACAGCGGACACGGTGGACAGGTTCTCGTCTGCTTCGATCGCCGCGATGATCGCATTGACCAGAGCGATATTCTCGTCCGGTGCCGGCTTTTTGAGCAAAAGCTGTTCTTCAAGGCGATCCATGACGTCGTCGTCGTCATTTGCAAGCAATTGCTCGATGGCTGCCCGGTCCATGCCATCGAGGAGTTCGGATAGGGGCAGCTGTTGGTCCTGCAGGTTTGTCAGTTCGCCCGACCAGAAAGACCGGAAAGCGCCAGGTAGAAATCTGGCACCTATTATGCGACCGCTTCCCTGGGCCTTATAAACGCGCTTGCCTCGAAACGTTCCCTGGACGCCTGACCAATCGAGGGAGAGAAAAACGTCGACATAGGGCCGATGCATGACCTCGGCCGAATGATAGACTTGTTCGGAAACGTCCCATCGAATGACCCAGAGATGATCCAGGAACGGGCGCAGGGGTTGGCAAGGCAACCGCGTGCGGAAGCGCACATGGCGATCAAATCCCGTGGGGTCCAGGCGGCCGCGCGGATCATAGGTCTCTGCGGGTTTTTGAAATACGCCAGGATCCTTGGACGACATTGTCCCTCCATCGACAACGAACCATGTGGAGCAAACCAATGGCCAGCAAACATTTTCTACGGGGCATGGCCACCGTCAACTACTTTGCCGATGACCTGACTGCAGCGCGTGAATGGTACACTGAACTTTTCGGTGTCGAGGCCTATTTCCAGATGCCGAGCCGCGAACATCCCGCCTATATCGAGTTCCGTATTGGAGACGATGCCGATGAATTCGGTATCGTCGACAGCAAATATGCGCCTGATGGCACGAAAACAGGACCGGGAGGCGCCATACTGTACTGGCACGTCGATGATATCGAAGACGCCCTGGCCCGCTTGAAGGCGCTGGGCGCCACCGAACATGACCCGATCACAAAGCGGGGCGAATCCGGTTTTGTCACCGCATCGGTTCTAGACCCCTTTGGCAACATTTTAGGCATCATGTACAACCCGCACTTCATGGAGTTGCACTGAGCGGGGTGCCCTTCGGTGTTGCTCGCTGTCTTCTCAACTCCGCTGCCAGTTGCATGGTGAGCATGTTCAGAGCGGCCCTGGATGCGTTGTAGCCAATCAGGCGCGCCTCGTAACAGGGCGAGGACGGACCGCCGTTGATCGAGAGCGAGCCAAGGGTTGTCGCAAGGTTGACGATGCGACCGGCCCCGGACTTGCGCAACAGAGGGAGCATGGACTGCGTCACCGCAAGCGTGCCGACGACATTGGTTTCCATGACCCGGCGTGCAGCATCGACGCCCGCAAGGGTGGCGGGCCGTCTTGCGCATCGACGATGCCTGCATTGTTGACCAGAATATCGAGCCGACCTTGCCGATCATCAATCGCCTGCGCTGCTGACGCTATCGTCTTTTCGTCATTGAGATCGATTTCGACAACTTCAACATCGAGACCGTCCGATGCCAGCGCTTGAGCCGCCTGCTGCCCGCGTGCAGCGGCGCGTGCTCCGGCGATCTCAAACGGGCAAACTTGAGCCAGCCGCGGTTTTTGAGTTGGCTTAGCCCTTGAGGCGTTCGATCAGGGGTGCGAGGTCGGCGAGGGTTTCGATCTTGGTGAAGCGGGGGAGGTTGGCCGGTTCTTCGGCCCGTTCGTAATCCCAGGTGAGGTCGTGGGGAACGTAAGTTCCCCAGCCACCCGCTTGGATGGCGGGGAGGACGTCGGAGCGCAGGGAGTTTCCCACCATCATGGCGTGTTCGGGGCCATCGCCGTGACGGGCGAAGGCGGTGGAATAGGTGGCGGGGGATTTGTCGGACACGATCTCGACGGCGTTGAAAAATTCGCCCAGGCCCGACTGGGCCAGCTTGCGCTCCTGATCGAACAGATCGCCCTTTGTGATCAGCACCAGGGTGTGGCTGGCCGTGAGGACTTCGAGGGTATCGTGGACATGGGGGAGGGTGTTGACCGGATGGCTGAGCATTTCGCGGCCGGCGGCCACGATGCGGCCGATGATGTCGCCGGGCACCTTGCCGTCGGTGATCTCGATGGCGGTTTCGATCATCGAGAGAGTGAAGCCCTTTATGCCGAAACCGTAATGGGCAAGGTTGCGCTTTTCGGCATCGAGCAGGCGGGCGGCGAGATGTTCGGGCTCGGCGTAATCGGCCAGCAGTTCGGCGAAATGGGCTTCGGTGAGCCGAAAGAAGTGCTCGTTTTCCCAAAGCGTGTCGTCGGCATCAAAGCCGATTGTGGTGAGGGTGCTCATGGGTGCTATCTGCCACGATCCGCGCGGGAACGATAGGGGTTGAGGTCAGGCGCCTCAGGCGCAGGCGATGCCGGTGGCGGCAGCCTTCTTGGCCCCGTAGAGTTCCCTGTCGGCCGCTGTGAACAATTGGAGCGGGTCCAGTTCGATGGCTCTTGACGCAAAGGCTATGCCGACCGATGCCCCGATGGGCAGTCGGTCGCCGTTCCAGGGCACGGGAGAAAGAAGGCTCCGGGTGAGCCAGCGCACGTCGCGCTCGGTCTTGCTCCGTGAACCGACCGGCGGGAGCAGGACCGCAAATTCGTCGCCGCCGATGCGCGACACCAGCCGGGCCTGCGGAAATGCCCTTTTCAGGCGCTCGCCGAACGCAACGAGGCAGGCATCGCCCGCGGCGTGGCCCCAGCGGTCGTTGATCTGCTTGAAGCCGTCGAGATCGAAAAGGATGAGCGCGCCAACCCGCCCGAGCGCCGGTTCGTCATTGGGCCGTTCGAGGAAGCGCTGGAAGCGCATGCGGTTTGCGACGCCGGTGAGCGGATCGCATTCCGCCTGGGCGCGCAGGATTTCCCAGCGGGCGTGGTCCTCGGTTATGTCGAGCTTCATGCCGTAAAGGGTTTCGGCCCGGCCGTTGACGCTGCGAACGGCGGCGTTGATCCGTATCCAGCGCTCGGTGCCGTCGGGGCGCCTGATGTTTGCATCGAGCGAAAAGCTCGAGCAGGTGGCGATAGCGTGTGAGCGCTTGCGGCCAAGCAATCCGCGCGAGGCTTCGGTGTACATTTCCACCGCGATCTGACGCTCGGGAGGGCGTTCGCCCGAGAGGCCGAACATATCGAAGACCCCGCCGGTCCAGCTCAGCCGGTCATCTGCGAGGTTGCACGAGAAGGCGCCCATGGGAACGATCGATGCGGCCTGATCGTAAAGGCCCAGCGCATCGGTCTGGTGATTGCCTGTGACGGCCGGAGCGGAGGTCGCTTGCAGGAGTATATTTTTCATCGATGCCGTTCTCGGCCGCTCCCCAAATTTTCCCCACCTTGGCATCGGCGAGTAAATGTTGCGTTTAACGATGCGCCCGACGATCCCGTTTCACCAAGAGACGCAAAAAAAGCCCGCCCCGGGCAGGGGCAGGCTCACTTGATGGCAGATCTGGGGGAGGATTATCCGTCGAGCTTGCGTTTGAGGAGCTTGATGCGGTTGGTCGCTTCGAGGCTGGTGAGGTCATCGTCATAGGCGTCGGGCTCCTCGGCGCGCTGGGCGAGGCAGAGCAGTTCGGCGGCCTGAGAGGCGGTCATGGGGCCCTCACCGGAATCGTAATCTTCGTGATCGTTGATGCGGTAGGCATCGGGGTTTGCTGTGGCGATGCCGGGGTGAAGGTCTGACATTGGGGACTCCGCTGGGCTGAAGTGTATGCAGACAAAACACTTTGCTGGGCCCGGCGGTTCCGCGTGTTGATCGATGTCAAAGAGAAATCTTGTTGCTGCCGCAATTGGGCCGGCTTCAGCCCAGTTTGACTGCGGTGCCCGAGATCGAGACCATGAGCATGCCACCGCGTTCGCCGACCACTTCGTAATCGAGATCGACGCCGATCACGGCGTCTGCGCCGAGGGCGCGCGCTTCTTGTTCAAGCTCGGCCATCGCCTCGGTGCGGGCGCTGCGCATGGCGTTTTCATACGAGCCGGCGCGGCCACCAACGATGTCGCGGATGCCGGCGAACAGATCGCGGAAGATGTTGGCGCCGATGATGACTTCGCCGACGACGAGGCCGAGATACTCACGGACGGGGCGGCCTTCTATGGTGTTGGTGGTCGTGATGATCATGGTTACTTCATATCCAGCTAAATTGTATTTAGTCTTGCCACAAGCCCATCTGCCTTATCAACTGTGACCACAAGATCATCGATGGCCCTATTCGCCTCAGATAAAGCAATATTGGCTGCGGACTTAGCGCCTGTACTTTCCTCGAGGCTGCCATTAACCTCTAGCCGCTTCGAAAGGTCGTTTTGTTCGTAAAACGTGCTAAGCTTTTGGCTAGCTTCATATTTTCGCAGTGCACAATCCGTTACAAATTTTCTCAGGTCTGAGCGCAGATCGTCTGGTAGTCGAATTGTTTGCTCGCGAACCCTTCCAAATATTCCAATTTCTACATCGAGTAGAGCAAGCAAGTCTTGATGAATGGCTCGGTTTCTTCGTCTGGCTTCTGCAATGTCGTCGGTAACTCTTTTGATGTTCCGAACCAGATCTATTGCAAGAGCTTTGATATCCTCTTTCTGAAGACCAATGTGCGCTTTTTTTATCGCTCTCGACTGAATTAGAGCCCCAAAATAGGACAGAAAGAGGCCAAGGATAATACCCCAAAAAAATTCGCTCTTAAGAACGTCATAAGCCCAAGCAGCCATTACACATCACCCCCTCTTCACGAAACTATCCAACACCTTTTTCGGCCCGGCCTTTTCAAAATCGATCGAGAGCTTGTTGCCTTCGGCGGCGGTCACCATGCCGTAGCCGAATTTGAGGTGGAAGACGCGTTCGCCGACGCCGTAGGCGGCCGAGGGGCCTGAGGAGCGGGCGACGAGGTCGCCGTCTATGGTGACCGGGCCGGGGCCTTTGCGGGCCGATTGCTGGCGCTGGGCGCGTTGCCAGCCGGGGGTTTCATAGACGCTTTCGAAGGGGTCGCGGTTATCAAACCGGGTCGTGGCGCGGCCGCCATAGGTGTAGCCGCCGTAGGAGGACCCGGTGTCGGTGACTTCGACGACCTGGGCGGGGAGTTCGTCGAGGAAGCGCGAGGGGATGGCGGATTGCCAGAGGCCGTGGATGCGCCGGTTCTGGGCAAGGGAAATGCGGCAGCGCTTGCGGGCGCGGGTGATGCCGACATAGGCCAGGCGCCGTTCTTCCTCGAGGCCGGCGAGGCCGGATTCATCGAGGGCGCGCTGGTGGGGGAACAGGCCTTCTTCCCAGCCGGGGAGAAAGACCGTGTTGAATTCGAGGCCCTTGGCCGAGTGCAGGGTCATGATCGAAACCGCATCGCCGCCTTCGCCGGAATCGCGGTCCATGACCAGCGCGATGTGTTCGAGGAAACCGCCGAGGTTTTCGAACTCTTCCATGGAGCGGATGAGTTCTTTCAAGTTTTCCAGCCGTCCGGGGGCGTCGGCGGATTTGTCGTTCTGCCACATGGCGGTGTAGCCGGATTCATCGAGAATCTGTTCGGCCAGTTCGTGATGGGGGATGGTGCGCAAGCGGTCGGCCCAATCGTCGATCTGGCGGACCAGCCCGCGGAAGGTCGAGCGCTGTTTGGGCTTTAATTCCTCGGTTTCGGTCAACTCGCGAATGGCGGCGAGGAGGGGAATTTGGGCGGCGCGGGCGGTGTCGTGGACGATCTGCAGGGTGGCGTCGCCGAGGCCGCGCTTGGGGGTGTTGACGATGCGTTCGAGGGCAAGATCGTCGGCGGGCTGGGCGACGATGCGCAGATAGGCCAGCGCGTCGCGGATTTCCTTGCGCTCGTAAAAGCGCGGGCCGCCGATGACGCGATAGTTCAGGCCCAAGGTGATGAAGCGTTCTTCGAATTCGCGCATCTGGAAGGAGGCGCGCACGAGGATGGCCATGTCGTCGAGCGGGTCGCCCTGGCGCTGGAACTGTTCGATCTCCTCGCCGATCTGGCGGGCCTCTTCTTCTGAGTCCCAGACTGAAGTTACCGAGAGTTTTTCACCTTCTTCGCCAACATCGGTCTGGAGTGTCTTGCCCAGCCGGGATTCGTTGTTGGCGATCAGGTGGGAGGCGGCGGAGAGGATGTTGGAGGTCGAGCGGTAATTGCGCTCGAGCTTGATCATCCTGGCGCCGGGAAAGTCCTTTTCGAAACGCAGGATGTTGTCGACCTCGGCGCCGCGCCAGCCATAGATCGACTGGTCGTCATCGCCGACCACACAAATGTTGGAGCTGTTGATGCCATCGCGGGACTGGGCGAGGAGGCGCAGCCACATATATTGGGCGGTGTTGGAATCCTGGTATTCATCGACCAGCATGTAGCGGAAGCGGTCGTGATACTGGGCGAGGACTTCGGGGTTTTCCTTGAAGAGGCGTATGCCTTCGAGGAGGAGATCGCCGAAATCGGCGGCGTTCAATGTTTTGAGCCGGGCCTGATAGTCCTTGTAGATCTTCTGGCCCTTGCCATTGGCAAAGAACCCGGCATCGGCCGGGGAGATGTCCTTGGGCAGCAGGCCGCGATTTTTCCAGCCATCCATCATGGACGCGAACTGGCGGGCCGGCCAGCGTTTCTCGTCGATGTTTTCGGCGGCGAGCAATTGCTTGATCAGACGGATCTGGTCGTCGGTGTCCAGAATCGTGAAATCGGGGCGCAGGCCGACCAGTTCGGCGTGGCGACGGATCAGCCGCGCGCCGATGGAGTGGAAGGTGCCAAGCCATGGCATGCCCTCGACCGAGGCTCCGACCAGCTTGCCGATGCGCTCCTTCATCTCGCGGGCGGCCTTGTTGGTGAAGGTGACGGCGAGGATCTGGTTGCCACGGGCTTTTCGCGTGGCAAGGATATGGGCGATGCGGGTGGTCAGGACGCGGGTCTTGCCGGTGCCGGCGCCGGCGAGGACCAACAGGGGGCCTTCGGTTGTTTGTACCGCCTCGCGTTGTTCGGCGTTGAGCCCGGCAAGATAAGCGGGCTCACGCGCGGCGAACTGGGAGGTGATGGGGCCTTGCGGGCGATGGGGCGGGGCGGCTGACATATAGGTTGCGTTTTTTCCCTGCTCGCGCCGCCGAACCGAAAAACGGGGTACGCTTTTGCCGGCGGCGCTCGAATCTCATTTTGTTCTAGTGGTCAATATATAGGTCCGATGACGGCAAAAGTATATGCACAGGCCAGTTCGGCGTTGTCACAGAAGTGTTGTCGAGGCGGCCTAAGACGCCCGGCGTGATCATTTCACGCACAAGGGGATTGCAATGACCAAATCGACTTTGCTCGCGGCGCTTGCTGCCGGGCTGCTCGCCAGCGCGGCCATGCCAGCGCAGGCGCAATATTTCAACCGCATCGCCAGCTTTCCGGTCGCAGACAATGCGCCAGAGGCCGAAGCGACATCCTCGGAAATCATATCGGCCTCCGAAGACGGCATGACGCTTGTCTATTCCGACAGCCCCGGTGGCGGCATCGGGTTCGTCGACATCACCGACCCGGCCGCTCCGGCCGCTGCCGGCTACGTCACAGTGGACGGTGAGCCGACTTCGGTCGTGGTGATCGGCGACTACGCCTTTGCCGGCGTCAACACTTCGGAGAGCTTCGTGGCGCCTTCGGGCCACGTCGCCGTCATCGACATGGCCAGCAAGGAAATCGTTGCGACCTGCGACGTTTCGGGCCAGCCCGACTCCGTTGCCAAATCGCCAGACGGCACGCTTTTGGCCGTGGCGATCGAGAACGAGCGCGACGAAGACCTCAACGACGGGGAAATCCCGCAGCTTCCCGCCGGGAACGTGACTCTGTTTTCGACCAGCGACCAAGGGCTCGATTGTGACTCGATGATCGAAGTCGACGTGACCGGCCTGGCCGACATCGCGCCGAGCGATCCCGAGCCCGAGTTCACCGATTTCAACGAGAACAACGAACTGGTCGTCTCCATGCAGGAGAACAACCACTTCGTTATCATGGATGGCAATTCGGGCGAAGTCATCAGTGATTTTTCGGCCGGTTCGACCGATCTGGCGGGCATCGACACCGAAGACGACGGCGTGCTCTCGTTCACCGAGAGCCAGGATGCGCGCCTGCGCGAGCCGGACGCCGTCAAATGGATCGACGCCGACCATTTCGTTGCCTCGAACGAGGGCGACTACAATGGCGGGTCGCGCGGTTTTACCATCTATAACAAGGACGGTTCGGTCGCCTATGAATCGGGCGCGGCGATGGAAATGATCACCGCGAGCCTGGGGCACTATCCCGAGGGGCGCTCGGACAACAAGGGCATCGAACCCGAAGGCATGGAAGTGGCGAGCTTCGGCGATGACACGCTTATCTTCGTGATGCAGGAACGCTCCTCGCTGATCGCCATCTACCGCGCCACCGATGGTGAACCCGAATATATCCAGTCCATTCCCTCGGGCATGGGACCGGAAAGCGCCGTGGCGATCCCCGAGCGCAACATCATCGCGACGGCCAATGAAGAAGATCTGCGTGAAGACGGGCTTGCCGGTTCGCACGTCATGATCTTCGAGCGCCAGGACGTCGAAGCGCCCGACTATCCGCAGATCGTGTCGGCCATGAACGACGATGGCACCCCGATCGGCTGGGTGGCGCTTTCGGGCTTTGTCGCCGATGCGGATGAAGCGGGTAAGCTCTATGCGGTCAACGACAGCTATCTCTCGATGATGCCGACCATCTATACGATCGATGCGACGCAGACGCCGGCCATGATCACCGAGGCAATGCTGGTCACCCGTGACGGTGAAGCGGCCGAAGCGCTCGATCTCGAAGGCATCACGCTCGATGGCGAAGGCGGGTTCTGGCTGGCCTCGGAAGGCCGGACGGATCGCGACATCGCGCACATGCTCTATCACGTGGATGGAGAAGGTGCGATCGTTGAGGAAGTGTCGTTCCCGGACTCGCTGCTGGCCAACGAAATCCGCTTCGGTTCGGAAGGTGTGAGCTCGGTGGGTACGGGCGAGGACATGGTGCTCTGGATCGCCATTCAGCGCGAATGGGGCGATGACGAAGCGGGCATGACCAAGCTGGTTTCCTATACCCCTTCCACGGGCGAATGGGGTGCCGTGCACTATCCGCTCGAAACGCCGGCTGAAGGCGCCTGGGTGGGTCTTTCGGAAATCACCATCCATGGTGATTACGCCTATATCGTCGAGCGCGACAACCAGATCGCCGAAAAGGCCGAACTCAAGAAGCTCTACCGCGTGCCGGTTTCCGAACTGGTCGGTGCTCAGATCGGCGGCGAGTTACCGGTGGTCACCAAGGAAGAAGTCCGCGACTTCATCCCCGATCTTGAAGCCCTCAATGGCTACGTTCTCGACAAGGTCGAAGGCTTTGCCATCGATGCCGACGGCATCGGCTGGGTCGTGACCGACAATGACGGTGTGGACGACAGCTCGGGCGAGACCAATTTCTGGTCGATCGGCGCTGTCGAATAAGCCTGCTGGTTAAGAGAGATTGTGAAGGGGCCGGACCTTTGGGTTCGGCCTCTTTTTTGTGTGGGGTGGATTGTGGGCGGATCGGCGAGTTGCGAGCCCGTTGTTAACATTGACCGGTTATCCTCGGCGTCTTAAAAGCCGACCAACTGCAGAAGGAGATTTATGCGCAGAGGCTCGTGATCGTAGCCGCAAACAGCGGTATCGCCTGGCACCAACGAATGGTCGCCGGACCTCTTTGCATATGCTTTCTTCGGAGTTCTCATGAAGAATCAGGACGTTGTAATCCGGCCTTTCGAGGCGTCGGACACCCATAAGCTTTCCCGCATCTGGCTCGAAGCCTCACTTGTTGTTCATCCTTTTATCGGCGAGAGCCGGTTGATGGATCAACGGGCGCTTATTGAAGAGCGATATCTGCCAGGCGCTGAAACATGGGTTGCGACTTTGAGCGATCAACCCGCCGGCTTCATCAGCCTGCTGGAAACGTTTATCGGAGGATTGTTTGTTTCTCCGGAACGGCAAGGGATGGGAATTGGACGCCATCTCGTCGCGCACGCGCTGAGCTTGAAGGGTGAGCTTTCCCTTGAAGTCTACACTCGTAACCTGCAGGCGATGGACTTCTATAGTGCGCTAGGCTTTCAGGAACTTTCTCGACGCCCGACTGACGATGAAGGCTACCCATTCGAAAATGCACGCTTACGGCTGATCGGCTAACGTTTGTCGGGCGGTGAAGTCACCGTCCGGCAGACCTGATCTCCCCATAGCCCGCCAACAACAGGCAGTCTGAAAGCCGCCCCCAATGCAGTCTCGGGATGTGACGCTTGGCTGTGCTCTTTCCGGAGGGGCTGAAATTGCGATGGTTCGGGATTTGAATTTGTGGAGGCTGCCCGGCTGGGTGTGACCGGCCGGGCAGCCTTGGACTTTCGCCGTCGGTCAGGCCGGTCTGGGCGTCTTGTGCGCGATGAACAGGGAAATCGCTGAAACGAGAAAGTAGATTGCGCCGAAGCCTGCATAGCCGGCAAGTGTCGGGGCGAGAGCGGGGACGGCCTGTTGCGCCTGAAAGAGAAAAAATGCGCCGGCGAGGGCCGATTGTCCGCCGCTGAGGACCATTGCCCATTGAGCCCCTGAAGACTTCCAGCGCCCTATTGCGGTTGCGAGTTGAAGCAGACCGGACAGAATGGCCCAGGCGCCGAACACCGCGAGAACGGCACTCGGGCTTATTTGCAGTGCTGCCAGTACGGCCACGGCCGTGATGGCGCTGACGAAGAGATTGAGCGCCTGGGTGCGGTTGGCGTTCAGGCCGCCGTTGCGGGCCGCGTCGCGGTAATTGGCTGCTGCATCCCAAAGGGGATAGAGCACCAGCAAGGCGGCCCCGAGCACGGGTACCTGCTGGCCGATGGTCAGGATGGATGCCACCCAGAGCACGGAAAAACCAGCCCGGACGAGGTAATATCGTTTGAGCCAGCGGTTGTGGGAGGCGTGAGGTTCAGTTCCGATTTGTGCGGTCATTTTTCTATCTACTAGTTGGTAGGACGGAAGGGGCGTTTGGGTTAGAGTCAGGGCGTGGTGCTGTCGGTTGGCTATTTGAGGAAACGGGCCAGCAAGGCGGTGGTAATGGTCGTGAACAGTTTCGGGTCGCTGTTCACCCGGGCCGAGAGCATCCCGCCATGCACAGTCGCCAAAAATGCTTCGGCCTCCGCTTCAGGCGAGCTCGAAAGCTCAAAGGCACCGGTTTGAGCGCCGCGGCGCAAGGCCGAGGCCAGCCAGCTCGACAGCGTTTCAAAGTGCAGGCGCACTTCGGCCGCAATCTGCGGCGGCAGGACCGGCAATTCGCTGGCCAGCAGAGCGCAGATGCAAATCGGCGCGGTGCCGTCCGACAGGCATTTCTGCCAGTAGCCAAGGTAGAACGAGAGCTGCTCGCGCGGGTCGGCGGCAGACCGTTCGAGCGCGGCGAAGCCGGCGCGCGCATCTTCGCGGTAGCGCGAGACAAGCGCGCGGACCAGATCAGCCTTGCTCGGGAAATGGTGATGAATGCTCGCCTTGCGAATGCCGACCACTTCAGCAATGTCAGCATAGCTAAAGCCATTGTATCCACCCGCCATGATCAGGGTCTGGGCGCAATCAAGAATGTCGGTGGCGGTTGAGGAAAGCTTGGTCATGAAAGTTATCTACCTATTACTAGGTAGTTTGTCAAGAGAACCTATTGGGGGGATGCGACCGTGTCTCGACAGGCCGGCGCGGTATCACAGGGGCACCCGGTATCATTGCCTGTATTTTGTGTGACAGGGCCGGTCGACCCGATGATGCCGGCACTGTTTGGTCGATGCGGCCAGATTTTCTGTCGGCAATAGGCAAACAGGTCGACGCGCATCTAACAATCACAGCACCAGGGCACCATGTCGGACAATGACGATGTTTCCGAGCAGGAGAATGAAAAATGGCGGTACCCGATTTTACCTTGAACAATGGTGTCACGATGCCCGCGCTGGGATTTGGCGTGTTCCAGACGCCACCCGATGAGACCAAGACAGCGGTCGCTGAAGCGCTGCGCGTCGGTTACCGCCATATCGACACCGCCGCGGCGTATGGAAACGAACGCGGCGTGGGAGAGGCGATCAGGGCTTCGGGGATCGAGCGGTCGCAGATTTTCATCGAGACCAAGATCTGGATCAACGACTACGGCTATGAGGAGACGCTGCACGGCTTTGAAAAGAGTGCCGGCAAGCTGGGCGTCGAGCAGATCGACATGCTCATCCTTCATCAGCCGTTCCCGCGCGGGTTCGACAGAACGCTGGGCGCTTACCGGGCGCTCGAAACCCTTCTGGCGGATGGCAAGGTGCGGGCCATCGGGGTGAGCAATTTCATGCCTCACCACCTCGAGCGGCTGCTGGCCGAGGTCGAGGTGACGCCGGCCCTCAACCAGATCGAGGTTCATCCCTATTTCCAGCAGCGCGAAGCGCAGGAACGAAATGCCGCGCTTGGCATCGTGACGCAGGCCTGGGCGCCGATCGGCGGGATTACCTTTTACCGTCCGGGCTTTTCCCAGAGCACGCTGGACGATCCGGCGATACTGACCATAGCACAAGCGCACGGTAAATCGGCCGCGCAGGTCATGCTGCGCTGGGGCGTGCAGCAGGGGCGTTCGGTCATTCCGAAATCGGTGAAGCCGGCGCGCATCGCAGAAAATTTCGAGATTTTCGATTTCGAGCTTTCGGGTGACGAGTTGGCTGCAATCGATGCCCTGAACGCCAACCAGCGCGGTGGCCCGAACCCCGACGATATCACGCTCGAAACCTTCAATCGCGAAATTCCAGAGGCCTGAACTCAGGACGCGCTAGACCCTTGTTTTGTCGCGTGTCCGAACCGCAAGACCGTTTCCATCCCCGATCGCGTCGAGGACATGCTCTAGCTGTGCTCTTCACGCGAATGGGCGACCAGAGCCTTGTTGAAGCTGGCAAGCGCGTCGACGTGGTGGGCGTGGCCGATTATGGCGTTGGTCCTGGTTTCGATGACCGGCAGGTGGGAAACTTCGCTCGCGTCGAAGGCTTTGAGCGCGGATTCGAGGGTTTCGGTGGGCCGCAGCCAGGGAGCGCCAGAGGCGATGTCGAAACTGGTGTCTTCGCCTTCGGGCAGGGGGCGGAGGAAATCGCGGACGCGGATGAACTGGGCGGCGTGCTTGTGGGGGCCTTCTTCGAGCATGATGCCGCGCGTATAGAGCTGCCAGTGGAAATAAGAGCGGCCCATGACCGCCTGGCACAGGCCCGTGGCAATGCCGACAGCGAGCAGCAGTGCGATGGAAAAGGCAAAACCGCCGGTCAATTCGAAAATCATCACGGCGGTGGAGATGGGGGCGCCGAGCACCGCGGCGGCGACGGCGCCCATGCCGATCAGGGCGTAAAGCCCGACCGAGGAGGCGATATCGGGAAAGACCGATGTGGCGATGATGCCGAAGGCGCCCCCGGTCATGGCGCCGAGATAAAGACAGGGTGAAAAGACGCCGCCGCCGGCGCGCGAGGAGAGGGTTATGGTGGTGGCGACGGTCTTGGCAACGATGAGGGCCAGCATGAGCCAGAGATCGAGCGAGCCGGCCAGCGCCATGTCGGTGGCCTCATAGCCCACGCCGAGCACATGGGGGAAGGCGAGCGCGATCAGCCCGACAAGCAGTCCGCCGATGGCGGGGCGAACCCAGACGGGGGTGCCGCTGCGCTTGGAGAGCCAATCGCCACCGATCAGCGCGGTCTGGAACAGGATGGCGACGGCGGCGCAGACCAGGCCCAAGAGGGCGAAGGCGGGGATTTCGAGGTAGGACGAAATGGTGATGGCGTCGGGATCGATGACGAACGCAGGCGCCTCGCCGAACCAGAGCCGGGAGATGATGGCGGCGACCACCGAAGCGATAACAAGCGGCACGAAGGCGCTCATGGCGAAATGGCCCAGAATGACTTCATGGGCGAACAGGACGCCGGCGATGGGGGCGTTGAACGAAGAGGATATGGCGGCGGCCACGCCGCAGGCCAGCGCGATGCGGCGCGCGGCGGCGGGCAGGCGGAAGATGCGGAAGCCGAGTTTGGATGCGGCGGCGGCGTAGTAAACGATCGGACCTTCGCGCCCGCCGCTGCCGCCTGAGCCCAGCGTGATGGCGGTAACCAGCGTTGCGACCGTGGCACCGCGAAAGGTGAGGGCCGATGATTCGCGCACGCGGGCCTCGATGACGTCGGCGACGCCGCCGGCGCGGCCCAGCGGGCGCCAGAAATAAAGGATAATGCCCACGACGATGCCACCGCCCACTGGACCGATCATCGGCCACCACCAGGGTAGCGTGGCGAGGGATGTAAGGACCTGTTCGCTGGTGGTGCCCATCCATATCCATTGGACAAAGCCGATGGCGAGGCGGAAGGCGATGCCGAGGGTGCCGCCGATCAGGCCGAGCAGGATGGCGAGAAGCCAGAGGCGGGGCTGTTGCAGGGCGAAAAAACTCGCCAGATGCGGGCGGACCCAGCGCTGGGTGACGAAATAGATCTGCTTGGCCGTTTTCACCGGCGTCGTCATGGAGCTTCCTGGTTTGGCATCAAGCGGACCCGCTTAAGGTGCTGCGTTTGCATCTGCAAGGCAACTTGCCGCATACAGGTTGTGAAATCTTGAACTTAGGCGGGATAAGCCGGGTGACGGGGCGGGGCGATATGCCTAAGGTCCAATACCGCTTGGTTGAATCGGAATGGGAAATTGGGCCGCTGTCTTGGCGTGAGATCGAACCGGAAAAGTCTGCAACTGTTCGCTTCGCGGCCCTTTGGGTCCCGATCTCAAATTAATCTTCCATCGACTTTGTAAAAGGACGCCAACGGCTTGGCAAATCGCATCTACATCGCCATCGGTTTGATCGCGATCCTTTTCATGGGGGGCGCCTTTGTCGTTCCGTGGTTCATCGACTGGAACGCCTATAAGCCGCGCATGGAGCAGATGGCGGCCGAGGCGCTGGGGGTCGAGGTCGAGATTGCCGGCGATATGGATTTTACCCTGCTGCCGCAGCCGCGCATGCATTTCGAGAATGCAAGGCTTGGGCCGGCGGAGGCGCCGGTGGGGTCGGCGCGGCTGATCGAAGCCGATCTGTCATTGATGGATTTCCTGCGCGACCGGTTCACCGTCACCCAATTGCGGCTGATCGAGCCCGAACTCAATCTGGTGATCGATGAAGAGGGGCAATTGCAGACGCCGATCACGCTGGCGCAATCGGCGACGGTCACCAATGTGTCGATCGCCAATGCGCAGCTGACCGATGGCGTGGTGCGGCTGACCGATCTGCGCAGCGGCGAGAGCTGGCGGGCTGACGGTTTCAATGGCGATATGGCGCTGACGGGCGTTCGCGGGCCGTTCGCCATCGAGGGGCAGGCCGTCCATGAGGGCACGGCCTATGGCGTGCGGGCTTCGACATCGGCGATGAATGCGGCCGGGCAGATGCAGGTCAGTGCCTTTGTGCGGCCGACCAGCGGGGCGTTTTCGGTGACCGCCGAGGGCTTGCTGGATACGGGAGGAGCGCCGAGCCTTGAAGGGACACTGACCTATCGGCAGGCCCCGCCAGCCGATCAGGGTGAAGTGGTGGTCGGGGGGATGACGCTGGAAAGCCCGCTCATTGCCGATGCCGAGCGGATCGCGCTTTCCGAGTTCGTGCTGCTGCCCGACGAGAACCAGACGGCAACCCGGCTGACCGGGGAGGCGACGCTGAGCCTTGGGGCGGAGCCGGCGTTTGACGCTACGGTTTCGGGCGGCGTGGTCGCGCTCCAGCCACGGGCGGTGACGGACGAGGGCGCCCAGCCGTTCGAAATCGTCCGGCTTTTGCGCGGCATGCCCGAGCCTTTGATGCCGCCGCTGCCGGGACGGATCGCCATGGCGATCAACGAGCTTTCGGTGCGCGGCGTTGCGGTGCGCGACGTGCGGCTGGACGCCACGAGCGATGGCGAGAGCTGGCAAGTCGAGGAATTTTCGGGGCGGCTGTCAGGAGACACGACGCTGAAACTGACCGGGCAATTGGGTCGGGCGGCGGGCTGGCCGGCCTTCGAGGGCACGCTGTCAATGGCCTCGCCGCGGCTCGATGCACTCTCGCTGCTCTGGAAACGGGCCGGGGAGGGCAATCCGTTGTTCGGTATGGGCGGTTCGCTCAACGGGCGGGTGCAATTGGTCAACGACCGGCTGCGGTTTATCGACGGGTTGCTGGTGCTTGACGAGACGGTTCACACGGTATCGGGCGATATGCGGTTCGGGGATGCGCCTTCGCTCGAGGTCACCGCAGGGCTGTCGGCGCTCAACGCGCGCCAGAGCACGGCGTTGCTGGCGCTGCTGCCGCCGATCGATCCGGCAGGCGCGTTTGGCCTGAGCTTCCCGCAGGGGCGGCTCGACCTCGATGTGGATGCGGCGCGGGTCGAGGGGCTGGGGCTCGAAGGTCTTTCGCTGCGTTCGGCCTGGAGCGCGGAGGGGCTCGAGTTCGAAAGTCTTGCTGTCGGGTCGTATGGCGGGGTCGGGTTCGAGGGCACGGGCCGGCTGTCGGGAACGCTGGCGGCGCCGGTGGTCGCGGGCGAAGGCCGTATCGAGATTGCATCGAATGCTCCCGCGGTCGGGCTGTTGACGGGCGAGGACAATCCGTTGCGCCAGGCTGTGTCGGGCAGCCTTCCCGCGCAAATGTCGGTGGTTCTCGAAGCGCCCGGACGCGATGGCGTGCAGATTTTGACGCTCGATGGCCGGGCCGGGGTGAGTGAGGTTTCCGGGCGGCTGGACATGACCGGAGGCATAGGTGGGTTGGGGCGTGAAAATCTGGTGGTTTCGCTTGAGGCGGCGGCAGGAAGCGGCACGCAATTGCTCGACCAGCTGGGGCTGGCGCCGCTGATTGCCGGAGAGGATGGCGCGATTGCCAGCGCCCGGCTGGAGGGCAACCCACAGGGCAACATGGATGCCGATTTCTCGCTCGAGGGCGGCGGAGAGCGGATTGATTTTTCCGGCACGCTGCAACTGGCCGATCCAGGCTCGATCCGGGGCGAGGGGGAGACCTCTTTCCTGTTTGCGGACGGGGTTGCGCTGGCCGAGATGGCGGGCGCGCAGGGCGTGTGGTTTCCCGGGCTCGAAGGGCAGGCCGATATCGGTTTTGTGGGCACTGAGAGCGTGACGCTGTCCGACATTTCGGCCAGTGCCGCAGAGCGGGCGATCAGCGGTACGCTGTCTTATGCGGCGCAGCGGGAAACAGCGGTTGTGACAGGGTCGCTGGGGTTCGATGGGATCGACGTCGAGACGGTGGCCGCCATGCTGGCCGGGCCGGCTGGCGTGATCAATTTTTCGCCCGGCCTGTGGCCCGACGGCCCGGTCGATCTGGGGGCAAACCAGAGGACGACGCGGGGGCGGATCACCATTACGGCGCCGGTGCTGATGGCGGGCGAAGAACGGCTGATCGAAGCTTTGGCGTTCGATTATGCGTGGGGCGAAGAGGATGTGGGGCTGCGCGGCCTGTTTGGCGAATTCGGGGGTGGCACGATCCAGCTCGACGCAACGGCATGTTGTGCCTCGGCGCTGGCCGACAAGAGCCTGAGCGGGCGGTTGACGCTCAATGGCGTTGCGATCGATGCGGCGCTGCCCGATACGCCGGCTGACGTGCTGGGCGGCACCCTGACCCTTGGAATGCAGTTTCAGGGGAGCGGAGACAGCTATCGGGCCTTTGCCGGATCGCTGAACGGAGAGGGCAGTTTTTCGGTCGAGGACCTGCGGATCGAGGGCTTGTCGCCGGACGCGTTTCAGGCGGCGGCCAATGTGGACAATCTCATCGAGATCGAGCCCGAGGCACTGGAAATTCTGGTTGCGACGGCGCTGCAATCGGGGCCGTTCGAGAGCCAGGACGCGGGCGGACTGGTGCGGCTGATCGGCGGGGTGGCGCGGATCGCCAACATTGCCATCGACGGTGGTGACGCCAGGCTGGTGGGCGGGGGCAGCCTCGATGTGGAAACCGGAACGCTCGAAGCGGACTGGACGCTGGCGCTGACCCGGGCGCTGGCCGGCAACGGGTTGATTACCGAAACCACGGGCCGGATCGGGCTGGGGATCGAGGGGACGCTGTTTGCGCCCGAGCGGAGCCTGGATCTGGGACCGATGGTCGATGCGATCCAGATGCGGGCCTATGAAATCGAGCTCGATGAGCTCGAGGCATTGCGGGCCGAGCAGGAGGCGCGCCAGCGCGCCGCGGCCGAAGAGCAGGCACGGCTGATGGAGGAAGAGGCGCGGCGGCAGACCGAATTGCTGTTGCAACAACAGCAGGAAGAGGCCGAACGGTTGCAGATCGAAGAGCAGCAGCGTCAGCTTCAGGAGCTTGAGGAGCAGCTTTCACAGCCCGAGCCTGCGCCATCATCACAGCCGGAGCCGGAGCCGGAGGCGGGGCCGGGCGCGGGAGAGGATATCAATTCGTCGTTTACGGTGCTGCCGCCGGGCGCGCTGGACCTGCAGGCGCTAACGCCCGGCCGCTGAACGGAACCAGGCCAGAACGAAAACGCGGATGGCCGAGGACAGATTTGAATCCTCGCGCGTTTCGTCTATCTCGGCAATCAGATTGGGCAGGGACATTTCACGCGCCTGCGCAATGGACTGCAGCGCCTCCCAGAAGGGGGGCTCGAGCGCGATGGAGGTGCGGTGGCCGGCAATGGTCAGCGAGCGCTTGCGCACCGTCGGTTATTTCTTGCGGAAGGAATCGAGGCTGACGACCTTTTCGCCACTTTCTTCTTCGATGGCGGGTTCGTCGGTTTCGGCCAGATCGGCGATGTCGTCACTCTCTGGATCATCGGGGTCGGCCACAATGCGCGGACCGGCCTGTGTCTCGGCGACTTCGAACTGGAGACCGAACTGGACCGAGGGGTCGAAAAAGCCCTTGATGGCCGAAAAGGGAATGAGCAGGGTCTCGTTGACGCCGTCGAACGAAAGACCGACCTCAAAACCGGTTTCGGAGACTTTCAGGTCCCAATACTGGTTCTGGAGGACGATGGTCATTTCCTTGTCGTATTGAGAGATCAGTTTCTGACTCAGGCGCACGCCGGGGGCTTGCGTCACGAAGGAAATGAAGAAGTGGTGATCGCCGGGCAGGCCGGTGCGAGCAACTTCGCTCAGCACTTTCCGTACGACGCCGCGCAGGGCTTCCTGGGCCAAAATGTCGTAGCGGATGTGGTCTTGTGCCATTTACGGCGGCTCCCTAAGCGATTCTCATTGAGCCCATAACAGCCTGAATTTGCGCGGGGGTTCAAGAGAAATGCAGGCTTCTGTTGCCAGGTGCCTGCGGACCCCGCCTACACCCGGCTAGGAGCGTAGGACTTCAATTCCCAGTTCTCGCACCGCTTACGCGGCGAGAGCGACCGGAGCCTTATTGTTGTCATTAGCAACTATAAGTTTTAGTCCGATAACGGTGGTACCATGCCGAGCGAAAACACACCCTTTACGCCCTCGTCGATCCTGTTTCGCCCCCATAAGCCTCTGTAAGAAGAGGGTTTTTGGTGGAGGCGCCGGGTACTGCCCCCGGGTCCGATGGGTTTATTACGATGGCAATTTATCGCCATAGCCGTTGCCGGCACGCTCAATATAAGGACCATGGACCCCAATGAAAAGGGGGTGCGAACAAAGGGTGCAAAAACAATCGCGATGCGGGATCGGTGCGCCGGGGCCGCGCGAATCGCGATAAACATTGGCCCACAATGAAGCAGTATCTCGACCTTTTGCGCCATGTGATGGAAAACGGGGTGGACCGGGCCGACAGGACCGGGACGGGGACCCGTTCGGTTTTCGGCTATCAGATGCGGTTCGACCTCAATGAAGGCTTTCCGCTGCTGACGACGAAAAAACTCCATATCCGTTCCATCGTCTATGAGCTTTTGTGGTTTTTGCGCGGGGACACCAATGTGCGCTGGCTGCAGGAGCGCGGGGTCAAGATCTGGGACGAGTGGGCCGACGAGAACGGCGATCTCGGCCCGGTCTATGGCAGCCAGTGGCGCAGCTGGCCGGCGCCGGACGGGCGCCATATCGACCAGATCGCCAATCTGGTCAACCAGATCAAGACCAGGCCCGATTCCCGGCGTCACATCGTTTCAGCCTGGAACCCGGCGGAAGTGGACGATATGGCGCTGCCGCCCTGTCATTGCCTGTTCCAGTTCTATGTCGCCGACGGCAAGCTTTCCTGCCAGCTCTATCAGCGCTCGGCGGATATCTTTCTGGGCGTGCCCTTCAACATCGCATCCTATGCGCTTTTGACCCATATGATGGCCGAGGTGACCGGGCTGGGGGTGGGCGATTTCGTCCATACGCTGGGGGACGCTCATATCTACCACAACCATTTCGAGCAGACCCAGACGCAGCTTGAGCGTTCGCCCAAGCCGCTGCCGAGGCTGGAGATCGTTACCAGGCGCGGTTCCATTTTCGACTTTGCGTTCGAGGATTTCGAGATCGTCGGGTATGACCCCGATCCGCACATCAAGGCACAGGTGGCAGTATGAAGGCATGGGTGATCGGAGCAATGGCTTTTGGGCTGGCGCTCCCCGCCCATGGCAACGATACGATGGCCACTGTGGGGGTTGGCGGGCTGCAATTTGCGCAGAACGAGAACGTGCGCATGCTCAGCGAGGACCTCTATCTCTCGATGGACGCGGTTCGGGTTACCTATGAATTCGAGAATCTGACCGATACCGATCAGCATGTCCTCGTGGCGTTTCCGATGCCCGATATCGAGAGTTCGCCCTATGAAATGGCGGGTTTCCCGACCGACGATCCTGAAAATGTCTTTGGCTTTTCGACCACGTTTGACGGACGGCCGGTGGAGGCCGAACTGCACCAGTCGGTTTTCGCGCTGGGGGTAGACCGTACAAAGGCGTTGCAGAAGCTCGGCGTGCCGCTGGCGCCGCATCTGCTTTCGACCGAGGATGCTGTCAACGCGTTGTCCGAAACGGACAAGCAAATGCTGGTGAGCATCGGGGCGCTGGGGCCTTATCCCTATGATGAAGCCGGACGCTATTCGCCGGACTGGACGCTGAAATCGGCCTATCTGTGGGAAGCGGTGTTTCCGGCGGGTGAGATCGTCGAGGTGAGCCACCGCTACACGCCCGGGCTGGGCGGGACGGTGGCGGCGACCTTCATCGACACCGAATATGGCCAGCGGGCCGAGTATGAGGAAAAATACTGCCTCGAAGATGATCTGGTGGCGGCGGTGGAACGCACGCTGACCAGCCCGGACGAGCCGTGGTCGGCGCCGTTCACCGAAAGCTGGCTTACCTACATTTTGTCGTCGGGCGCCAACTGGGCAAATTCGATCGGCACGTTCCGGCTGACCGTCGACAAGGGCAGCGTGGACAATTTCGTCTCGTTCTGCGGCGAGGGCGTTACCAAGACCGGGCCGACGACCTTCGAGATGGTGCAGGAGGATTTCTACCCCTGGCAGGATATCGAGGTGCTGTTCGTGGTGCGGAGGGACGACTATTGAGACCGGATAAGGATGCGGCGCGGGCGCAACTCGCGGCTTTGACGCAGGCGGTGGGGAAGGTGTCGGACACTTATGCCACGCGATGTGACATCGATCGGGATCGCGACTGGGCGGCGCTGAAACTCTCCGAGGAAACTGGCGAGCTGGTTGCAGCGTTTCTGAAAACGACCGGCCGGGGGCGCCGCGAGGGCGAGTCGGAAGATGGGCTGCGCGAAGCGCTCGAGGATGAAGCCGCCGATGTCCTGGCGATGCTGCTGATCTTTGCCAAACAGAACGGCATCGACCTGACCACGGCGCTGGAGCGCAAGTGGTTTCGGTATCTGGCGTAGGTTGTGTAACTGGCTGATCGCGGTCCGCAAACGGCCATGTTCGCTGGCGCGGGCCTGCGGTTCGGCCCTCCCTTGGGATGCCGCCGCCTAAGATATCTCGATAATCTCGATTTCCTTGTCGCCCAGATTTGCGATGTCTCCTGCGGTTTTGCCCATGAGAGCGCGGGCGAGGGGGGAGACATAGGAGATCGATCCTGATTTGGGATCGGCCTCGTCCTCGCCCACTATGCGGTATTTCTGTATCCGACCGTCGTCGCGGCTGAAGGTGACAGTGCTGCCGAATGCGACGGTATCGGTTTGAACCGGTGCCGGGATGAGTTGGGCGGTGCGCACGCGCTGGGTGAAATAGCGCAGGTCCCGCAACGGGCTGGCCGCTTCGCGGCGGCGGTCGTTGACGTCTTCGATGGCACTGGCGGTGTTATAGGCCATGCGGGCAGCGTCGAGCTGATCGTGCAGGGCTTTAAGCCCCGCCTCGGTCACAAGGTTGGGTTCGGGCGAAATGGGGCGATCGGGCAACAGGGTTTCCGATGCCGTTTCCGCACTTTCTTCCTTGGTGAACGCAACGCTCAATCTGGCGCACTCCTTTGGGGTTACGCAATGAATAGACCACACAGATCATGTGGGGTCTGACGGCGGCGGTTAAAAGGCCGTCGCGGCCCATTCGCTCACGGGTCGGCGGCCCCGGAGCTTTCGATGTTTTCCAGCGTGCGGGCCGGGGAATCGGGCGCGGCCTGGGTCGGCTCGTTGGTCAGATCGCCGCCATCGGGCACCGCGACACCTTCGCTTGGCACCTCTGAGCTGCCGATTTCTGCGGGGTTGTCGGCGCGCTCGGGCTCGCTGGCTGCAAAGAACACCAGAAATCCCACATAGACAACGGCGAGGATGGCAAGGATGCCCAGAATGCCGATGGCGAGGTTGCGCACGGGCGCTCCGCGCACCGGGCCTCTTTGCGGATCGGTCATTGTGCTGTCCCTTCATGGCTTCGGGCGAGATACAGTCCAACGCCGCGAACGGGCGGAGGTTCCTGGCGGACGAGCATGTGAGCGTCAAGCCGGTGCTTGGATGTCGCGGTTGCCGCGCGAACTGGAATCGCGCCATGTGATGGTCCCGGCGGCAGGTCAAGGCAGGACGATGAAACCCGATATCCGGATGGCGGTTGCCGACGATGCAGCTCTGGTGCTCGATTTCATCGTCAAGCTCGCCGAATATGAAAAGCTCGGCCATGAAGTCGAGGCGACTGTCGAGCAGATCGGCGCGCAATTGTTCGGCGAAAACCCCAGGGCCTTTTGCGAGATTGCCGAACTTGACGGCAAGCCCGTGGGGTTCGCGCTATGGTTTTATACCTTCTCGACCTTTCAGGGGCGGCATGGCATCTGGCTCGAGGATCTGTTTGTTGACCCCGAGGTGCGGGGGAAGGGGATCGGCAAGGCGCTGCTGGCGCATCTGGCCCGACGCTGCATCGACGAAGGGCTGGGGCGGTTCGAATGGTGGGTGCTGGACTGGAACACGCCAGCGATAGAATTTTACAAGGCGCAAGGAGCTCTGATGCTGGACGAATGGACGGTGTGCCGGGTGAGCGGGGCGGACCTTGTCGCATTGGCGGGCAAGTCATGAGCGTGGTGGTTGCGATGATCGCGGCGGTGGGGCGCAACGGGGCGATCGGGGCGGCGGGCGATCTGCCCTGGCGGCTGCCGACCGACTTTGCGTTCTACAAGCGCACGACGATGGGCAAGCCGCTGGTCGTGGGGCGCAAGACGTTTCAATCCATCGGCAAGCCCTTGCCGGGGCGGACAAATATCGTTGTGACGCGCAGCGCCGATTTTGCGCCCGAGGGTGTCGAGGTGTTCGGCGATTTGTCAGAGGCGATTGCGCGAGGGCGCGAGATTGCCGAGCGTGACGGGGTGGATGAGCTGTTCATCAATGGGGGCGGGGAGATCTATCGGGCCGCCATGCCGCTGGCGGATCGGCTTTACGTCACCCATGTCGACGCCGCGCCGGACGGCGATACGTTCTTTCCCCAGATCGATCCGGCGGCCTGGGTGGGCACGGTGCTGCCTGAAATCGTGCCAGGGGAAAAAGACAGCGCGCGCTTTGTGACCATGGTATACGAGCGACGCTGACAGAGATCGAACGCCGTGTGCGATCACGGCGCGGTCAAAATCGCGTTTACCATGGCCCAAGGTGCTTCGTGCCGCACCCGGTTTCCATTGATCGGGGAGCCATGGTTCCCTATATAAAACATCAATAAGCAAAAGCACTTTCACGACAAACCGAAAGGGACGAAATGCCGTGGGAAGACAATAGGGGCGGCCGCCGGAGCCGCAGCGGCGGTCCATGGGGCCAGGCGCCGGGCGGAGGTGGTGGCGGTAACGGTCCACGCCGTCCCAGCGGGGGAAACAACACTCCCAATCTCGAGGACATTCTGGCACGCGGCCGGCAGCAGTTCGGCGGCGGCGGAAATATTCCCGGCGGCGGGCGCTGGCTGGTGATTGGTGTCGTTGCGGCGGCGCTGGTCTTTTGGGGCAGCCAGTCGATCTATACCATCGCGCCGAACGAAGTGGGCGTCGAGCTTTTGTTCGGGGAGCCCAAGGACGAATTCTCCAGTCCGGGCCTGCATTTCCATTGGTGGCCGATCGAGCGCGTCGAGCGTGCGTCCACAACGGAAAACCAGACGCGCGTGGGCACGGGAACGACCAATGACCGCGATAGCGGGCTGATGCTTTCGGGCGATCAGAACATCGTCAACATGAGCTTTTCGATCCTGTGGCGGATCGCCGATCCGCGGCTTTACCTGTTCGAGGTTCGCGACCCCGACGAAATGGTGCGCCAGGCCGCCGAAAGCGCGATGCGTGAGGTTGTCGGGCGCCGTACGGCGCAGGACGTGTTCCGTGACGATCGTACCGGGATCGCGCTCGAGGTGCAGCAGATCACCCAGAACATTCTCGACAGCTATGGCGTGGGTGTGACGATCTCCAACATCTCGATCGAAAACGTGGCACCGCCGGCCGAAGTTGCCGATGCGTTCGACGAAGTGCAGCGCGCGCTGCAGGACGAAGACCGTTTCCAGGAAGAAGCACGGCAATACGCCAACACCCTTCTGGGTAGCGCGCGTGGTCAGGCCGCAGCGATCCGCGAAGAGGCCGCAGCCTATCGTGACCGCGTGATCAACGAGGCCGAGGGCCAGGCGGCGCGTTTCGTTTCCGTTTACAACGAATACCGCAACGCGCCAGAGGTCACCCGCCAGCGCATCTTCCTTGAAATGATGGAAGAGGTTCTGGGCGGAACCGAGAAGGTGCTGCTCGAAGGTGGCCAGGGTTCGGGGGTCATCCCCTATCTGCCGCTGCCCGAACTGCGAAGCAGCGGGTCCACCCTCCAGAGCGGAGGTAGCCAGTAATGAATAGGCTCATCATAGCAATCGTCGCAGTGGTCATTGCCGCCTACGTGCTGTTTTCTTCGCTGTTCATCGTCAACGAACGCGAGCAGGCCATCGTGATGCGCTTCGGCGAAATCACGCGCGAAATCCAGGATCCGGGGATTTACTTCAAGGTTCCGACCGATTTCGTGGAAACCGTGCAATATATCGACAAGCGCCTTCTGCGCTACGACCTGGAACGTATCCGCCTGCAGGTTTCGGGCGGCCAGTTCTATATCGTCGATGCCTTCATCACCTACCGTATCGTTGATCCCATCCGGTTCCGCCAGACGGTGCTCGGCAGCCTTCAGCTTGCCGAACAGCGTATCGCAACCCGTCTGGAATCGGCTCTGCGTGCCGTTTACGGCCTGCGTGAGTTCGATGCGGCGCTTTCCGAACAGCGTTCGGAAATGATGCGTGAAGCCAGCGATCTGGTGGCAACCGACATGACCGAGTTGGGCATCGAGGTCGTGGACGTGCGCGTTCTGGTGACCGATCTGACGCCGGAAGTGTCCCAGCAGACCTATGAGCGTATGCAGGCCGAGCGTAATGCGGAAGCCGCGTTGATCCGCGCTCGTGGTCAGGAGCAGGCACAAACCCTGCGTGCCATCGCCGACCGTCAGGCGGTCGAGGTGGTTTCGGCCGCCAATCGCGACAGCGAAATCATCCGCGGTGAAGGTGACGCCGAGCAGAACCGTCTGTTCGCCGAAGCCTATTCCCAGGACCAGTCCTTCTTCGAGTTCTACCGCTCGATGGAGGCCTATCGCAACGCGCTGGCCGATGGAAACACCACCATGGTGCTCTCGCCGGACTCGGCGTTCTTCAACTATTTCGGTTCGAACGGCGAATTGCCCGACTTCCCGGCACCGACGGCGACGCCGATCGATATCGGGGTTCAAGGACCGAGCGAAGAGCCCATCGATTCCACCGAGATCGACGATCTGCTGGCAACGGATTCGCTGGTTTCGGGCGAAGGCGCCGGAAGCATCGAGCAGGATGTTCAGGATCTCGAGCAACTGCTCGAGACCGAGAACCTGGGCAGTGAAGGGCTTCCGGAAGAAACGGCTCCGGCCGAACCTGCGCCCGCTGCAGAGGACGCCGAGCCCGCTCCCGCTCAATAAGAGCGCGGCTGCAATTGCTAATGGAGGCGCACCTCAGGTGCGCCTCTTTTTTTGAGGAGAATTCAAGTGACCGATCTTCTTGCCGCTCTGGGGCTGGCCTTTGTTATCGAGGGGCTGCTTTACGCTGCATTTCCCGAGCAGATGAAAAGGATGGTCGCCCAGATGATCGCGCTGCCGAGCCAGCAATTGCGCATGGCAGCGCTTGGAATGGCAGCGGCAGGCCTGATCGTGCTCACGGTCGTGCGATTTTAGAGCCGTCCGGGATTTGATTGAACAAAATCCTTGGCTCTAAGTCCTTGCTTTGTCGCGTGTTGCGAACTGCAAAACCGTTTCCATCCCCGATCGCGTCGAGGACATGGTTTTGCTGGACACGCTCCGGGCCCGTTCAGCAACGCGCTTGAGGGCGACCATTGGTTTCGTCCATCGACGTGCTCGATGGGCAGGGTTTCGACGTCGAAATCGTCCAGCAACCAAGAGATCGATCAGGAGCGGGCCGGATTGGCGATGCGATAGAGAACGTGCGGGCGCAAGGGGTGGTTCTCGGCGATGCGGGGGTGAAGGAAGTCGCCCTCGGTATCGCGGGTCATGCCGATTTTTTCCATGACGCGCTGAGACGGCTGGTTGATGGCCGCCGTGAAGGCGACGAGTTCGGGCAGGCCACGCTGCCAGGCCGAAAGGATGTGGGCGCGCGCGCCTTCGGGGGCGTAGCCCTGTCCCCAATATCGGTTGCCCAGCACCCATCCGATTTCTTCGGGCGGGTTGCCGCGCAGATCCATGTCGATCCGGGCGGTGCCGATCAGCCCGATCAACTCACCATCGGCCTTGCGTTCGGCGGCGAGGAAGGCCGAGGTTCCGGCATCGAGGCCGGCGATCATCTTGTCGATCCAGGCGTCAGCCGCGGCCCGGTCGCGCGTGCCTGTATAAAAGCGCATGACATGGGGATCGCCAACGATGGCCGCGAAGGGCGCGCGGTCGGCGTCCTGCCAGGGGCGCAGGATCAGGCGTTCGGTTTCCAGCACTGTCCGCGGTTCCTGTTCCACGCATCGAACTCCCATTTGCGATGCTTTATCTTACAATGTCGTCGTCCGAATACCCCTGCAGATAGAGCAGGGCTGTGAGATCGGAATGATCGATCCTGACGGCGGCCTGTTCGGCAACGATCGGTTTTGCGTGGATGGCGACCCCGAGGCCGGCGGCCTGGAGCATGTCGAGATCGTTGGCGCCATCGCCCACCGCCATGGTCTGGGCGATAGCGAGGCCTTTTTCCGCTGCCAGTGCCATGAGGCGGTTGCGTTTGGTGGACTTGTCGACGATGGGTTTTTCGACAGTGCCGGTGAGGCGGTCGTCGGCATCAAATTCGAGGACGTTGGCGATGGCCTCGTCAAAACCGATGCGCTTGGCGAAGTAATCGGCGAAAAGGGTGAAACCGCCGGACACCAGGGCCGTGTAGGCGCCGTAGGCGTTCATGGTCTGGATGAGGGCGCGGCCGCCGGGAGCGAGCGTTATGCGCTCGCGGCGGACGTCTTCCACCAGTCGGCGCTCCAGCCCCTTCAAAAGCGCGACGCGGGTATCGAGGGCGGCTTCGAAGTCAAGTTCGCCGCGCATGGCGCGTTCGGTGATTTCGGCGACCTGAGGTTTGAGGCCCAAAGCATCTGCCAACTCATCGATGCATTCCTGCTCGATCATCGTGGAATCCATGTCGGCGACGAGCAGTTGCTTGCGTCGGTTGGCCAGCGCAACGAGTGCCGCGTCGATGGGCTGGGAGCCGATGATATCGCGGGCTGTCAAAACCGGATCGGCGGCCTTGGGCGCGATGATCTCGCAGGCTATGCCTTGCGCGAGCCAATTGATTTCGCCATGGGTTTCACTCTGGACCGTTTCCACCAGTGTGTTGGACAGGGCCGGTTCATTGGGATTGGCGATCAGAACGAGAACTGACATAGACACGACCATGGCAAGGGATGGAGCAAAGCGCGCGGTTTTGATAGCTGGTCCGACCGCCAGCGGCAAGACGGCGCTGGCCATCGCGCGAGCGCGCCAGAGCGGGGCGCGGATCGTCAACGCCGATTCCATGCAGGTTTATGGCGTGCTCGACCGCCTGACGGCGCGGCCCAACCCGGACGAGCTGGCGCGGGCGCACCATGAAATGTTCGGACATGTGGATCCATCGGTGCGCTATTCGACGGGCGCCTGGCTGGCCGATGCTCACAAACAGATTCAAGAGGCTGACAAAGAGAATCAGGAGCTGATTTTTGTTGGCGGGACAGGGCTTTACTTCGATGCGCTCGTAAGCGGATTCGCGCAGGTTCCGGCCATCGATCCTGAATTTGTGGCCGAGGCTGAGAAACTGATTCAAGAGCGCGATGAGGCGGGGCGGATGGCGCTTTTGGTCGAGAGGGACCCGGCAACGGCAAGACGGCTCAAGGTCGCCGACCCGCAACGGGTGGTGCGGGCGCTTTCGGTGCAGATGGCGACGGGCAAGACGCTGAGCGCCTTTCAGGATGCCAACGGGCCCGGGCTGCTCGATGATTATGCGCTGGAGCGGATTGTATTAATGCCCGAGCGGGGATTGCTGCGGCGGCGGATCGGGGAGCGGTTCGCGGCGATGATGGAGGCAGGGGCTGTCGAGGAGGTCGAGGCGCTGTTGGCGCGCGACCTCGATCCGTCATTGCCGGCGATGAAAGCGATTGGCGTGGGAGAAATCACGGCCATGCTGGCGGGCAAGATGGACCGTGACGAGGCGGTGGAAAAAGCGGTGATTGCCACACGGCAATATGCCAAGCGGCAATCGACATGGTTCCGCAACAGGTTCAGGGACTGGACTTTTGTCGATCCGTTTGCCGGTTAGCCAATAGCTCCGAGTGCGAGCCAGCCGATATAGCCTGCATAGAGCGCCAAGAGCACGCCGCCTTCCCAGCGGACAATTTCGCGTTGGGTGTAGGAGAAGCCGAGCAGGAGCGCCGTAGCGCCGAGCATGACCCAGATGTCGAAACCGATGATTTCGGGCGGGACGGGAATGGGCTGGATCAGGGCGGTGACGCCGAGAATGAACAGCACATTGAAAATGTTCGAGCCGATGATGTTGCCCAGCGCCAGGTCGGTGTGACGGCGGAGCGCGGCGATGATCGAGGTGACCAGTTCGGGCAGTGAGGTGCCGATGGCGACGACGGTCAGGCCGATGATGGTTTCGGATACGCCAAGGGCCGTGGCGATCTCGACGGCGCTCGACACCAGAAGGCGCGCGCCGAACACGGTCAGTGCCAGCCCGCCGATAACAAACACGATCGACAGCCAGACCGGCTGATGGCCGCCCGTGGCTTCGATTTCGGCGACGACGGTTTGGCCGGCCTGGGCCTTGCGGTCGGCAAAATAGGAAAACAGCACATAGGCGAGCAGCATGGCGATGAGAACTACGCCCGCGATCCGGCCCAAAGTGCCGATCATGACGATGGCGAGGGCGGCGAGGGAAGCGACGACAAGGACGGATCCATCGCGGCGCAGGATGGCCTTATCGACGGCGATGGGAAAGATCAGCGCGGTGATGCCGAGGATGAGCAGGATATTTGCGATGTTGGAGCCGACCACATTGCCCACGGCAATGCCGGGGGCGCCATCGAGGGCGGCCTGGACAGAGGTGACCAGTTCGGGCAACGAGGTGCCGAAGCCGACCAGTGTCAACCCGATCAGCAGCGAGGACATGCCAAGTTTCTCTGCGATGGCCACCGAGCCGCGCACGAAGCCTTCGCCGCCTGCCACGAGCAGAATGAGGCCGACGATAAGCAGGAGATAGACCATTTAGGGGCTCCGGGGAGTCAGGTGACGGTGATGCGGGGTGCGCCGGTGACGCGGGCGAGATCGTCCGGTGCGATTTCAAATACCGAGCGCGCGTTTCCGGCTGCGGCCCAGACGGTTTGGAACGCGAAGAGATCGGTGTCCATATAAATCGGAATGGATTTGAGCTGTCCCAGCGGCGAAACGCCGCCGATGGCAAAACCGGTGGCTTCGCGCACCAGATCGGCATCGGCGCGGCCCAGCTTCTGGCCGATCTGGCGGCCGGTGCGCCTTTCGTGAACGCGATTGGCGCCCGAGACCAGCACCATGATCGGCTCGCCGGTCTCCTCGCCGACAAAGATCAGCGATTTGACGATGCGGCCCACCTCGACGCCGAGCGCCTCGGCAGCCATTGCCGCGGTGGTCGCGAGTTGATCGAGCACGACGACGGTGCCGGGCAGGTCGTGGCGGGTGAGGTCGGCGGCGACGCGGAGTTCGGATTGGCGCAGTTCAGTCATGAAGCGAGAGGAGCCCGATCGATTATCGGTCGTCAAGTGGGAACGTGCTGACAGGGTTTGTCACCCCAACCGGTTAGGCGAGAGCACCGACAGGATCGTTGAACCAGGAGAACGATATGCTTGCGATCACCATTGTGCTGACCGAGGGGTATTCCGATTGGGAAATCGGGGTGCTCGCCGGAACCGGGCGAGCCTATTACGGCGCCGAGATTGGATTTGTCTCTGCGGACGGAGGGCCGGTGACGGCGGTTTCCGGGCTCAAGACAGAAGCGCTTGAGCGGTTTTCCGCACCGACGGATGGCGTGGTCGTGGTTTGCGGTGGTCCCGCGTTTGAGAGTGATGCGCCGCCCGAGATCGAAGCACGATTGAAACAAGCTCACGAGAACGGGTGCGTGGTCGCGGGAATTTGCGGCGCGACGCTGGCGCTGGCGCGGGCGGGCATGCTCGATGATGTGGCGCATACCTCCAACGGGCGGGACTATCTGCAGACGGTCAAATCCTATCGGGGAGCGGTGCACTATCGCGATCAGCCCCAGGCGGTGCGGGACGGGAGGATCATCACGGCGCCAGCGCCCGCTCCGGCCAGCTTTGCAGCGGAGGTTTTGACGGCGGCGGGGCTCGAGGCAGAGGCGGCCGGTGTCATCATGGCCATGCTGTCACAGGAACACGCACGCGTGGGGAGTTGACGCGACGCGTCTGGCTTGCAGTAGTGCGCGGACCTTTGATTTGGGGAGGCGCATATGGCCACAAAAGCGTTGATCGTCATCGATGTGCAGAACGATTTCTGCCCAGGAGGAGCGCTTGCGGTGGACGAGGGTGATCAGGTCGTGCCGGTCATCAACCAGCTTATGGGGCAGTTCGACCACGTCATCCTGACCCAGGACTGGCACACGGCGGACCATTCGAGCTTTGCTTCCCAGCATCCCGGAAAGGCCCCGTTCGAGAATATCGAGATGGCGTATGGCAGCCAAACGCTGTGGCCCGATCACTGTGTGCAGGGCAGCCATGGGGCCGATTTTCACCCAGAGCTCAACCTGATGCCGGCCGAGCTGATCATCCGAAAGGGGTTCCGGACGGAAATCGATTCCTATTCGGCGTTTTTCGAGAACGATCACGTAACGCCGACCGGGCTGACGGGGTATCTGCGCGAACGGGGGCTGAGTGAGCTTACGTTCGTTGGGCTGGCCACCGATTTCTGCGTTGCCTATTCGGCACTCGATGCTGTGGGGCAGGGGTTTTCGGCGCGGGTGTTGCTGGAGGCGTGCCGGGGGATCGATCTGATGGGCTCGATGGAGACGATGATCGGGAAGATGAAGGCAGCAGGGGTGGATTTGATTTGAGCTCGTCGTCCAAGACCGACATTGCGCGGCGCGTTTTCAACCATACGTTCAAGCTCGACCCGATCATCCGTTCGCTGCTCGATACCGATTTCTACAAGCTCTTGATGCTGCAGATGATCTGGGGGCTGTATCGGGACGTTGAGGCGACGTTCTCGCTGACCAACCGTACGACGAGTGTGCGGCTGGCCGATGAGGTCGATATCGACGAGCTGCGCGAACAGCTCGACCATGCGCGCAGCCTGCGGTTTACCAAAAAGGAAATGATCTGGCTGGCGGGCAACAGCTTTTACGGAACCAAGCAGATATTTTCGCCGCAGTTTCTGGCCTGGCTGGAGAATTTCCAGTTGCCCGATTACGAGCTCAGCGAGCGCGACGGGCAGTTCGAATTGCATTTTCCCGGCAAATGGGTCGAAACGGCCATGTGGGAAATTCCGGCGCTGGCCATCATCAATGAATTGCGCTCGCGGCGCGCCATGCGGGGCATGGGGCGGTTCGCGCTCGACGTGCTTTACGCACGCGCCAAGGCCAAGACCTGGGAGAAGGTCGAGCGGCTGAAAAAGCTGCCCGATCTGAAAATTTCCGATTTCGGGACACGGCGGCGGCATTCGTTTCTGTGGCAGCGCTGGTGCGTGGAGGCGCTCAAGGAAGGGCTCGGGGATGCGCTGACGGGCACGTCGAACGTGCTTTTGGCCATGGACACCGATCTCGAAGCGCTGGGCACGAATGCCCATGAACTGCCGATGGTGGCCGCCGCATTGGCCGAGGGAGACGAGGCGCTCAAGCAGGCGCCCTACAAAGTGCTCAAGGACTGGCAGAGCTATTATGGCGGCAATCTGCTGATCGTTCTGCCCGATGCGTTCGGGACGGCATCGTTCCTTGAAAACGCACCGGACTGGGTGGCCGACTGGACGGGGTTCCGGCCCGACAGCGCGCCGGCCATCGAGGGCGGCGAAAAGATCATCGCATGGTGGAAGGCGCATGGGCGCGATCCGAAAGAGAAACTGCTGATTTTTTCCGATGGGCTGGATATTGAAACCATCGATGCGGCCTACAGGCATTTCGACGGCAAGGTGCGGATGAGTTTCGGCTGGGGGACGAACCTCACCAATGATTTTGCCGGGACGGCGCCCATGCACACCCCGCAACTCAAGCCGATCTCGCTGGTCATCAAGGTATCGAGCGCCAATGGGCGGCCGGCGGTCAAACTCTCGGACAATCCGGCCAAGGCGGTGGGCGACCCCAAAGAGATTGAGCGGTATCTGCGGGTGTTCGGCGATGCGGAGATGGCGGAGCAGGCGGTGGTTGTCTGATTTCCGCCATGGTGGGCTGCAAATGGCGATGGGCTGCGCTTCCGGTGCTCACGTACCAGATGTACGCTCCGCTCCGGTTCTCGCCCATCACCATTTTCGCCTCACCCTGACGGAAATCGGCGCGATTAGAGCATTTCAGCGCTTCTTCAAATCGGTTTAATTGCTCTAAGTCCTTGTCTTGTCGCGCTTCCGAACCGGACAAGTGGTGTCACTTATCCTGGAAGCGTTCTAAGCCGCTGCCACCATCCGGCGCCGGTCGATGAGGCCCAGCCTGTCGCGCATGGCGAAGCGGGCGGTGAGGACGACGGCGCAGAAGGCCAGGCCGGCGGCGAGGCCGAGCCAGATGCCGATACCGGCGAGGCGGTCGGGCGATCCCAGAAACCATGCGACGGGCATGCCTACGCACCAATAACCGAACAGGGCGATGAACATGGGAATTTTGGTGTCGTTGAGGCCGCGCAGGACATGGACCGCCACGACCTGCGCGCCGTCGACGATCTGAAACAGGCCCGCAACGGCAAGGAAGGTCGTGGCCATGGCGAGCGCAGCGAGGTTGCCGGGGTCGGTGGGGTCGAGGAACAGACGGGTGAAGATCTGCGGCATTGTGAGAAACAGCACGCAGGTGATGACCATGAAACCCGTACCGATGATCATTGCGACCCAGCCGGCCTGGGCAATGCCCCGGTCGCTGCCGGCCCCAAAGGCGCGACCGACGCGGACCGTGGCGGCCATGGAGAGCCCCAGCGGCACCATGAAGGCGAACGAGGCGCATTGAAGGGCCACGGCGTGGGCGGCCAGCGCGTCGGTGCCGTGCCAGCCCATGAAAATGGCGGCGACCGCGAACATGCCCACTTCGGCCATCAGGGTCAGTCCGATCGGGGTGCCGATCCTGAAGATTTCCCTGAACCGCAGCCAATCGGGCTTCCAGAACCGCACGAGGATGTGGAAGCGGCGGTATTTGCGGTGGGTGAGCGTATAGGCGAGCAACAGGCCGAACATGAGCAAGTTGGTCAGAACGGTCGCGACCGCCGCGCCCTGCAGTTCGAGCCGGGGGAAGCCGAAATTGCCGAAAATCAGGGCGTAGTTGATGGCCGCGTTCACCACGACCCCGGCGATTGTCACGTAAAGGATGATCTGGGTCGAGCCGAGCGCCGAGAGAAATGAGCGAATGGCGAAAAGCCCGAGCCCGGGAAACAGGACCAGAACAGCAATGTGCATGTATTGGGCTGCCATGCCGGCCAGTTCGGGCTCCTGACCGGTGGCGAGCAGGATATGCTCGATCTGCCAGATGAGCGGGAACAAAAGCGCCGCGACAAGGATGCCGGCCCAGAATCCCTGGCGTGCGGTGCGGCGGACATTCTTGATCTGGCGCGCACCCAATGCCTGAGCGGCAAGCGGGGCGACGGCGGAAACGATGCCGCCGCCAAGCAAAAGGAACGGCGTGAAAAAGGATGTGGCCAGGGTGCCGGCGGCCAGATATTGGGGGCCGAGCCAGCCCATCATGATGACGTCGGTGGTAAACAGCGCGTTCTGGGCCACCTGGGCAACGACAAGCGGCCAGGCGAGCACAAATGTGGCGCGCAGCTCCGCGGCCCAGCCGGGCGCGGTCGGCGTCGTGTCGGTCGTATTCATCGTTCTGGCCTTCCCAAGCCACGCCCAGCGCTGGATGGCGTTGGGTGAACAGAACCCGATACACGCGAATCGGGGGCTTGTCAGCGCCCTTTGCTATCGCGCATGGGCCGGATCGTGCATGGGCAATGCCAAGGCATGATGCGCCAAAGCACTTGAAAAAATTCACAAAATGGAGAAAGTTAAGAAATTGTCGACGGCGTTCAGTTTCGCTTCATGTTGAAAATTGTATGGCCAAGGGCCCCGCTCGCGGAACCAATAGCGGCTAACCGCATTAAGGGGCGAGGGAACTCTAGAGTTAAAGTCGCAGGAGGCTTGGAAATGAAAAAAGCATTTATTATCGGCGTTGCCCTTACTTCTCTTATGGCCGTTTCGGCCTGTACCCGCACCCAGGAAACAGCTGCCATCGGCGCTGGTGCCGGTGCTGTCATTGGTGGCGTGACCACCGGTAGCGTGCAGGGTGCCGTTGTCGGCGGCGTGGTCGGCGGTGTCGCCGGTGCGCTGGTTGGCCAGGTCGCTGGCGAACCGAACCAGTGCTACTATCGCGCTTCGGACGGAACGCTCTACAAGGACGCTTGCCCGGCCAGCTGATCGGGCGCGTAAAGCATCTCAAAAGGGCTCGTGCTTTCCCTGCACGGGCCTTTTTTGATTCCGGGCATCTGCTTTTTGGCTTGACCGGCGCCGTACCCGGCAGTACCTATAACGCCGAAATTTTGGAGAAATGACGTGCAGACGGCACTTATTCTTGTAGTAGGCAGGCGCATCGCAACATGAGGGCATAACCCTCGTGCGAATTGCGGTGCGCCGAACACAGGTCCCTCACGGGGCCTTTTTTATTATCCAGATCCGGCTGCGGCGGGATGAAATTTAGAGCAGGGAGTGGCTGAGATGGCCGAACAGATGACCGGCGCGGAAATGGTTATACGGGCGCTGACCGACAACGGGGTGGAACATGTTTTCGGCTATCCCGGCGGCGCGGCCCTGCCGATCTACGACGCCATGTTCCAGCAGGACAAGATCGAGCACATTCTCGTCCGGCACGAGCAGGGCGCGACCCACATGGCCGAAGGCTATGCCCGATCGACCGGGAAATGCGGCGTGGTCCTTGTCACGTCGGGGCCGGGGGCGACCAATGCGGTGACCGGGTTGACCGATGCGCTGATGGATTCGATCCCGCTGGTCTGCATCACCGCGCAGGTGCCCACCAATCTGATCGGCACCGACGGGTTCCAGGAATGCGATACTGTCGGGATCACCCGCAGCTGCACCAAGCACAATTATCTCGTCAAACGGGTCGAGGATCTGCCGCGTATCCTGCACGAGGCTTTCCTGATCGCGACGACGGGCCGGCCCGGTCCGGTGGTGATCGATATCCCCAAGGATATCCAGTTTGCGCTGGGCGACTACTACACGCCGGACGTTGAAAAGCTGCGCCACCAGAGCTACCGGCCGCAGATGGATGGCGATCTGGATGCCATCGAGGCGGCTGTCGATCTTATGCTGCGCGCCGAGCGGCCGGTCTTTTATACCGGGGGCGGGGTTATCAATGCGGGACCTGAAGCGTCCGAGCTTTTGCGCGAACTGGCCGAACTGACCGGCTTTCCGGTGACGTCCACCCTGATGGGGCTGGGTGCTTTCCCGGCATCGAACGCACAGTGGCTGGGCATGCTGGGCATGCACGGCACCTATGAAGCCAATCTCGCGATGCATGAATGCGACGTGATGATCAATATCGGGGCGCGGTTCGATGACCGTATCACCGGACGGATCGACGCGTTCTCGCCCGGCAGCCGCAAGATTCACGTCGATATCGACCCGTCTTCGATCAACAAGGTGATCAACGTCGATGTCCCGATCATCGGCGATTGCGCCCGGGTGCTCGCCGAGATGATCCGCATCTATCGGTCCAGGACCAATCAGCCGCGCAGCGAGGCCATTGCGCCGTGGTGGGCCCAGATCGAGAAGTGGCGGGCGGTCAATTCGCTTGGCTATGAGAATTCTCAAACCACCATCAAGCCGCAATACGCCATCGAGCGGCTCTATGCGGCGACCAGGGCGCAGGACAAGGACGTGTTCATTACGACCGAGGTCGGCCAGCACCAGATGTGGGCGGCCCAGCACTTTCATTTCGACAAACCCAACCGCTGGATGACGTCGGGCGGGCTCGGAACGATGGGGTATGGCTTGCCGGCCGCCGTCGGCGTCCAGGTGGCGCATCCGGATGCGCTGGTGATCGATATTGCCGGGGAGGCAAGCGTTCAGATGACCATGCAGGAGATTTCGACAGCGGTTCAGTACCGGCTGCCGGTCAAGATCTTCATTCTCAACAATGAGCGCATGGGGATGGTCCGCCAGTGGCAGGATTTGTTGCACGGATCGCGATATGCCCATTCCTATTCGGAATCGCTGCCCGATTTCGTCAAGCTCGCCGAGGCCTATGGCGCCAAGGGTGTGCGTTGCGACACCCCGGCCGACCTCGACGCGGCGATTGCCGAAATGCTCGATTACGACGGGCCGGTGCTGTTCGACGTGCTTGTTGAAAAGGACGAGAACTGCCTGCCGATGATTCCGTCTGGCAAGGCGCACAACGAGATCATTTTGTCCGATACGGCCAATATCGGCTCGATCATCGATGAGAAGGGGCGGGCCCTGGTCTAAGGGCGCGAAAGGAAACGATCATGAACGCACATCTGAAACCGACGGGCTCGGCCTATTTCCTGACCACCGAAACACAAGCCACCGAGCGTCATACGCTGACGGTTCTGGTGGACAACGAGCCGGGCGTTCTCGCCCGGGTGGTGGGGCTGTTTTCGGCGCGTGGATACAATATCGACTCGCTGACGGTCAGTGAGACCGAACACGACAGGCATCGCTCGCGCATCACCATCGTGACCGTTGCCACGCCAAAGGTGTTGGCCCAGATCAAACTGCAGCTCGAGCGGCTGGTGCCGGTGCACAAGGTGCACGACCTGACGGCGGAAGGCGGGTCGCTCGAACGCGAACTGGCGCTGCTCAAGGTTGCGGGCAAGGGGGAGAACCGGGTGGAAACCCTGCGGTTGGCCGATGCGTTTCGGGCGCAGGTCGTCGATGCCTCGACCGAAAGCTTTGTGTTCGAGATCACCGGCAAACCGAGCAAGATCGACCAGTTCATCACGCTGATGACGCCGCTGGGGCTGGTGGAAGTGGTGCGTACCGGGCTGGTGGCGATCACGCGTGGGCCCGACGGCATGTAAGTCCGGAGCTTGGTGGCCCTTCGGGTCCTGGCCGCGCTCCGAAAGTTGAGGTTTGCGCGAACCCCATTTCGCGATAGAGGGGGGCCGTACATTTCGTACGGTCCTTGTTTTTCAGACTGCCGCCATGACCAAGCTTTCCGTCAATCTCAATGCAGTGGCGCAATTGCGCAATCGCCGGGATCTGCCCTGGCCGAGTGTGACCGGGATGGCGCGCATCGTGCTCGATGCGGGGGCGGTGGGCGTGACCGTCCATCCGCGCCCCGACGAACGCCACATCAGGCGCTCCGACGTGTTCGATCTGGTCAATCTGTTGCGCACCGAATATCCCCATGCCGAGTTCAACATCGAAGGGTATCCGACGCCGGCGTTTCTCGAACTCGTCGCGGCGGCCAATCCCCATCAGGTGACGCTGGTGCCCGATGCGCCCGAGCAGGCGACGTCGGACCATGGTTGGGACTTTATCGCTCACAAGGGGCTGTTGACCGACGTGGTGGCCGAGCTGGCCGCGCCGGGGCGGCGGGTGGCGCTGTTTTGCGATCCCGATGCCAGCGCGGCGGCGCTGGAAGCGGCGAAAGCGGCGGGGGCCGATAGGGTCGAACTTTATACGGGGCCGTATGGCGCGTGTTACGACAACAATGAGGCCGCGGTCTCGATGCTGGCCGATCTGGCGGAAACGGCGCACGCGGCCCACGCGTTGGGGCTCGGAATCAACGCCGGGCACGATCTGACGCTGGCCAATCTGCCTGCGTTCCAGAGCACCGTTCCATTTGTGGACGAAGTTTCCATCGGCCATGGAATCACCGCCGACGCGCTCATCTTCGGGTTTGAGGAAGCCGTGCGCAAATATCTTGGGGCATTGGGCCGCTAGAGCAAGAAAGTCAGCCTTTGTGTCGTTTCGAACCCGTTGTTTGTTTGTTCGGCATCGCCGAACGATGGCGGAGAACTGGGGCGTTCTGATAATTTATTGATTAAATTCAATTGCTTAGGTTTTCCACGCCTCGCCATAGGCAATGTTTTCTGCCTAGCTTACAGTGGTGTGCCTACTTGAGTGACAGGCCTAAAGTCACATATGCAGCCCTACTTACTGTTCGTAACCAGGCGTAGGGAAACATCATGTCCAAGCCAAAAATCGCAATCATCATTTCCTCGACCCGCGAAAGCCGTTTTGCCGACAAGCCGGCTCAGTGGCTTTTGGCCAAGGCGCAGGAGCGCTCTGAATTCGACGTCGAACTCGTCGATCTGCGCGATTTCGACCTGCCGTTCTTTGACGAAGTGGCCTCCAACATGTGGGCGCCCAGCCAGGACCCCAAGGCCATTGCCTGGCAGAAGAAGGTCGCCGAATTTGACGGCTACATCTTCCTGGTGGCCGAATACAACCGCTCGATCACCGCAGCGCTCAAGAACGCGCTCGATCAGGCCTATGTCGAATGGAACAAAAAGCCTGCCGCTTATGTCGGCTACGGTTCGGTCGGCGGCGCCCGCGCCATCGAGCAGCTCCGCCTGATCAATATCGAACTTCAGATGGTGCCTATCCGTCACGGCGTCCATATCGGCGGTTCGGAATTCTTCACCGTCTGGGGTGGCGGCAAGAACGAGCCGATGGAAGCCATCGAGCCGGCAGTCGGACCGAGCCTCAAGGATCTGTTCGACAACCTCGTCTGGTGGACCAACACCACCAAGGCTGCTCGCGAAGCATAAGCTGCGCCATAGAGCTTGACGCTTCCTCCTGCGTCTCGAACCGAAGGGCTGCCCGCAAGGGTGGCCCTTTGTTTTTTTTTTTGCCCAAGCGCGCAATCAGCGTGGCATGTCGGGGCACAAAAAGGGCACGGGCGAGACCGTATAGCGCTCTTCGACCACTTCGCCGCCCACAAGATGCAAGGCCAGAACCAATTCGGCCTCGTTGAGCTCGACGATGTCGGCTTCGATGGTCATCGTATCTTCCTGCCAGCTCAGCGAATCCTCTCCCGTCATCTGCCAGTTGGACAGGCGATAGGTCTCCCAACACGAATCCTGGAGCATTGTGCCTTCCGAGAGGAACAGGACCATCGAGCCCGGCAGACCGGCATCTTCTTCGGACTGGACCCAGAATTTTTCGGTAAGCGAGGCGCCGATCATCGGGGCGGACGTCATGCCCTCGGCTTGCTGCGCGAAGGCGGGGGATGCGATCATGAGGGCCGAGGAGAAGGCCGCGGCGGTAGCGATTTGACGGAACATGGGGGCGATTTCCTTGCCTTTGGTCTGAGCGCAGTCTGAAGGCGAGATTGGCCCAAACTGTGGTCGGCAAAAAGGGGGAAAATCACACTTGAAAATAGCCGAACCGTACCGTACGGTACGCCTCGATCGGCAGGGCTGAATGCCCGGCTGGGTGCGGCTTTCCGTGCCATGATAATCGATAACGGAGAGCGAGTCACGCTTGACCCCGCCAACCCTGACCATAAGCGACGATACGCTCACCGGCCGCCAGAAGGATGTTCTGGATGCGGCCCTGGGCTTGCTGGTCGATGGCGGTGACGGGTTGACCATGACCGGGGTGGCCCGCCGGGCGAGCTGCTCGAAGGAAACACTCTATAAATGGTTCGGCGACAGGGACGGGCTCTTGACGGCCACGGTTCAGTGGCAGGCGTCCAAAGTGCGCATGGTGCCGGTGGATCGCGAAACGCTGGACAAGCGCACGCTGGGCATTGCGCTGGAGAAATTCGGCCGCGACTGGCTGACGGTTCTGACGGGCGATATTTCGGTGGCGCTCAACCGGCTGGCGGTTTCCCATGCGGGGCAGGAAAAGCGCAATCTGGGCGCGATCGTTCTGGAAAACGGCCCCATCGGCATGGCGCGACGCTGCGAACCCCTGCTCGAGGCGGGCAGGGAGGCGGGGCTGCTCGATTTCGACGATGCCGACCAGGCGTTTCGGACATTTTTCGGTCTGGTGGTCAGGGACACCCAGATCCGCATGCTGCTCGGCGAGCAAAGGCGGCCGAGCGAAGAAAAGATTGCCGGGCAGGCACGACGGGCCCGCGAACAGTTCTTCGCGCTCTACGGAGCGTGAGTATTCCAACAAGACAAATGCGATAACGGGAGAGACCAATGCGCGTTTATTACGATCGGGATGCCGATATCAATCTTTTGAAATCCAAGAAGGTCGCCATTATCGGGTATGGCAGCCAGGGGCGCGCGCATGCGCTCAACCTCAAGGATTCAGGGATCACCGACATCGCCGTCGGCCTGCGTCCGGGCTCTTCGACCGCCAAGAAAGTGGAAGCGGACGGGCTCAAGGTGATGAGCGTTGCCGAAGCGGCGGCCTGGGCCGACATGATGATGATGGCCACCCCCGACGAATTGCAGGCCGATATCTATCGTGACGATATCGCCCCCAATATCCGCGATGGCGCCGCGCTGGCGTTCGCACATGGTCTCAACGTGCATTTCGGGCTGATCGAGCCCAAGGACACTGTCGACGTTCTGATGATCGCGCCAAAGGGCCCCGGCCACACGGTGCGCGGCGAATATGAGCGGGGCGGCGGGGTTCCGTGCCTGATCGCCATCCATCACGATGCGACCGGCAATGCCCATGACCTGGGGCTTGCTTACGCTTCGGGCGTTGGCGGCGGCCGTTCGGGCATCATCGAAACCACCTTCAAGGAAGAATGCGAGACCGATCTGTTCGGCGAGCAGGCCGTACTCTGCGGCGGTCTGGTCGAGCTGATCCGCGCCGGGTTCGAGACGCTGGTCGAAGCCGGCTATGCGCCGGAAATGGCCTATTTCGAGTGCCTGCACGAAGTGAAGCTGATCGTCGACCTGATCTATCAGGGCGGCATCGCCAACATGAACTATTCGATCTCCAACACCGCCGAGTGGGGTGAATACGTCACCGGCCCGCGCATCATCACCTCGGAAACCAAGGCCGAGATGAAGCGCGTTCTGGCTGACATCCAGTCGGGCAAGTTCACGTCCGAATGGATGCAGGAACACAAATCCGGCGCCGCCCGCTTCAAGGGTATCCGCCGCAACAACGACGCTCACCAGATCGAAGAAGTCGGCACCAAGCTGCGCGACATGATGCCGTGGATCAAGGCGGGTGCGCTGGTGGACAAGAGCCGGAACTAGACTTCCGAAGTTGAAGTTGAACTTTGAAAAAGGGCCGGTTTTTGCCGGCCCTTTTTTCTAAGCCATCATTCGTTGACCGGCCGGATTTCGGTCCCGCCGTGAGCTATCGCGCGTTTTCCAATCGGTAGGTGATGACGATTCCGCCATTCCTGAGCGGCTGGGCTTTGATCAACTCGAGGTCAATCCGGAGGTTGGACGGTTTGAAGAGAGGGTTGCCGCGCCCAAGCAGGAGCGGGGCAAGACCGAGCCGGTATTCATCGACAATGCCGGCGGGCAGGAGCGTCGCCAGTAACTCGGCGCTGCCGAAGACATAGAGATTGCGGTCCGATTTGGCCTTTATGTCGCGCAGCGCCTGGACGATATCGCCGCTGATGATTTTCGTGTTGTTCCAGTCCGCTGCCGTCAGGGTGTTGGAGACAACATATTTGGGCAGCGCGTTCATGGCGTCGGTGATGGGGCCGGTTTCGGATTCGTCGGCCCAGTAAGCAGCCATGCCTTCATAGGTGCGGCGTCCGAAAACCAGTGCCTCGGTATCGGCAAGCTGGGTTTCCGAAAATTCGGCCAGTTCGTCGCCCCAGATGGTTTCGTGCAGGGAAAGGTCCCAGGGTTCGGGACCTTCGAAATAGCCGTCCAGGCTTGCGATATTCCAGACGATGAGCTTGCCCATTGGTCAGTCCTCCGCGATCTTGGCAAGGGCGGCCAGGAGCCCGGCCGCTCCGTCTTCACAGCTCTTTGGTTCATCAAAGCCGTCGAGATAGGCGCCCTGGCCGGTCAGCCTTCGGGGCGGCGGGCGAAATCGGGTGCATGTTCGGGGCGTGGACCGAAGCCGACGAAAAGCGCAGGCAGCTTGCGGAAGCCGGGGACGTGCCGGGCGAGAAACAGCATGAAGTGCGGCGGTCCGGCGCGCCGGGACTGAAATCCGTTCTGAAAAATGACGCGATGGAGAACGCGCTGCATGGCCTGGATGACCCGGGTGGGCATCATACGGCGGCGCTGGACGGCAGCAAGATCGGTTTCGGTGAGCGTGCCGGCGCGCAGCGGATGGCGCAGAATCTGGGCGGTCGCGACAGCGTCCTGAATGGCGAGGTTGATGCCCACGCCACCGGCAGGGGACATGGCATGGGCAGCGTCACCGATGCAGAGCAGGCCGGGGCGATGCCAGCGCTTGAGGCGGTCGAGCCTGACGTCGAGTGTCTTGACCTGGTCCATCGCGGTGAGGGTATCCACGCGGTCGGCAAAATCGGGACGCAATCGGACGATCATGTCCCTGAGCGGTCCGATGCCCTGGGCGCGGCGCTGGGCATCGGATCCTTTGGGAATGAAGGCGGCCATCTGGTAAAATCCCTCGCGGGCAATCGCGAGCATGATGTCGCGCCCTGCAAAGCTGGGAACAAGATTGGCCGGTTTGGCCTGTTCATCGGGGTGGCGGGGAAGGCGAAACCACCAGACATCAAAGGGCACATCGTAGTTGCGGGACGCCAGTCCGGCTTGCGCGCGCAGGATCGAATGCCTTCCGTCGCAGGCAACGACGAGGTCGGCCCCGATCGAGTCTTCCTGGCCCCCGGTGAGCACGGTGACACCGGAGACCCTTTCGTCCTGCCAGAGCAGGCCCGTCACTTCGGTTTCCATCAACAGCTTGAAGCTCGGCTCGCGCCGGGCATGAGCGGCCAGGAAGTCCAGAAAATCCCATTGGGGGATCATGGCGATGAAGTTGTAGGGCGGATCGAGGGCGGAAAAATCGCCGAAATCGATCGTCTCGCCGCCCGTCGTGGGCAGGCGCAGGCTTTCGAGCCTGCTTTGGGGCAATTGCGCGAACTCTGCGCCCAGGCCGAGCTCGTCGAGGAGCCTGATCGTGGAGGGGTGTACGGTGTCGCCGCGGAAGTCTCGCAGGAAGTCGGCGTGCTTTTCGCAAACGATCACCTCAACGCCGCCGCGCGCCAGCAGCAGGCCCAGCATAATGCCGGCGGGACCCCCTCCGGCGACAAGGCACGTCGTGCGTTTCATGCGATTTCTCCCCGCGCCCATTGTCGCAAATCTAGGACGACGTGTCGCGGGGGAAAAGCATATTTGAAGGAAGCAATTATGGGGGTGGTAACCAATGGAACGATAGGCGTAGTGTTTTGAGTATACCCATGGATATCGCCTCCCGATCGTCTCCCAGGACCGGCCGAAAAATGAAGCTAACCTATTTCATTCTCGATGTTTTCACGCGCGATCGGCTGAGCGGCAATCCGCTGGCAGTGGTGCTGCGGGCCGACGAGCTTTCGACAACCCGGATGCAGGCGATCGCCGGGGAGTTCAATCTTTCGGAAACGGTCTTCGTATGCGCGCCCAAGGGCGAGCGACATACGGCGGCGCTGCGGATTTTCACGCCGGTGAGCGAACTGCCCTTTGCCGGACATCCCACTGTGGGTGCAGCGGTGCTCCTGGGATTGCAGCACAAGCAGAGCGCGGTGCGGCTGGAGTTGGGCGTGGGCAACGTCACCGCCGTCATGGAGCGGATAGACAAGCGGACCGGGGAAGCCAAATTCGCCCTGCCGAAAAAGCCCGAACGGGTTGGCGAATTGAGCGACCTTAATGGCATTGCCGAGCGGCTGGGCATTTCGGCCGAGGATATCGGGTTCGACGATATGATGCCCGCGCAATATTCGGCGGGCAATCCATTCTATCTGGTGCCCCTGCGCGATGCTTCACTGCTTTCGGAGATGACGCTGGAACGGCGTGGTTGGACCGATACCTTCACCGGACCGCGCAATGCGGTTTATGTCTTTGCCAGAACCCCCAAGGAGCGCGGCAATGATTATGCGGCGCGCATGTTCCATGTTTCCCATGGAAGGGGTGAGGATGCGGCGACCGGTTCCGCGGCGGCGGCGCTGATCGGCCTTCTGGCCGATCACGGCGGATATGGCGAGGGCAGCCACACGCTCAAGATCCGCCAGGGACGTGAAATGGGCCGCCCGAGCGAAATCGGCGTGCAGTTCAATATCGAAAATGGCCAGCTCAAGCATGCCGGGATCGGCGGAGGGGCAGTGGTCCTGGCCGAAGGGGTGCTCGATCTGGACGACTAGGCAGCGGTACCCGACAGCATCGAGGGGCCGCTGCATCCCGATATTTCGGCGGTAGTAACTTCTATGTCGTGGGTTTCGAGTGCGACGATGACGACGGACTTGACCATGCACCCCTCATTTTTCGGGGCGCGTGGCTCGAAGGCGCGAAGGGCCATTTGGGGGATGGGGAGAATCGCTGCCTGCCAATGGGTTTCGGCAATCAGCAACCCGGTCATCAACTGCAGAAAATCGTAATAGAGCACGGCGGCTTCGCGCTTGGTGGGGCCGATCCTGTAGTCCGAGATCGCAACCCTGCAACTGCGTTCGACGCCGTCGCCAGCGGCGAACTCCTCTTCCTCGATGACATATCGACCGCCGGGGTGGGAGAGGAGACGCGCATGGAGCGTCGGTCGGGAACTGGGCGGCATGGATATGATCTGCGCGGGTTCGAGCCCGGCGGTGTCCAGCGGAATGCCGGCCTCTATTGCCGTGCGGCAGCGCTCGACGAGGTCCATCCAGTCGCGTGCGATGCGGGTTTCGAGGCCGTGGGCATAGGTCATCATGCCCGCCCAGATCAGCGCGAATACGAGAGCGAAGCTGGTGAGCATCAAGACCAGGCGCCTTGCCAGGGGCGTGACGACCATAACCGAATCTCCCTTGTCCCGCCCTGAGTGTAACAGCGCTTGGGCCATGGGCCAGCGGCCGCCGGCGGGAAGATCCGACCAAAGTTGCCCTCTAGAGCCGTTCGGGATTTGATCGGCTCAAATCCTTGGCTCCAAGCCCTTGTTCGTCGCGTGTCCGAACCGCAAAGCCGGTTCCATCCCCGATCGCGTCGAGGAGATGGTTTTGCTGGATACGCTCTAAAGCGCTATTATTGTTGCACGAAGTCTTGCGCTTGGCGCTCAATTGGACCATTGTGGCCATGTCGATTTATCAAAAAGGGCAAGGCCGTACCGATGCGCCGCAGTGAAAACCGCGCAATCGCCATAGCCGCCAGCAGGCAAAACGCCGTGCAGGCCCGTATCCTTATGGGTTCGGCGCTGCTGCTTTCCGCTGCCCTCCTACTTCTCCTTATCAGCCCCTGGTAACCGGCGGTCTGCCTTTTGCGCAGACGGGTCGTCAGGGGATTTTGCCATAACGCCGAACATCAATGTCCGGCCATAACCTGCTGCAAATGCAAAGCCAGACCGCGCAGGTGGCCGATCAAGGAAGAACAAGATGACCAGCCAAGCCAATACCGACCGCGTCTATATTTTCGACACCACGTTGCGCGACGGAGAGCAGAGCCCCGGCGCCACAATGACGCTGGAAGAAAAACTCCAGATTGCCGACATTCTCGACACGATGGGCGTCGACATTATCGAGGCGGGGTTTCCCATCGCCTCGAATGGCGATTTCGAGGCCGTATCGACAATTGCCAAGCGCGCCAGGAATTCGGTGATCTGCGGTCTGGCCCGCGCCATTCCCGCCGATATCGACCGGGCCGGGGAGGCGGTGCGGTTTGCCAAGCGCGGGCGCATTCATACCTTTGTCTCCACGTCGCCCATCCATCTGGCTCATCAGATGAAAAAATCCGAGGACGAGGTGCTCGAAATCGTCATCAAGACGGTGGCGCAGGCCCGCAATCTGATCGACGACGTTGAATGGTCGGGAATGGACGCAACCCGCACGCCCATCGAATTTCTCGCCCGTTGCACCGAAGCGGCGATCAACGCCGGCGCGACGACGATCAATATCCCCGACACTGTCGGATATTCGACGCCGGAAGATTATTACCGGCTGATCCACGATCTGATCGAAATGGTGCCCAATTCGGACAAGGCGATCTTTTCCACCCATTGCCACAATGATCTGGGCATGGCGGTGGCCAATTCGCTGGCCGGCGTGCGGGCCGGAGCGCGACAGGTGGAGTGCACGATCAACGGGATCGGGGAACGCGCAGGCAACGCGGCGCTCGAAGAGGTGGTGATGGCGCTGCGCACGCGCGCCGATGCCTTGCCCTATCACACGGAAATCGAAACGACCCATCTTTCGCGCGCTTCGCGGACGGTGTCGGCGGCGGCCAATTTCCCGGTCCAGTACAACAAGGCCATCGTGGGCAAAAATGCCTTCGCCCATGAGAGCGGCATCCATCAGGACGGCATGCTCAAGAACGCCTCGACCTACGAAATCATGACCCCCGAAAGCGTGGGGATCAAATCGACCTCGCTGGTGATGGGCAAGCATTCGGGCCGCCACGCCTTCAAGGAAAAGCTCAAAGATCTGGGGTACGAACTGGCCGACAACCAGTTCCAGGAAGCGTTTCAGCGCTTCAAGGATCTGGCCGACCGCAAAAAGCATGTCTATGACGACGACATCATCGCGTTGGTCGACGACGAAATGGGCTCGGGCGCCGACCGCATCAAGCTGGTGGACATGAGCGTGACCTCCAAGACCGGGGGTGTGCATCGGTGCGAACTCAAGGTGGCCGTGGATGGGGCACCGGTGGACGTGTCGCTGGATGGCACCGGATCGGTCGATGCGATCTTTTCGGCGATCAAGGCAGCGGTGAATGCCCAGCCGCATCTGGTGCTCTACGCCGTCGATGGCGTGACGGGCGGCACGGACGCGCAGGCCAACGCGCATGTGCGGCTTGAAATGAACGGTCGCATCGCCTCGGGCAATGCGACCGAGCCCGATACACTGGTGGCCTCGGCACGTGCCTATCTCAATGCGTACAACCGGCTGCTGGTCGAACGCGGCGCACCGGCGCAGGGCGCGCTGGCCGGCTGATCGTTACCGCCTGCGATGAGGCATGAGGAGGGTTTGCGGTTTTGGGGACCCGCGAAATTCCTCCTCGTCATCGTTTTGTCGCGCTTTCGAACCGAATAAGTGGGTTCGACTGATCCTGAAATCGCTCCGGGGGGCGACCATATAGTGGCAATCGGGGCCGAGATTCGTGGCGTGCTCACCGGCTTTGGGCTGGTTGCGGCAGGCGTTCTGGTGCTGGCGCGGGTCGATCTCGGTCTGCCCGGCCAGTCATTGCTGCAATCGCTGCAACTGCATATGGGAGTGGCCCTTTTGGGTCTCGCCCTTTTGCTTGCGCTGGCCAGGGCGCGGTGGCGGGCCGGGCTGGTGGTCGCCATGGCGGTGTTTGCCGGCGGGCATGTGATGTGGCGCGTGGCTGACCAGTATGAGGGGCGGGGGGCTCTGGCGGGGCTCGAGCGCGCGGCCCAATTCACGCTTTTGAGCTTTAACGTGCTCAACTCCAACGACCGCCACGAGGAGCTGGCAGATTATATCGCCGGGTCGGGGGCCGATCTTGCCTTTATCATGGAGGCGGGGCGGCTGCGGCAGCATTTCGAGCAACTCGAAGCGGTCTATCCCTATCGTGTCGGTTGCGAGCAGGGTGGCCCCTGCGATCTGCTCATGCTCTCGAAATTGCCGTTGGAGAACGTCGAAATCCGCTCGCTGGGCAATACCCATCCCAACCGGATGATCGTCGCACAAACCGAGATTGGCGGCGAAGCGCTGACGCTGGTCGCCGCGCATCTGACCAAGCCCTATTTTGACGATGCGGGACTGTTCGAAGCGCGGCGCCTGACGCGGCAATTGGCGGCAATCGAGGGGCCGCTGGTTCTGGCGGGGGATTTCAACTCCGCCCCCTGGGCAGATGCGATCGATGATCTGGTGCATGGGGCCGCGCTTTTGCCGCCTCCCCGTTACAACGCGACCTGGCCGACCGAATTGGGGCCATTGGGCATCCCGATCGATCACATGTTTTCGCGCGCGCCGATCATCATCGAGGATATCGAGGCGCTGTCCGACCCCCTGGGGTCGAACCATCTGGGACTGATCGCGCAACTGGCAATCGTGGCCGAATAGATCAGGCCGCGGATTCGGGGGACCAGCCCGCGGTATCGGCGAGGGAGAATTTTACACTCCAGCGTCCCGGTGCGGCCTGCGACCCGGCCGGGCGGGCGAGGAGCGCCGCATAATCGGCACGCGCGAGGACGGTGCCGCCGAGCGCCTGGACCCATGGCGACATGATCTGATGATCGACTGCCGTGATCCCGCCGTCGGCGAGGTGATGATAGAGGCTCACGATGGCGAATTTGGACGCGTTGTCGGCGGTATGGAACATCGAGAGCGCGGAAAATACCGGGCCGACGGTCACGCCGAACAGGCCGCCCACCAGTTTGTCGTCGGCGTCGAAAATTTCCACCGAATGGGCATGTCCTTCGCCATGAAGTCTCATATAGAGCGCGCGAGCCTTCGGGGTGATCCAGGTGAGGTGCGGGCGCGATGGATCGCGCGGCGCGGCGCAGCCATCGATCACGCCGGCAAAATCGGTATCGAACGCCACCTGCATGTCCGAGCCACGCATGGTGCGGCGAAACCGCTTGGCGATGTGAACCGAGGCAAGATCCATGACGGCGCGTTCGGGTGGCGACCACCATTTCATGGCCCCCCAATGGCCCTGCGGATAAAAGCCGCGCGCCATGGCCTGGAGAACCACAGGTGTCGACAGATCATCGGCAAGTCCTGCAAATCCGGGCGGGGATTTGCGGATGCGCGAGGCATCGGGAACCGGGGCGGGACGCAACAGCCTGTCGCCGACGAGACCAGCCACCAGCCCCGGAAAATGCTGCACGCGCTGGGGCTTGAGCCAGTACGCCGTGGCAAGTGCCAAACGGCCAAGGCTGTAATTGCCTTGCCGGGAAGGGCCGGGTTGGGGAAGGCTGTTCATTTGGAAAGGCTCCGGGGGAGAACTGGGCGGACCATAGGCTGAAACCATTGCCGGGCGCTTACCGTAATTGCTTAAAATACGAAGAAACCCGCATGTTCACGCGGCTTTGACTTGCGGTTGAAGGTGTGGGCGTTCCAACTGACGAAAACGAGGAGGTGCAGCATGCATCGCAGATTTATTGCTTTGGCGGCCGCCGCGAGCGCGTTTGCCGCCACTCCCGCACTGGCCGATACGGCGCTTTTCGCCGGCGGGTGCTTCTGGAGCGTGGAATCCAATTTCGAAAAGGTCGAAGGCGTCTCCGAAGCCGTGTCGGGCTTTGCCGGTGGCCATGTGGAAAATCCCACCTATAATCAGGTCGCCTATGGTGGCGATACCGGCCATTACGAAAGCGTCGAGATCACTTTCGATCCCGAGGTGGTCAGCTATGAAGAGCTTCTGACGGTCTATTGGCACACGACCGACCCCACCGATGCCGCCGGTCAGTTCTGCGACAAGGGACCGATGTATAAGCCGGCGATTTTTGCGCTCAACGATGAGCAGGCTGCCATTGCCGAAGCCAGCAAGGCCGCCATTGCCGAATCGAGCGGCTACACCATCGTCACCGAGATCAAGCCGGCAGCCACGTTCTATCCGGCAGGGCCCGAGCACCAGGATTTCTATAAGACCAACGCCGCCCATTATGAGCGCTATCGGATCGGGTGCGGGCGCGATGTGGTGATCCGCGAGCTTTGGGGCGATCAGGCCTTTCTGGGAACCAGCGAGAACCCTTTCTCTTAGGCATCGCGAAAAAGCATTGAATTGGGTGGACAGCGTGAATGGCGTTTGCTAGAGAGGCGCCACTCTGGCGGTGCGGAGACGCGCTGCCCGATGGATCGGGTGTATAGCTCAGTTGGTAGAGCAGCTGACTCTTAATCAGCGGGTCCGAGGTTCGAGCCCTCGTACACCCACCAAAATCCTCAAATAATGACGAAGTCTTGCGAGCCGATCCTGGATCGGTTCTGTAAGCCTTTGATTCAATGCCTAAAGTTCTGGTTTACCAGTTTGGCAATTGAGGGGCTTTATTGGCTTTGCGGAAAGCATTCCATAGGGGCTGGCCGTTAGGGTTGGGTCAAATTGAACTGACCCGGTGACGCCAATGTCCTTGACCAGCCATTCGCCAACGATGACCACCCTTGCCCCTGTCACAGCGGGCGTTTCGAAAAGGAACGGGACGCTGCTGGAGCATCGTGTTTTGCCCGGTGGAGAGTGGGACCGGCTCGTCTCGACATTTGACGGCGTCTGCCAGGAGCAGCTTTTTGCCTATGCCAGTCTGCGCTGGCCGGGGGTCGATCTGGAGCCTGTCCTGTTTTCCGAGGGCGATAAAGTACTGGGCGGCGCCCTGGTGATGTTGCAGCGGCTGCCGCTGGGCGTGGCCACAGTGGCGCTGATCAAGTGGGGGCCTTTTCTTGCGCAGAGCGAGGGGCTGGACCGTGACGTGGTCATGGAGCGTATGATCGATACGCTCGTGGCCGAATACGCCTCGAAGCGCTCCATGATGGTTTCGATCATGTCCCATGCCGAGGCCGGCGAGGTCAACGGCATGGCCGCAATACTTGCGGCACGCGGGTTCAAACCCGGCGTTGGCGTGAAATACCCCATGCGGTACGTGGTCGACGTATCGCTCGACGATACGGCACGGCTGGCTGCGTTCAGTCAGAAATGGCGCTACAATCTGCGCAAGGCCATGAAGGCCGGGCTCGCGTTCGAAACAGGAGCGCCCGGCGATATCGGCCGGTTCATGACGCTCTATCGGGCGATGAGCGAGCGCAAGCTGTTCCCCGATTACTCAGGCATCGATACACTCGAGGGGCTGATGGCCATGCCGGACGGGACGGCGCGGCCCGAGCTGTTTTTTGTCTCGCAAGGGGACAAGACAATCGCTGGGGCGGCAATTTTCACCGCCGGGACGACGGCATGCTATCTGTACGGCGCAACCGATGACGCCGCGCTGGATTTGCGCGCCGGTTATCTGCTGCACTGGCACATCATCGGGTGGTTGCGCGACAATACCAAAGCCAGGCTATACGATCTGGGCGGCACCGATGGCTTTGCCGGTCTGCATCAGTTCAAGAGCGGGATGGTGGGCGATGCGGGCCATATCAGCCCCTTGCCGCCGACAATGAATTTTGCCTCGCACTGGCCGGCCTTTGCGGCGGGTACAGCGGCGTACAAGGGCCGCGAGATGCTGACGCGCGGGCGCGATGCGGTGCTGACGGCGCGGCTTGAAATGCAGAAACGGCTCAGGCGCGGCGCGCGGGCCTAAGGCCAAGGGAAAGTCCACGAATGTCGATAGCCGGAAGGCTTGCCTCGAAATCGGTGATGATTTTTGCCCTGCGCATTTTTGGCGCGGGGTTCATCTTTCTTGTGCAGGCGGCCATTTCCCGTGTTTGGGGCGCGCAATCGCTTGGCGACTTCCTGCTGGTTATTGCGGCGGCCAATCTGATCGCGGTTATGCTGCCGCTGGGTTTCCAGACCGTCTCGACCTATTTTTCCGCGGAGTACGGCTCGCGCGGTGAGGGCAACCATCTGCGGCGATTCGTAGGCCGGGCCTATATCCAGATGGCGTTGATGGGCGTGGCCATTCTGGCACTGGGCTGGCCGCTGTCGTTCGTTCTGGGCGAGGCGGGTGCGCATCTGCGCCCGATCTGGGTGCAGACGGCGTTGATCGGGATTGCGACGGCCATTACCTATATCAGCACCACGACGCTGGTGGGGCTCAAGCACCCCATGGCGGGCTATCTGCCAGACATGATTTTCAGGCCGGCGCTGACGCTCGGCGCATTCGGTGCCGTGGCGCTGATGAGCCCGGTTGCCGATCTTGGCCTCATGCTGTGGGTGCTGGCAGGGGCGCTTCTGGTCCTGTTCGGGTTCCAGAGCATCCGGGTGAGGCGAGCCGTGGTGGCGGTGCCGCGCGATGATGCTCTACGTCAAAGCGAGCCTCGGCGCTGGTGGCGCTTTGCGACGCCCTGGGTGCTCATTACGCTCGCTTCGGACTATTTTTTCGACATCAATCTGATCCTGCTGGCCGGGCTGCTCGATCGCACCGATCTGGCCATTTTCGGGGTCAGTACGCGGATTTTCGCACTGGCCTCGTTCGGAGTGGTTGCGGTCTATGCGTTGACGCTGCCCAACATGTTCGACGCTGAGCGTGATGCCGATCGCGGTGCCTTCGGGAAACGGGTGGGAGAGGCCAATCTGGTGACGACGGGGCTGGCGCTGGCACTGTTTGTCGGCGTTTTGCTGGTCGGGCGCTACGCGCTGATGCTGTTCGGGGACGAGTTTGCCGATGGGGCGCTGCCGGTGGCCATATTGTGCCTCGGGCTGGTGGTCAGAGCAGCGTTCGGGCCGGCCTCGCTGGTGCTTTCGATGCATGACCGGCCATGGGCCAGCCTGCCCTCGGTCGGGCTTGGCCTTGTGGCGCTGATTGTGGGCAATTTGACGCTGGTGCCGCCCTACGGGCTGATGGGCGCGGCGATATCGGCGTTCATCGCGATTTCGCTGTGGTCGGTGTCGCTGTGGGCGACGGCGCTTTACCGGGCAAAGATCGATGTCTCGATCTTCGGGCGCTTCCGGGCCGTTGCAGCCTAGCGGTCCAGCAACGCCCGCGCCTTGAGCTTGAGGCGGGTGCCCAGCGGCAGGGAAATGCCGTCGTCATAGCCCTCGGTTACCTTGGTGAACTTGCGTTCCATGACGAAATAATCCTCGCCGAAGATGTGATCTTCGAGGTGAGCGACCTGGGCATAGCCATAGCGCTTGAGCAGGACCAGAGCCGGGCGGTTGTCGGGGCGGGTATAGGTCGAGGCCTTGTGGAAGCGTGAATTGTCCCAATGGGAAATGAAGGCCTCCATGCCAAACCGGCCCAGCGGGGTGCCGCGATAATCGGGATAGATCGCCGACCAGAACTGGAAGATCGTTCCGTTGGCCGGGCCGGAAATCAGGAACCCTCCGGTCTTGCCGTCCATTTCGAGCAGCAGGATGTGCCAGGGATCGACTTCGAGCAGGGTCCGCAGGAAGGTGCGGTTGAACCGCGCTTTTTCGAACGCTTTGAAGCGTTCGCCGTAATAGGGCATGGAGTCGATCAAATCCATCAGCTCGCGATGGACATCGGCGATGTCGGCATGGGTCGCCGCCCGCGCGGTCATCTGTGCGTCGGTCATGGTCTTTCCCCGGTTTGCGGCCCAGACTAGCGGTATGTCCGCTAAAAAAGGGTTTGCGGGGCACAGGGCAAAATCGATCATATCGAAACTTGCGCGATTTGGCGTCCAGCCCCGCCTTGCAGTTGGCTGAATCGGCGGGTTAAGACAGAGGCAACAAGCTATAAAGCGGAGGAATGGTCATGAGTTCAGAAGTGTTTGCGCCGTCGGAAGAGGTTGTCGCGAAAACCAGCGTCACCGCTGAGCAGTATGACCGGATGTATCAGCGTTCGGTTTCGGACCCCGACGGGTTCTGGGGCGAGCACGCACTGCGCATCGATTGGATCAAACCCTTCACCAAGGTCAAGAACACAAGCTTTGAATGGCCCGACATCTCGATCAAATGGTTCGAGGATGGCCAGCTCAATGTTGCTGCCAATTGTATCGACCGGCATCTCGCTGAGCGCGGGGACACGGTCGCGATCATTTTCGAACCCGACGATCCCAAGGCGGATGCGCGCCATATCACCTATCGTGAGCTGCACGAGGAGGTGTGCCGGTTTGCCAATGTTCTCAAACAGCTCGGCGTTCAAAAGGGCGAGCGGGTGACCATCTACATGCCGATGATCCCTGAGGCGGCCTATGCCATGCTGGCCTGCGCGCGGATCGGCGCTGTGCATTCCGTGGTGTTTGGCGGGTTCTCCCCCGACGCGCTGGCCGGACGGGTCAACGACTGCGATTCCCGCGTCATCATCACCGCCGACGAGGGCTGCCGCGGTGGCAAGAAGGTGCCACTCAAGGTCAATGTCGACAAGGCGCTTGCGGATTCCCCGGGGGTGGAAAAGGTGCTGGTGGTCAGAAACACCGGTGGCGACATAGCCATGGAGGATGGGCGCGACGTTTGGCTTCACGAGGCGGCCGCCGGGGTCGAGGCGGTTTGCGAGCCCGAGCCGATGAATGCCGAGGATCCTCTGTTTATCCTTTATACGTCGGGTTCGACGGGTAAGCCCAAAGGTGTGCTGCATACGAGTGGGGGCTATCTGGTTTATGCCTCGCTGACCCATGAATTGACCTTCGACTACAAACAAGGCGAAGTCTTCTGGTGCACGGCCGATGTGGGCTGGGTGACCGGGCACAGCTACATCGTCTATGGCCCGCTGGCCAATGGCGCGACGACGGTCATGTTTGAGGGCGTGCCCAATTATCCCGACGCGGGACGGTTCTGGGACGTTGTCGACAAGCACAAGGTCAATATCTTCTATACGGCGCCGACTGCGATCCGGGCGCTGATGGGAGCAGGCAACCAGTTTGTCGAGCGGGCCGATCTTTCCAGTCTGCGGCTTTTGGGCTCGGTGGGCGAGCCGATCAATCCCGAGGCCTGGATGTGGTATTATCGGCAGGTGGGGCGTGAGCGGTGTATTGTGGTCGACACCTGGTGGCAGACCGAAACCGGCGGGTTCATGATCACCCCGCTGCCCGGCGCCATTCCGACCAAGCCCGGCTCTGCGACAAAGCCGTTTTTCGGTGTGCAGCCGGTGGTGCTGGAGCCGGAAAGCGGCAAGGTGATCGAGGAGACCGAAGCGTCTGGCGTTCTGGCTATCGCCGATAGCTGGCCAGGGCAGATGCGGACGGTCTATGGCGATCACCAGCGGTTCAAGGAAACCTATTTCCAGCAATACAAGGGCTATTACTTCACCGGCGATGGCTGCCGGCGGGACGAAGACGGCTATTACTGGATCACGGGCCGCGTGGACGACGTGCTTAACGTGTCCGGCCATAGGCTGGGCACGGCAGAAGTTGAAAGCGCGCTGGTCGCTCATCCGAAAGTGTCCGAGGCCGCCGTTGTCGGCTTCCCCCACGATGTAAAAGGGCAGGGCATTTATTGCTATGTCACGCTGATGGCCGGCGACGCCGGATCGGACGATCTGGCGGTCGAGTTGCGCAATTGGGTGCGCAAGGAAATCGGCCCTATTGCCTCACCCGACCATATCCAGTTCGCGCCGGGCCTGCCCAAGACGCGCTCGGGCAAGATCATGCGCCGCATTCTGCGCAAGGTGGCCGAGAACGACTATGGGGCGCTGGGGGATACTTCGACGCTGGCCGACCCAGGCGTGGTCGATGATCTGATCACCAATCGCAAGAACCGATAGGCCGTCTGGGTCTTTGGCTTTGACGCCGGGCTCCGCATTGGCGGTGTCCGGCGTTGGCATTTACGGGTTCTTCAACTGCTTGGGAGATAAAGGAAAAAGCGTTCGCGCAGTAAATTGCGGACGAAAGCAGGGGGCAGGACGTCCACGGTGGCTCGGGTTCAGCATCTCATTGTTGCGGCGGTAGTGTGCGCAACCATGCTCGTGGCGGTGGCCATGGGGTGGTTTGCCGCGCTCGATTCCGCCCTTCATGATATGCGATTTTCGCTGACCTCGCGCCCGGCCAGCGGCGATATCGTGTTCGTTGAGATCGACGCCGCGGCAATGGCGCAGGCCGGCAGCCGATCACGGGCACGCAGCGTTTATGCCGATGCGCTCGACAGCCTGATCGATGCCGGCGCGCGAACCGTGGTTCTCGATGTCGGGCTGCAAAGCGCCCTCGACTATTTCGATGACAATGCGCTTGTTCAGGCCATGACCAGGGCGGCGGGCAAGGTGCGCACGGTTGCTACCGAGACCCGTTCGTCCGCATCCACCCGCGTGTTGAGCATGCCCATGGACCGGTTCGCGGCTCTTGCTCCGCCCGTCTATATCGATGCGGTTGGCGGCAATCGGCGGTCGGCGGTCTATCGCACCCGTATCGTCAACGATGGCTGGGTAATCGAATCCCTGGCGACGGCGCTCTCTTCGGATCATTCGGTATCGCGCCCATCCTTTTTGATCGATTTTTCCATAGATCTTGCCACAATTCCGCGGACGACCCTGTCGGACGTGGTCGGGGGCAGCTTCGAGACGGGGCTGTTCAAGGGCCGGCAGGTCATTGTGGGCCAGGCCAGCTATTCGCAGCAATCGAGCCATTCGGTGCCCCGCTACGGGATGCTGTCCACTCCATCGCTGCAGCTTCTGGCGGCCGAGACTGTACGGCAGGACAGGGCGCTGAGCGATATGGGGCGCCTGCCGGCGATCATCATCGTTTTGGGCATGGCGGTGCTGTTTGCGTGTCTGAGGCCGCGCATGACGCTGGGCTCGGCTATTGCCGGATCGCTGGCTTATGCAGGCATGCTCGAATTTACCGCCCTGGCCATGCAGGTTCATGCGGGCATGCTGCTTGATACGGCCGGCATCCATATCGCGCAGGTTGGATTTCTGGCCATTGCGTTCTGGCATGAGCTCGAGGCCCGGGGGCGTTCGCTATCCCATGCGGCGCGTGAGCGCGATTCCATGCGCGGCATCCTGACCCGTGTCGTTGCCGACAATTTCGATGGGGTGGTGGTCGTCGATCACAACAAGTCGATCCGCGCTGCCAGCCGGTTGGCCGAAGAGCTGATATCGCCGGGGCTGCACGGCGCGCATATTGGCGATGTCCTTCCCGTACCCTTCCGTGAGGCGCTTGAAGCGGCGCTCGATAGCGGGCGGATGATGGATGCCGTGTCCGAGGTGGTCATCGGGTGCAATGGTGCGAGCCGGACTGTGGAGTTCGTCGTCACACTCTCGGATATCGATGCTGGCGAGGTGAGCGCGGAATCGGCCGGAAGGGTGGCGTGCCTTACCTTTAGGGATGTGACCGAGCGCCGACAGGTCGAGCACAGGCTGACCTATCTTGCCCAGCACGACCCACTGACCGGCGCTGCCTCACGGGTCAAATTCGTCGAGACGATCGGGGAGCTGCTGGCCACGCCAAACGGCCGGGTGCGGGGCGTCAGCGTCTATCTGATCGGGCTTTCGCGGCTCAAGACGGTCAACGATACTTTGGGTCACGCCTATGGCGATGCCCTGCTCAAGCAGGTGGTGGCCCGGCTGGAACTTCTGGGGCCGATCAGCGTGGCGCGGCTGGAGGGCAACGCCTTTGCCGTGCTGCGGGAGGGACTGCTGGGCGACGACGGCGGCATGGGGTTTGCCGAAGCATTGATTGCCGAGGTGGTGCGACCCTATACACTGGACGAGCACGGGGCCATCATCGGTGCCCGGGTGGGCATGAGCGATTCCGATCTTTCGGGCAGCGCGCCCGATGCACTGGTCAGCCATGCGGGCGTCGCGCTCTCGATAGCATCGGATCAGTCGGGCAATCGCGCCCTTGCCTTTTCCAAGGAAATGGACACGCGCATCAAGTCCAAGCAGGACATGGAAATCGCGCTGCGTGCGGCGCTGGCCCGTGAGGAATTTTCGGTTCACTATCAGCCTCAGGTGGATCTCGAGACCGGAGAAATTACCGGTGTGGAGGCTCTTGCGCGCTGGACGCATCCTGAACTTGGGTCGGTCCCACCGGGTAAATTCATTCCCGCTGCCGAAGAGACCGGGCTTATCGTCGAGCTTGGCCGCTGGATTCTGCATGCGGCGGCAAGAGAAGTGGCCAACTGGCCGCGTCCGGTGCGGCTTTCGGTCAATGTTTCTGCGCTTCAGTTCGAGCTCGGCGACATCATTGCCGACGTCCGGTCGGCCCTGGCACAATCGGGCCTGCCGCCCGAGCGGTTGCAGGTGGAAATCACCGAGAGCCTTCTGGTGACCGAGACCTCTCACGTTACCGAAAAGCTTCGCGTTTTGCGTGCGGAAGGGGTCGGGATCGCGCTCGACGATTTCGGCACGGGCTATTCTTCGCTGAGCTATCTGGGCCGGTTGCCGGTCGATACGATCAAGATCGACCAGAGCTTCGTGCGGGGTCTGCCGGGGGATGGGGAGGCTTCGGCCATCATCCGGGCGGTGCTCATGCTTTCTGAGTCACTGGGCAAACATGTGGTCGCCGAGGGCATCGAGAACCAGGATCAGGCGTGGCTTCTGCGCCTTGCAGGGTGCAAGACGGGGCAGGGGTATTTCTTTTCGCGTCCCGGCCCGGCTGAAGACATCGTCGTCAAACTGCTCGCCGCCGAACATGACAGGCTGTCCACAGTCATGCGCATGGGCTGATTTGTGCCCCAAAGTTGCGAAAGATTGGCCTGGCCGGTCGGGGAATCGGGCACATTTGCCCTTCCCGCCGCCCACAGAAAGCAGGCCATGCGCATTCTTGCCTCTCTTTGTCTTATCCTTGGGCTGATCGTGCCCGGCGAACCCGCCTCGGCGCAAAGCCTTGAGGATATGGCGGGGCAGATGGTCATGGTGGGCTTTCGGGGCAGTTCCCCCGATGCCGCTGGCGTGCGGGCCGTGCGTGAACAGATCGCGCGGGGCGAAATCGGTGGCGTGACGTTCCTGCGCATCAATGTGGACAGCCTTGCGGCGGTGAGCGGCATCAACCGCAGCCTGATCGCGGCGCGTCCATGGCTGCCGCCGTTCATCGCGCTCGACCAGGAGGGCGGGCAGATCGAGCGGCTCACGGCGGCAGTCGGATTTGATGAGATTCCCTCGGCACGCGCCGTTGCGGCCCAGACGCCGGATCGCGCCAGGGCAATCTATGCCGGTCTGGCCGGCGATCTGGCGCGGCTGGGGTTCAACGTCAATCTCGGGCCGGTGGTCGATCTCGATATCAACCCCGACAATCCGATCATCGCCCGCTATGAGCGCGCCTATGGCACTGATCCGGTTCAAGTTACCGCGCTGGCCTCGGCATTTGTCGAAGCGCATCGCGGCGCAGGCATGGCGACGGCGCTCAAGCATTTTCCCGGCCATGGGTCGAGTGCTGCGGATACCCATGAGGGGTTTGTGGATGTCACCGGGATGTGGCAGCCGGTCGAGCTCGAACCCTATCGGGACATGATCGATGCCGATCTGGCCGACATGGTGATGGTGGCCCATCTTTATAACGCCGATGTCCAGGGCAACGATGCCCGGCAGCTTCCGTCGAGTCTCTCACGCACCTGGATCGAGGGCGTGCTGCGCGACGAGTTGGGATTTGCCGGCGTGGCGATCAGCGACGATCTGGAAATGGGGGCCATCCGCTCGCGGTTCGATCTGCACGACACCGTTGTGGTGGCCGTGGAAGCGGGGATGGATGTCCTGCTGTTTTCCAACACCGCCGCTTATGACCGTGCGCTGGGCAGCGAAATCCATCAGATCCTTGTCGATGAAGGGCGGGCCAATCCCGAATTTGCCGACCGGATCGCGCAGAGCTACGGACGAATCCTGGCTCTCAAGCGCAAGATGGGCATGATCCCGTGACCCGGTTCGTGGGCCTGCTCTATTCGATCTCCCTGCCGGATGGAAAGCGCGTCATCAATGCACCATGGCGCGAATTGCTCGAAGCGTTGGGTCATAGCGACGTCAGGACGCTGCTGGCCACGGGAAATGTGGTGTTTACGGCTAAAGGCAATGACCCGCAGGCCATCGAGAAGACCGTCGAGCCGGCATTTGCCAAGGCGTTCGGCCGTCATATCGATTTCATCGTGCGTGAGAGCACCCGATGGGAACGGCTGGTGGCCGCAAACCCTTTTCCCGAGCAATCGAAAACCGACGGATCGCGCGTGGCGGTGCGCGTGATGCGCGAACCAATGGCGGCGGAGGCGCAAAGCCTGATCGAGGACCGTGCGAGGGGCGCCGAGATCGTGCGCGTGATCGATGGCGACCCGTGGATCTATTTCGGCGATGGATTTGCCACATCGAAACTGGCTGGCGTCCTGACAGCGGGGCGTACGGGCATTGGTACGTCGCGAAACTGGAATACAGTCAAAAAGATCGCCGACGCGCTGTAAGGTTTGGCGGATTGGCAAATTGGTGAAAAGCTGCTATTAGGTCAACATTACTGACGTTGTGGGGCGTCCATGGACATGTTGAACGGTTCTTTGGTGGCCGCATTCTTTTTGGCGTGTGCCACCGCTTCGTTTTCTCCCGGCCCGAACAATCTTATGGTCATGACTTCGAGCGCCAAGTTCGGTTTGGCGGCTACGGTTCCGCATGGCGTGGGCATCATGGTGGGGTTTCCCGTGATGGTGTTTGTGGTGGGGTTCGGGCTGGCCGGCGTGTTTGAAGCCTATCCCTGGATCAACACGGCCATGCGGTACGGTGCAGCGCTTTATTTCGTGTGGATGGCCTGGACAATGCTCGGCATCAGGATCGGCAATGCGCAGGGCAGCGAGCGGCCCATGCGGCTCCATGAGGCGGCGGGCTTTCAGTGGATCAATCCCAAAGCCTGGGCCATGGCGCTGAGCTTTGTGGCGCTGTTCGTTCCGGCCGGCGAGGGCAGGCTGGTCAACCTGTTGCTGGTGTCGCTGGGCTGTGCACTGGTCAGCGTCTTTTCGGTCGGGACGTGGATGGTGTTCGGGCGCGGTTTGATTGCTTTCCTGCGCAAAACGGGCACCGAAAAATATCTTGGCCCGATTCTGGCCGTCCTGATGCTGGCTTCGGTGGTCCTGTTCATCCTCTGACATAGAGGCCGGCCGAAACGATTTTGCCATCGGGGATCGCTCGTCTAAAGTGCCCGGGCCGCGCTGATGGGGAATCAGAATGCGCTTCAGGTAGGACAAGGTACTTTCTGCATGCAAGAAACGGGGACCGTCCGGCACGTCAGGGCGCTCTTTATCAGCGACGTCCATCTGGGGATGCAGGCAATTCAGGTCGAGGAACTCCTCAAGTTCCTGGCGATCCATGAGGCCGATACGATCTATATCGTGGGCGACCTGATCGATGGATGGCGTTTGCAAAAGGAATGGAACTGGCCGGCCGAGTACGATGCGCTGGCCAATGTATTGCTCGGCAAGGCACGGGCAGGAGCGCGCATCGTTTATCTTGCGGGCAATCATGACGAGTTCCTGCGCGATTATCTGGGCACCTATTTCGGCGGCGTCGAAATCGTCGATCGCATGATCCACATCACGGCGGACGGCAAGCGCTATCTGGTGATCCATGGGGACCAGTTCGACGTTGTCGTCGCCAACGCCAAATGGCTCGCCCATATCGGGGACTGGGCCTATAATTTCGCGCTGACCATCAATGCGCCGATCAACTGGGTACGCCGTCGTATGGGGCTCAGCTATTGGTCGCTGTCGGCCTGGGCCAAGCAGAAGGTCAAGAGCGCGGTTTCGGTCATGGGGCGGTTCGAGGAAGCGCTGTCGCTCGAAGCGCGCAATTCCAAGGTCGAGGGGGTGATCTGCGGTCATATCCATCAGGCCGCCATGCACCACAAATTCGGCATTCACTACATCAATTCAGGCGACTGGGTGGAAAGCTGCACGGCCATCGTCGAGGGCCATGACGGTGCGTTCGAGCTGATCCGCTGGAAGGACATCTCTGCGCCGCCGCGCAAGCGGCGCGGGCTGGGCCGGTTGCGGGCAAGCTGAGTTCTTACGAAATTGACGGTACTTGCCGCTTGCCAGTTCTGGTAGCGCGTGTGCATGGTCGCGTGTCTTTATCTCGCCTTCCGGATCCTTCCCGATGCTTCCGAGCCTGCCCGAGCGGCTGACGACGCCCGAAATGCGCACGGGCCTGTTCTATGCGGCCATGTATCTGCCGATCGGCGTCTCGACGCTGCTCTTGCCCGTGTGGCTGGACGGCAGAGGGATCGGGGAAGAGGAAATCGGCATCATCAGTGCGACGCCGATCTTTATCATGATCGTGCTCAATCTGCTTGTCGGGCGCGTAGCGGACAAGGCCAGCGACTGGCGCGGCGTAATCGTCGCCGGATCACTGGTCAGCGCAGTGGTGTCGCTGGGGTTTGTTTTTGTCGACGCGTTCTGGGGCATTTTGCTGTTCAACACCTTGCTGGTCATCCCCATCATGGCCATCGAGCCGGTGATCGACGCAGCGGCCATAAGGATGACGCGGCGGCGCGGCACCGATTTCGCGCGGGTGCGAATCTGGGGCACATTCGGCTATATCGGCGGGACGGCGCTAGCCGGATGGATGTTTGGCTGGGTGGGAATCGCCGTGTTCGTGCCGTTGCTGATTGCCACGGCACTGCTGCGCGGGTTATCGGCGCTGCCACTGCCGTTCTTCCGATCGCAAAACGGGGGCGGGCAAGCCGGTGCGCCGCTGGTGAGTGCGCCCGGAGCCGGCCAGACCCTGCGGCAGGTGGCCAGGCCGTGGTTCGTCCTGACGCTTCTCGGGGCGGCAATATTACAGGCCAGCCATATGCTGCTTGTCAGTTTTGGCGCGCTGTTGTGGCTCAGAGCGGGGGTGCCGGAGGCCGCGGTGGGCATATTGTGGATCGTGGCGCCGGTCTGCGAGATCGTCACCATGCTGTTCTTTTCCCATCTCGCACGGCGGTTTTCGGCCCGGCATCTGCTGCTCGCGGCCTGTGTCAGCGGCGTCCTGCGCTGGATCGGAATGGCGTATGCAACCGATGTCTGGCAGTTGGTCTTGTTGCAGGCGCTGCACATGATGACGTTCGGGCTGGCCTATATGGGCATTGTCACCTTCATCGCCAATTGGACGAGCGAGGAAATCGCGGCCCAGGCGCAGAGCTTTTATGTTGTCATGAAGCAGATCTGCTCGGTCGTTGCGCTGCTGTTTTTCGGGACGCTGGTAGCCCATTTCGGATTGCAGAGCTTCTGGGCGGCGGGGCTGCTTTCGGCGATCGGCGCAGGCATGATCCTGATTTCGCTCTCGATCTGGTCGACCAAAGCGCAAAACGAGTCGCGCCCGCTGTCACAATAGAGTTGCGCAAATCAGGCATTCGAACAGTCGCGAGCCAACAGCCTTGCGGTACGGTCGATGCATTCCGCACAAAAACCACTTCAGTTGCGCGCTCTGTTTATCAGCGATACGCATCTGGGTATGCGCGGCGCCCAGGCGGGCGCATTGCTGGATTTTCTGCAATCGGTCGAGGCCGACTGCATCTATCTGGTCGGCGATTTCGTCGATGGGTGGAAGCTGAAGAAGAGCTGGTACTGGCCGCCGGCCTGCAACCGGGTCATCCAGCATTTGCTCGACTGCACGCGCAAGGGCGCGCGCATCGTTTATGTACCGGGCAATCACGATGAATTCCTGCGCGAATTCGCAGCGCTCCGGTTTGGCGGCATAGACGTTCGCGAACGGGCCGTCCATACCGGCGCAAACGGGCAGCGCTATCTGGTCATCCATGGAGATCAGTTCGACGTCGTCGTGCGTCATGCGCGCTGGGTCTCGTGGCTGGGGGATATTTCCTACAATCTGGCACTGCGCGCCGCCATGCTGATCAACCGGGTGCGCCAGAAACTTGGCCGCCCGCGCTGGTCGCTTTCGGCCTGGGCACGGGCCAATGTGAGCCGGGCTGCAGCGCTCGTCGAGCGGTTCGAGACGGCGTTGGTGCGCGAAGCGGCGGAGCAGGGATTTGACGGCGTGGTGTGCGGGCATATCCATGCCGCGGCTATCGCCGACCATGGGAGCGTCACCTATCTCAATTGCGGTGACTGGGTCGAGAACTGCACAGCCATCGTGGAGACAAGGGACGGGCGGTTCGAGTTGATCCGCTGGGTCGAAAAGACCGTGCCCAGTTCCCAGGCGGTTGCGCCTCTTGCCCAGGAGGTCACCCCATGACGCGGCTGCTGATTGTATCGGATGCGTGGCATCCGCAGGTAAACGGTGTCGTGCGTTCGCTTGAAAACGTTGGCAACACGCTGGCGCGGCGCGGCTATGAGGTGAGATATCTCACCCCCGAGCCGTTCTGGACGCTGCCCTTGCCGACGTATTCGGAAATCCGGGTGCCGCTGCCATCGCTGCGGGTGGTGCAGGATATGATCGCCGATTTTGCGCCCGACCATATCCACATTGCCACAGAAGGTCCGCTGGGGTTGGCCGCACGAACACTTTGCGTGACGGGCGAGCTTGCCTTCACGACCAGCTATCACACGCGCTTTCCCGAATATCTGGCGGCACGCTTGCCCGTGCCGGTCGAGTGGAGCTATGGCTATCTGCGCTGGTTTCATGCCGCCGCATCGGCGACCATGGTGCCCACGCCCTCGGTTCTCAAACACTTGCGGCGGCGGTTCTTCCGTCACCTCGCCGTCTGGTCGCGGGGGGTGGACCTTTCAGCCTTCAGCCCCGGACCCAAGGCGATGTTTGCGGGTCTGCCGGGGCCGCATCTTCTCTATGTCGGGCGGGTCGCGGTCGAGAAAAACATCGAAGCGTTTCTCGAGCTGAAGCATCCCGGCACCAAAATCGTTGTTGGAGACGGCCCGGAGCGGGGGGCTCTCATGCACCGTTTTCCCGATGTCGTCTTTACCGGGCAGTTGACGGGCGCAGCGCTGCGGGATGCCTATCGCAGTGCCGATGTTTTCGTCTTCCCCTCGCGCACCGACACCTTCGGCAATGTCATGCTCGAATCCATGGCCTGCGGCACGCCCGTTGCTGGCTATCCCGTGATGGGCCCAATCGATGTGATCGGGACGGGCAAGGGCGGGGCGCTGGAAGACGACCTGGCGTCGGCCGTTAAGCGGGCGCTATCCATTCCGCGCTCCGAGGCGATTTCCAGAGCAAAGGAATTCACCTGGGAGGCCGCTGCCGACCAGTTTGCGCGGCGGCTTGCGCCGATCCGTTCCCGTGTCGGCATCGCTGCATAAGCCGAAACAAAAACGCACCCCTCAGGGTGCGCTTTCTCAATTCAAATTGGCAGGCCTCAGTTCAACCGGCCGCTGGCATGGGCGAGCATAGTATAGACCTTGCCACGGTTGCTCACGAGCTGGTTGAAGGTCTGCTGCATGCCATTGGGGCCGTTGGCAGCTTCGCCGAGCAATTGCTCGAATTCGCTCATATAGGCTGTTGCCGTGCGCGAGAATTCGGGATCGCGCTGGAGCTTGCGGCGCACCTCGTCGAAGGTCGACTGACCGGTGATTGTGTAGAGCCGGCGGTTGAAAGCGCCCGATTCCCCATCCTGATAGCGGTTCCAGGCGGCAGCGAGGGCATCGTCGTCGATGGCGCGGGCGATATCTTCGGTCAGGCTCGAAAGGTTCAGCGGGCGCTGGGTGCCGGCCTGCTGGCTGGCCGAAGCGTTGCGCAGGACATCACGCAGCCATCCGCCTTCCTGGGGTGCGGCGGCGGAGGCCGGCTGTTGGGAGGCGGTTCCGCGTGACTGGGTGAGCGCTTCGTTGAGCCGCTCGGACGGCGATTTTTGAGCCTCTGCCGGGCGTGGCTGGGTCATCACAGGTGCCTGCTGGCGCGTCGGCTCAGGCTGACGGGCAGGAGCGGGGCGTGCGGGCTGATGAGGTGCCGGTTCGGCCGACCGGGTCGGTTCGGCAGCGGCAAGGCGTGCCGAGGGCGTGCGCGGCGTTGCGCGGCTGGACACTTCATGGGTGCCCGGCTGGGCACGCACGATGGCATTGAGCTCGGACAACGCCTCGATCTGTTCGGCAACCACGCGGCGCATTGCCGCCGCGCTGGCCCGGGTTTCTTCGGGCAGGTCGAGTACGGAACGCTGCAATTCGTTGCGGGTCGCTTCGAGTTCCTGGCCGAGCTGAGATGCGGTGGTGCGCATGGCATCGGCGGTGTCGCCAAACCGGCGGGTAGCGTCCGAGTAAGCGCGCTCGATATCGGCGAGGAGGTCGGCCTGGGTCTGGCGCAGGGCGTCGCTGGCCCGTTGCCCTTCGCCCGAGGCGAGGTCGCCAATTGTCGAAATCTGGCCGGTGACGGCATCCGATGTCGAGGCAAGAGCCTCTTCCATGGCCTTGCGGGCCGCAATCAGGCGGCGCTCGGTCTGGTTGACCGTTTCGGCGATCGACTGGGCGAAACCGCGCAGGCGGCTGTCGATTTCCTCGGTGCGGACCGCAAAACCTTCGGCAAGCGATTCCATGGCGCCACGGCGGTTTTCCAGGGTGTCCATCGTGGAGTTGGATACTTCGGCAAGGTTGGCGGCGGCATCGGTGAAGCCGGCGGTCTCGGAGTCCAGCTTGCCCGAGAGCTGGCCGAACTGTTCGAGCATTGCAGACATGGTGTTCTGCAGCGCTTCGACGTGCTGGCTCATCATCGTTCCAGCCTCTTCGGTGCCGGCCATCGCGTCGCGAACGGCGCTCGTATAGGCCTGCGTCTGCTCGCCGACATTGCCCTGCAGGCGGGCCAGATTGCCGGTCGAGGCTTCCAGAACGCGCTGGAGCAGCAAATTGGCATCGTTGAGCTTGCGCAGCGAGTCGGTGATCTCGTGCTGAATGCGATTGGACGATTCCGACATGATGTCTTCGGCGTCGCGAGCATTGGCTTCGAGCGCAGCGCGCAGCAGGTTGGTCTGGCTGCCCAGTGCGTTGGTGAGCTGGTTCTGCTTGGTGTCGATGAGTTCGGCGAAACGGTCGGTGTGTTCGGAGACGATCCGGTTGATCTCGGAAGCCTTGCGGCCCAATTCGTCCGCCGTAGCGACGGCGCGCACTTCCACCAGATCCTCGATATGAACCGAGGCAACCTTGAGCTCTTCCATGGCCTTGCGGACCACCGCGTCCATCCGCATGGCGGTCTGTTCGACGTCGGCGGAGATGTTGGCCGTGACGTTGGCCAGCTTGTCGTTGAGCACCTCTTCGATCCGGCTGGCGCCGGTTTCAAGGTCGGACATGGACTGGCCGATGGCGCTGTGGATCGAGCCGGTGAGGGTGGATTCGATGCGATCTGCGCCGCTTTCGAGGTCGCGCATGGAATCGGTGATCGTGCCGTGGATGGCCTCGTTGAGGCCGGCCAGGCGCTCGGCGGTGATTTCGGCGCGGGTGGTGATCGCTTCGGGCAGGGTGCCCAGGCGGTCATCGACCATCTCGGTAATTGCGCTGCGGGCTTCGGTGAGGCGTGCTTCGACGAGGTCGGCGGCATCGCGGGCGCTCTGACCGACCGAAGTCGCGGCCTCGCCGATCCTGGCGGTGACACCGGATTCCGCGCCGCTGATCTTGTCGACTGCGGCGTCGATTTCACGGCCGATATTGGAATTGAGTTCGGCCACCTTGCTTTCGATGAGCTCGGACATTTGGGCCGAACGACTTTCCATCGTCTCGGTGACATTGGTCAGGCTGCCATCGATTGTGAGGCGGATGCGCTCGCCCGAAGCGTCGACCGCCGTGGTGAGTTCGCTCGTCTTGCCGGAAATCGACTCCGCCATGAGGCGGGCTTTTTCGTCGAGCGATTCTTCGAGGCCGCGGGCCTGGCCCGTGATCGAACGCTCGAGGCGTTCTGCGGACTCATCGATCAACCCGCCCATATAGCGGGTGCGCTCGGTCAGCGTTTCCGAGAGCTGGTTAGAGGTGATGTCGAGCATCGAATTCATCGCATTGGCGCGCTCGGCCAGGGTGTCGTCGAGCTGAGTGGTGCGCGCCGAGAGTGCGGTATCGAGCTGCTCGGTGCGCGCATCGAGCGCGGAGGTCAGCTGTTCGCTGCGGCTGTCGAGTGCCGAGGTGAACTGTTCGGTTCTTCCATCAAGGGCAGACGTGAAGGTTTCGGTTCGGCCGTCAAGGGCCGCCGTAAGGTGCTCGGTGCGGCTGTCGATGGCCGACGTCAGATTGCCTGTGCGACTTTCAATGGCCGACGCGATTTCCTCGGCGCGGCCATCAAGGGCGGCACCGATCTGTTCGGCCCGACCGTCAAAGGCGGATGTGAGCGCTTCGGTGCGAATGTCGAGGCTGGAATTGAGCGCGTCCGCGCGCGTGTCGAGTGCAGCGGACAGGGCATCGGTGCGCAGATCGACGGCCGATGTAATGGCCTCGGCACGCGCATCGAGGGCTTCGGTGAGGGCCGCGGTCTTGGCGTCGGCCATGGCGCCAAAGCTTTCGCCGCCGGTCTCGAGGGCACTGGCAAGGGCGCGGCCCTTGTCGTCGAGCAGTGTTTCGAGCCTGTTGGACCGCTCGGCGATCTCGGAGGTGTGGGCATCGAGCGAGGAGACGAGCTTTTCGCCCTTTTCGCCCACGATGGTGTCGACCTGGCCGATGCGGCTGTCGAGAATGACAGAGATTTCATCGACCCGCGCGTTGAGCTGGGCCAGAGTATCGGTTCCGGCCCGGGTCAGGATGTCGCGCGTCCGCTCGGTCGATTCCTCAAGCGCGCCATCCAGCCGCAGGCTCATGGATTCGATCTGGCTCTGGAGGGCGTTGGACTGGATCGAGAAGGTCTCATCGAGCCGATTGGTGATCCGGCTCAGGGTTGCCTCTGCCTCTTCGGCGCGGCTGGCGATCCCGTTGGAGACCGTTTCGCCCAGAGCCGTAAAGCTGGTCCCGAGAGCTTCGGAACGGCGCGAGAAATCCACGAGGATGGATTCGGTCGATCCCTTGAGGACGTCGCCGATGGTGGCCGATTTTTCTTCGATGGCCGCCGAAAACGAGATCGTGTGAGAATCGAGGGAATTGACCAGCGTGTTGATGCGTGTGTCGACCATCTCGGTGACTTCGCTGGCCCGCTGATCCAGCGCTTCGGTCAAGGCATCGGTACGACGTCCGAAGGCGGACTCGATGTTTTCCACGCCCATGCCCAGCGCGTCGGCGAGCGCTTCGGCACGGCCCTCGAATGCAGCCCGAACCTCGGCAACGCCGGTTCCCAGGGCATCGGCGAGTGCATCGGCACGACCGGCAAACGCAGCCTGTACGTCCTCGACGCCGGTGCCAAGAACCTTTGCAATCGCCTCCGCACGGCCCTCGAAGGCGGTTTCGATGCGCCCGACGCCGGCGCCCAGAGCGTCTTCGAGAATTTGGTTGCGGCTATCGAGCGCGTTGGTGAGATCGGCCGTTCTGGTGTCGAACAGGGTGTTGAGCGCGCCCGTCGTGTCGCTGAGCGCGGTTTCCACCATGTTTGAATGCCCTTCGAGCGCGATCTGGACGCTCGAGGCACTGGAGGTGAGTACGGTGTCGAGACGGTCGGTCGAGGTGTCGATGGCGCTGGCCAGCGCCTCGGCCCTGTCGGTCAGCGTGCCGTCGAGGCGGCCGGCGCTGTCGTCGAGCGCCATGATCAGATCGGCGGTGCGGCCCTCGATGGTTTCGGCAAAGCTCTGCGAGCGGCGCTCGAAGGTGGTTTCGATTGTGGTTCCGGCCGTTTCGATCGATTCCGTCATCGCCGTTGCGCGATCGGAAAGCGCCTGGGTGATTTCGCCGCCGGTGGTCTTGAGGCGGTCGGTGATCGAGGTGCCGATCTCGTTGAGATCGGTTGTTACATTGCCGTGCACGGCCGCGATGGCCTCGCGCATGCGCTCGGAATTGGTGACGACGGCGTCGCGCTGGCTGGCCAGTTCCTCGATCAACTGGCGCATGCGCGTCTCGTTGTCGGAATAGGTGCGCTCAAGGGCGGTCACTTCGTTGTGGACCATCACTTCGAGCTCTCCGGCGCGCGAGAGGGCGCGTTCAAGCCCGTCGCCGATGGCGTTGACCTCGCGGCGCACGGCCTGGCCGACGGTTGCGATCTTATGGGCGGCGGCCGATTCGGGCTCGGTCAGGCGCATGGCGGCCTGGGTCATCGAAGCGGCGGCGAGGCGCAGATCCTGGGCGCGGCGCACAAGGAAGGCAATGGAAATCATTGCCAGAATGGGGAGCGCGGTAATCGCGGCGAGGGCTGCAAAATCAAGGCTCTGGACGAACTCTGCGACCGAAAGCCCTTCGGTGAAACGCGGGCCATAGCGGAGCACGGCGATCAGGCCGACGCCGACCAGCCAGAGCAGGGACGCGGTTATGGCAAACCAGATCGGCGCGTTCGAGGCGCGCGACTGGAGGGCGTAAAGAGCGGATGCGGCGGTGGAGCGGTCGTCATTGGCGACCGAGGACGCCTGGGCGGCGATCTTGTCGGCGGCACGCAGGCGTTCGGTGTTGGTGGGGGCCTCGCGGCGCTGTTCGCGCTTGGGCTCGCGGTTTGCCGGCTGGCTTTCTACCTTGCGGGCGGGCTTGTCATCCATCGAGAAGACCGAGTCCTTGAGTGCGTTTTCGACAGCTGAAAACGCAAGCGCTGCCGGATCGTCCTTGGGTGGGGTCGACTTGTTCGCCATACTCTAAATACTCTTTACTCATGCGCCGCAAATTTTAGAAAAACGGCTTTTTCGGCAATACCTTGGCGGGGGCTAGCCGCTTCGGATCCATCGCCGGCCGGGATACAGAACGCGCGGAAAAATGCCCCGCAGTGATCCCAACAGCCAATTCTCTATCGTGAGTTATACACGGTTTGGGGCCATTGCTGAAATCTTTATTAAAAGACCGTTAACGATTTTTTTCGTGTACCCACCAGGGCTGAAAATATAGCAGATATCAGCGATTAAGGGTCTTTTTATCCAATCAGGGTTAAGCTGGCGGTAGTGATTGTGACGATTGCGTGATGGTGGGAAAGATGATGCAGCCGCGGGTGGGGGTGAGCCTCGATTCTTTGAAAGTGGACAGGACCAACCGGCCGATCGATCTGGTGCATCTGGCGCGTCAGACGCTGGGGGACAGGGCGCTGGAATGCGAAGTGTTGCGCATGTTTGAAAAGCAGGTCGCGATCTATTTCGAGCGGGTGAGCGCTGCGACCGATCCCCATGAAATAACCCTTGGACTTCATACGCTTAAGGGTGCCGCGCAGGGCATTGGCGCCATGGTTCTGGCCTCCCAGGCGCGGGCGGCGGAAGTCGAATTTGCCCGTGACGGCAAGCTCGACGAGGAGACGCTGGCCGATCTGGGCATGGCGGTTTCCGAGGTGTGCGGATACATTTCATCGATCGTTTCGGACTGAATTTTAGCGCCAACAATGGCGCTAAAATCCATGGACTTGTGCGTTCGGTAGCCCCACATTTGCGTTTGTTGATGCGCTTGTGTGTGCGGGATGGTTTTCCTATATCCGGGGCACCTCACAGATTTATCCCCGGAGCCCTTTTCCATGCCTATGATCACGTTCGTTGAACCCGATGGCGCGCGCCGCGAAGTCGAAGCGGAAAATGGTGCGACACTGATGGAGACGGCGATCCGCAATGGGGTGCGCGGCATCGTGGCCGAGTGCGGCGGGGCGTGTACCTGCGCGACGTGCCATGTGTATGTGGAAGAGGAATGGTATGGGGTGACGGGCGGCCCCTCCTCGATGGAAGAGGACATGCTCGATTTCGCTTTCGACGTCAAAGACACCAGCCGGCTTTCATGCCAGATCAAGATCCGCGACGATCTCGATGGGCTGGTCGTGAACGTGCCGAGCCGCCAAGGGTAGGATCGGCGACGGTCTATCAGGAGTGTTCTCCGCCCTCTTCCCCCGGCGAAAGCGGGGTCCAGCAGCATCAACCACGAAATCACCGCCTGATGACGCTCCCGTGGGCCCCGGCTTTCGCCGGGGCAGCGAAGGGAGCTAAACCCGCGCGTCCGAATGCAAAAGGCCCCGCCGAAGCGGGGCCTTGTTTTTTTGCAAAGGGATCAGTTCAGTTCGAACCTGTCGAACAGTTCGACTTCGCCTTGCGGGTCGGTGGTGTCGAAGACGTAGGAGCTGACGGTCGTCCCGTCGGGGCCGGTTTCGAGGACCGAGAACGCGGTCAGCTCGTTGCTGGCGATGCAGGGGAGGTCTTCGCCCGAGGATGCATTGGTCATTGGCGAAAACTCGGTGGGCATGACCGGTTCGTAGCCGTGCGGATCGCCGGTGACGGCGTAGTCGGCCGGATCGTAATCGAAACCGGAGGGGGCATTGCCGCGGGCCTGGTGGCCTTCGACGTAGCAACCATAGTTGTTGCCGACATTGGAGGTCTCGAGGATGTTCATACCGGCCGGGTTCACGAAGCGATACCAAACATGGGAATGGCCGGTGTGGACGAGCTGCACGCCGGCGTCCGAAAGGAGCGGTTCGACGTGGTTGACGAACATATCGGCATCGACCGGATAGTCGTAACGCACGCCGGTCAAACGGCCAGCCTCGTCATAGTCGAGGATCTGTTCGGGGTTCGCGTAGGCGGGAATGGAATTGTCGCCCATGCCGTGTGACGGGTGGTGCATGAGCGCGAGCTTGACCGGAGCCGACTTGAATTGCTCGCTTTCGAGCACGGAAACCAGCCAGTCATACTGCTCAGAGCCTTCGGCCATATCCTCGAAGATGAATTCGCCCCATCCCCAATTGTCGGGGGTGTCGAGGTCGGCTGCCGCCTCGCGGTATTTGCCGCGAACGCCTTCATCCTGCGAGGGGGACCGCCAGATGCGGGTGCCATAAAGCCCGATCATGAACACATCGCCGTAGCGGATGGCGTAATAGGTCTCTTCGCCCGGGCCGTCCGCGGGGAGGGTGAAGATTTCCTCATAGGTGGTGGTGTTGAACGAATTGTCGGCGATCCACTGTTCGCGGATTTGCGCGTCGCCCGAGGGGTTGTAGAGGTCGGCATTGGCTTCATAGAGCGCTTCGGCAACGGCGCGGGGACGCGGGTCGTTGAACTGGCTGCCCAGCGCGGTGGCGGGATTGTAGCGGCCCATCACTTCGTGGTTGCCGATGACCGGGAACAGCGGGGCGTTCTGGATGATTTCGCCGCCGTGATAGGTGGTCGTCGTGTCGAACGTGATATCGCCCTCGGTGCGCGACTGGGCCAGCGCATAGGCGGCGTGGCCCTGAAGGCCGGGGAAGAAGGCAAAGCCGCGATTGTCGTCGAACCATTCCGAGGCGCGGTCGGGGATATTCTGGAGATCGCCGGAAAAGAACACGGCGTCGAGTTCGCCGACATTTTCGGCGATCTTTTGCATGTTGGTCGGGGTCATCGGCTTGAGCTGATGATCGGAGGTCAAAAGGATGCGCAGGGGCTGCCCTTCGGCGGGAAGCGGGGCGAGGGAAAATTCCCGGCTTTCGACGGTCTCGCCATTCTCGTCCGCCGAGCGCACGAAATAAGCCTCGCGCTCGCCGGCCGTGAGGCCGTCCACATAGGCTTCGTGACGCCAGACGTCGCGGGCCGTGGTGGCGGAGAAGACCGAGCCGTCACCATTCTGGGTGCCGACCCAGGACTGGTTGTCCTCGGCCAGACGGCTCATCTTTATGGTTTCGGCGGCAAATTCGCGCTCGCCGACGACGACTGTGTGGTCCTCGCCTTCGAACTCGGTGAACCACACGACGTGGACGCCGTCCTGGGTGGGGAGTTGAAGGAAGGGGTCGGTCAACAAGCGCTCATCGGCCTGGCTGGCCTGGGCCATCGCTGGGATGGGGGTGCAAAGGGCGGTTGCGGCAAGAAGGCCGGCAAGGAAAAGGGTTCTGGGGGCGGGAGTCATCGCGTCCTGTCTCCTGTGGGGAACTCACAGGATGGCTCTACGATCAGGGGCTTACAGGGGTGTGACAGGGAAATGTCGGCGCGGTGACAGCAGCGCACAAAAAGAAAGGCCCCCTCACCCGGACCTTGCTTTGCAAGCTCCGACCTCTCCCCCCAAGGGAGAGGTACGAACCCGCGAGCGCGGGGATATACCTCTCCTTTGGGGAAATGGGCGCGGAGCGGTGGGTGAGGGAGGCTTTTGGTTATTCTCCAGCGCGCCAGTCGTGTTTTTCGCGCCGGTGGCGAGAGGGAAATTTATTCGCGCATTGCGACCTTGGCCGCGCGCGGTGTTCCAAGGGCTTCCTGCCCAGGGAAATAAGTCTCCGAACGCCGTTGTTGCGCTTGCTGGATGGGCCGGAAACCCCTAATTTTGCGCATGTTTGGCTGTGCGTGTGTCCTCCCGATGCCGCCGCCAGTTCCAAAAACTGAACCGATCTCGTTTACGGCCAGGAGACCCTCACCCGTGGCACGGCTTAACACATTCCCGGTTTCGGTCGCGGTCAAAGGGCGGCGCATCGTCATTGTGGGCGGCGACGAGGAAGCCCTGGCCAAGGCGCGGCTGGCGGCCAAGACCAGCGCGGAAGTGGTTCTGTTCGCCCACGAATTCGAGGCCGATTTTTCAGGGCTGGACGTGACGCTGGTTGCTCGGTCGGTCGAGCCGGACGATTTTGCCAATGCGGCGCTGGCCTTTGTGGCCGACCATGGGCCGGAGGGCGCGCGGGCACTAAAGCTGGCGCGCGAGGCGGGCGTTCCGGTCAATGAAGTCGACGTTCCCGAAAACTGCGATTTTTTTACTCCGGCCATTGTCGACCGGGCACCGATTTCGATTGCCATTTCGTCCGAAGGCGATGCGCCGGTGCTGGCGCGGCTGGTGCGGGCAAAGATCGAGGCGATGTTTTCGCCCCGGCTTGGCGATATCGCGCGGCTGGCCGGATCGATGCGCGACAAGGTTGCAGCCCTGCTATCCGATGGGGTGGCGCGGCGGCGGTATTACGAGGCGCTGGTGACGGCGCCGGGCATCGAAGGTGCGCTTGCCGCCGGAGAGGGCGAGGCGCGAGCCGATGCGCTGCTGGCCGAACATGCCGGTGCGGCATCGGGCAATGGCCTGGTGTGGCTGATCGGGGCTGGGCCGGGGGCAGAGGATCTGCTGACGCTGCGCGCCCAACGCCTGTTGCAGGAAGCGGACGTTATCGTTCACGACCAGTTGGTGCCCTCCGCTGTCGTCGAAATGGGGCGGCGCGATGCCGACCGGATTTCGGTGGGCAAGGCCAAAGGGCATCACTCGTTTTCGCAGGCCCAGATCAACACGCTGATCGTGCGGCTGGCGGGTGAAGGCAAGAAGGTCGCGCGGCTCAAATCGGGCGATCCGATGGTGTTCGGGCGCGCGGGCGAGGAAATCGCGGCATTGCGCAAGGCTGGCATCGACTATTCCATTGTGCCGGGCGTGACCTCGGCGCTGGCTGCGGCAGCAGATACGGCAACGCCGGTGACGCTGCGCAAGGTCTCCTCGGGGTTCGTTTTCGCCACGGCGCATGGCGCCGACAATTCCGATCTTGCCCATTGGGCGTCGCTGGCCCAGTCGGGGCTGACGCTGGGGCTTTACATGGGCAAGTCGATTGCCGGGCAGGTGGCGGGCGATCTCATGGCGCAGGGGCTTTCGGGCGCGGTGCCAGTGGGGATCGTGGTCAATGCCGGGCGGGCCGACAAGACGCTTTATGCGGGAACTGTCGGCGGGCTGGCGTCGGGCGCAATCGATTTTGCCGATGGGCCGGCGATCATCTTTATCGGCGAAGCGGTGGCCGAAGGCGATTGGGCTCAGGCCGAGGCGATTGCGGCGCAGGTGGAGCGGGTGGCGTGATGGCGACTGCGCTTGGCGTTTCAATCGCAGCGTCATTGTCGGGCTTGACCCGGCAATCTGCAGTGGCGCCGCTGGCGCAGACGGTGTTCGCGGCACCAGCCGTGCGACACACTTCTGCTGCGTACAATGGTGGCGAGGCGGATCCCCGGGTCAGGCCCGAGGATGACGGTGGTTGGGTTGGGCAGCGCTGTCGAATGTCGTCCATATGTCGCCTCTAAAATGAATCCGATGGTTTCTGTAACGTATTGAGTGAAATGACGAAAATCCTCACAGGCAATGAACTGCTCTCCGGGGCGACCGTGTATCTCGATCCGCAAGGCAATTGGGTTGAGGACATTCAGGCGGCGCGGGTGTTTGGCAAGGACGAGACCGAGGCGCTGGACGCTGCCATGGCCGGGACAAGGGCGACGGGGCGGATTCTGAGCCTTGAAACCGAGGACGTCGAAACGATCAATGGCGCGATTCACGCCAACCGCATCCGTGAGCGCATCCGGTCCGAAGGGCCGACGGCTCCGCGCTTTGACCGCCAGCATCTGGGCGAGGACGAACATGTATCGATATGACGAATTTGACGCGGCGTTTGTAAGTGAGCGCGTCGAGCAGTTTTCAGACCAGGTCCGCCGCCGGATTTCCGGGGAATTGACGGAAGACCAGTTCCGGCCGCTGCGGCTGATGAACGGGCTCTATCTCCAGCTTCACGCCTATATGCTGCGGGTTGCGGTGCCCTATGGCACGCTTTCGTCCAGGCAGATGCGGATGCTGGGCCATATCGCGCGCAAGTATGACCGGGGTTACGGGCATTTCACGACGCGCCAGAATATCCAGTACAACTGGCCCAAGCTGCGCGATATTCCCGAAATCCTGGCCGATCTGGCGAGCGTGGAAATGCATGCGATTCAGACATCGGGAAACTGCATCCGGAACGTGACGACCGATCAGTTTGCCGGGGCGGCGGCCGATGAGATCATCGATCCGCGTCCGGTGGCCGAGATCATAAGGCAGTGGTCGAGCCTGCATCCCGAATTCACCTTCCTGCCGCGCAAGTTCAAGATCGCCATTACCGGTGCGCCCAATGACCGGGCTGCGGTGAAATTTCACGATATCGGGCTGATGGCGCAGACCAACGGGTCGGGCGAAGTCGGCTGGGCGGTCTATGTCGGGGGCGGGCTGGGGCGGACGCCGATGATCGGCAAGCTGATCAACGGATTCGTGCCGCATGAACATCTGCTGGCCTATCTGGAGAGTATCCTGCGGGTCTATAACCGCTATGGGCGTCGGGACAACAAGTACAAGGCGCGCATCAAGATCCTCGTGCATGAGGAAGGGCTGGAAACCATCAAGGCGCAGGTGGAAGAGGAATTTTCCCATGCGCGCGGCGGGGTGCTGACGCTGCCCGAGGCCGAACTGGACCGGATCAACGCCTATTTCACGCAGCCGGCCTATAAGGACCACGGGGTCGTTTCCATCGATGTGGAGCGCGAAAAGATTCTCGATCCGGCCTATGGGCGGTTTCTGGAGAACAACACGTTCCCCCATGCCCGGTCGGGCTATACCTCGATCACCATCTCGCTCAAGCCCATCGGCGGGGCGCCCGGCGATGCGACGGCAGAGCAGATGGAAGCGGTGGCGGAGCTCGCCGAGCGCTATTCGTTCGACGAGGTGCGGGTGAGCCATGAGCAGAACTTGGTGCTGCCGCATGTGGCGCTTTCCGATCTGCGGGCCGTTTACGACGGGTTGGTCGAGGCTGGACTGGCGGACGCCAATTCGGGTGAGATCACCGACATGATCACCTGCCCGGGGCTCGATTTCTGCGCGCTGGCCAATGCGCGCTCGATCCCGATTGCGCAGGACATTTCGCGCCGGTTTGGGGCGCCCGACCGGCAAAAGGAAATCGGCAAGCTCAAGATCAAGATTTCGGGCTGCATCAATGCCTGCGGGCATCACCATGTGGGCCATATCGGCATATTGGGCGTCGAAAAGAAGGGCACCGAGCTCTACCAGATCACCCTGGGTGGTGACGGCACTGAAGAGGCTTCGGTGGGCAAGATTTTGGGCCCGGGGTTCGTGGCCGAAGAGGTGCCGAACGCCATCGAGCGACTGGTCGATGCCTATATCGCCCAGCGCACAACCGAGGACGAGACGTTCATTTCAGCCTATCGGCGGCTGGGTGACGCACCGTTCAAGGAGGCGCTTTATGGCAATGGTTAGCTCCATCATCAGTGCCGGCGAACCCAGGCCGGACAAGCTGCGCCAGCTCGGTATTCTCTCGCTCAACGGCATGTTCGACGAGATGGACGCCGAGGGCGTGCTGCGTCAGGCGGTCGAGGAATTGCTGCCGGGTGAGATCGCCATGGTGTCCTCGTTCGGGGCGGATTCGGCGGTGCTTTTGCATCTGGTGTCCAAGGTCGATCAGAAGCTGCCGGTCTATTTTCTCGAGACGGGCAAGCATTTTGCCGAGACGCTCGATTATGTGGAAACGTTGAAAGCGCGGTTCGGGCTGACCAATGTGATTACGCTCTATCCCGACAGCGCCGACATCAAGCGGTTCGATCCCGATGGGACGCTATGGGAGAATGATCCGGATTCGTGCTGTCATATCCGCAAGACCGAACCGCTCGAAAAGGTGCTCGAGGGTTATGGTGGCTGGGTGACCGGGCGCAAGCGGTTCCAGACCGCCGAGCGGGGCGTGCTGCCGCATTTCGAGCTCACCAGCGACGATCGCATCAAGGTCAATCCATTGGCCTACTTTACCCATGAGGACATTGATGCGTACAAGGCGGCCCATGGGCTGCCCGAGCATCCGCTGTTCGAGCGCGGGTACAAGTCCATAGGCTGTGCTCCGTGCACCAGCGCCGTGGCGGAAGGGGAAGATCCCCGGGCCGGCCGTTGGCGCGGGCGCGACAAGCGTGAGTGCGGCATTCATTTCGATTTCAATGGGAGCATCGCGAAACCGGTGAGCCAATCTTCTTTGACTCTCTATAAGGACGGTGCGTTCAGGGCCGATCCCTGGCGCGCCTGGGCCGAGGACGATGTGGCGGCCGATGTGCGCTATACCCATGTGCCGCTGACCGTGTTCGTCGAAAACCGCGATGTGTTTCTGGCCAGCCCGCACCCCATCGGGTTGCTGGTCAGCCCGGGCGAAAAGGTCGAGGACGTGGCGGACGATCTGGGGCGGTTTTCCTCGATTGCCATCAATTTTCCGGCCTTTACGGACGGGCGGGGCTATTCGAGCGCGCGGCTGTTGCGCGAGCGCTATGGGTATGAGGGCGAGTTGCGGGCGGTGGGCGATATCCTGACCGACCAGATCCCCTTCATGCGCCGCTGCGGGATCGATGCGTTCGTTGTGACGAACGGTCCGACGCGGGCGGCGCTGGAAAAGGATGCGCTGGCCGAGGTGTCGCGCTATTACCAGCCCGTGGGGGCGCGCGTCGAAATTCCAGCCGGCACGCGGCCGTTTCTGAGGCGGCCAGCCGAGTGATCCATACTTGACAGTTCGCGTCATATATATATTCCAAGCGCGAACTTGCTAATTCCAACGACCAGGACTCCTTTATCCATGAGCGGAAATGAAATCGTCACCGATGTCGTGATTATTGGCGCGGGCCCGGTGGGCCTGTTTGCCGTGTTCGAATTGGGTCTGGTCGACCTCAAATGCCATGTGATCGATATTCTGGATCGGGCGGGCGGGCAGTGCGCCGAGCTTTATCCCGAAAAGCCGATCTATGACATTCCCGCCTTTCCCGAGATTTCGGGGCAGGGGCTGACCGACAATCTGATGAAGCAGATCCAGCCCTTCGGGGCCGAGTTCCATTTCTCCCAGATGGTCAAATCGGTGGAAAAGCTCGAGGACGGCTCGTTCCGGCTGACCACGGACGCCGACGAGGTGTTCCTGACCAAGGTCGTGGTGATCGCGGCGGGCGGTGGTTCGTTCCAGCCCAAGCGGCCGCCTGTCGAGAATGTCGAGGAATACGAAGGCAAATCGGTATTTTACGCCGTGCGCAAGATGGATGATTTCCGCGATCAGGACATCGTCATCGTGGGTGGTGGGGATTCGGCGCTCGACTGGACGCTCAATCTCGAGCCGCTGGCGCGGTCCTTGACCCTTGTGCACCGGCGCGACCAGTTCCGCGGCCATGCCGACAGCGTCAACAAGATGCGGGCGTTGGTCGAAGAGGGGCGGATCAATTTCATCACCGGCCAGCTCGGGCGCCTCGAAGGCGAGAACGGGCAGTTGAGCGAAGTCTATCTCAAGACCGCCGGTGGCGAGCTTGGGGTGCCCGCGACGCGCCTGCTGCCGTTCTTTGGCTTGACCATGAAGCTGGGGCCGGTCGCCGACTGGGGCCTGGATCTGCACGACAACGCGCTGGTCAAGGTCGATACCGAAAAGTTCGAAACCAGCGAAAAGGGCATTTTCGCAATCGGCGATATCAACTGGTATCCGGGGAAATTGAAGCTGATCCTTTCGGGATTCCATGAAGGCGCGCTGATGGCGCAGGCGGCCAAGAAGATCGTGCATCCCGATCAGAAGGTGGTTTTCCAGTACACGACCTCGTCCACCCAACTCCAGAAGAAACTCGGCGTGGCTTGACCGGGATGGTCTGCAAATGGCAATGACCTGCGCTTCCGGTGCTCACGTATTTTTAATACGCTCCGCTCCGGTTCTCGGGCATCACCATTTTCGACTCATCCGGGCCAAGCCAGGGACCTAACGACCTCACGCGAACAGGACCTCACAATGCAGATCTACGTCACCGACCAGGATGGGACCGAACACGAACTCGAAGCCCTCGAGGGCTGGCGGGTGATGGAAGTGATCCGGGACTGGGGGCTCAACATCAAGGCCGAGTGTGGCGGTTCGTGCTCGTGCGCGACCTGCCATGTGTTTGTCGATGCCGAATGGCAGGACAAGCTCACCCCGCCGACCGACGAGGAAGAGGACATGCTCGATTCGGTGCCCGACTACGAGGCCAATTCGCGGCTGTCGTGCCAGATCCTGATGAGCGAGGAGTTGGACGGGTTGCGGGTGAGGCTTGCGGACTCGGCCAAGCAGGACGAAGCGGCCTAGAAAATCGAAGACAACTGGTCCTTTGCTGTTGTGGCGCGCGGGTGTATGAGCGGGTCCTGAGCCAAGATCGACTGCCCGAGTGCCTGCCATGACCCTTCTCGACTATCTCCCCTATGCCATCGCGCTGGCGATTGCCGCTGCCATTCCCGGACCGGGTATTGCCGCGGCGGTGGGCAAGGCGCTCGGATCGGGCTTTCGCCCGGCGGTGTGGTTCGGCACCGGGCTGGTGCTGGGCGATCTGACCTATCTCACGCTGGCCGTTCTGGGGCTGGCGGCGGTCGCGGCGGCCTTTTCGGGGATATTCGTTGTCGTCAAGGTGCTCGGCGCGGCCTATCTCGCCTATCTGGCGTGGAGCTTCTGGCGGGCCGGCATCGATCCTGAAAAGATCCAGGCCGGCAAGGGCAATGGCGCTCTGGCCTCGATGCTGGGCGGCTATTCGGTGACGCTGGGCAATCCCAAGACCATCATTTTCTACATGGCGCTTCTGCCCACCGTTGTCGATCTGGGTGCGGTTACGCCCGAGCGGTTTGCGGGGCTGGTGGTCACCACTATCGTCGTGCTCTATCTGGTTGTCGTGCCGTATGTGGCGCTGGCCGCCAAGGCGCGCGATTTCCTGCGCAATCCACGGGCGCTCAAAGCGCTCAATCGCGGCGCGGCGGGCGCAATGGCGGGCGCAGCCGCCTATATCGTGCTCAAGCCGTAACCGCTTCCAGTACTAAAACTTAATCAATGTTAACGTGCGCAGCCGGCTTTGTGGCGAAATCGGGCGGTTTTCGGCGCGGCTCGACGCGCCCGAAAAACAATGTGAACAGGCGCGTCATTCTATGACGAAAAACTCACATCTTTAATCTGGAAATCGGCTCGCGAACGCCTATCTCTTGTCTTGTCCCCAACGAGGGACGTCAAGAAAAGGATACTTAAAAAATGAAGCTCAAAGCCCTTCTCGCCTCCGTCGCAGTTGTTGCCGGTCTTGCCGCTCCCGCCATGGCCGCAAACATCGGTACGGTCTCGGTTTCCGACGCAGACTGGACTTACGTGACCGACTACTGTGACTCCCTTGATGGCCTTTCGGTCTCCGACGCTTTCGATTTCAGCCCGTCGACGACCGCTGAACTTTCCACCGCGAGCGTTCAGCTGAGCTCGATCACCCAGAGCGACTGTGAAAAAGCCGGTCTGATCTGATCGATAAAAACCATTGCCAGATGCGACAAGGGCGGCCCCAAGGAGCCGCCCTTTTTGTTGCGCGCAGCTCGGCCCTGGCCTGGCAATGCCACCAAATGATCAAATTTGGAATGGCAACCCGGCGCGGGGTCTCTGCATTGTGTCAGCAACGCCCCGCTTGCCGGCTTCGAATAATCGGATGAACGGTGGGTAATGCGTTGTTTCGTCGGTCGTTTTTTCAGTTTGGCCGACAAAAGAACCAATGGAGAAAACCATGAAACGCACTGCTCTTTTTGCCTCTATCGCTCTCGCCGCAGGTCTTGCCGCTCCTGCCATGGCGCAGGATGCTCCGGCTATGGCCGGGGAAATCGGCGGGGTTTCCGTCAGCGCTGAAGACTGGGTTTATGTGGAAGAATATTGCATGACCCTTGGCGAAGAAACCCAGGCCGATTCCGTTGATGAATCGCCAAGCTCCACCGAAGAGCTTTCGACCTCTTCGATCGAGCTGTCGACCATCACTCGTGACGACTGCCTCGAAGCCGGTCTGGTCGATGGTCCCGTGACCGGTGGTTCGGATGACGGCGAAATGGACGACGGCATGACCGAGGGTGATGTCGAGGAAGAAGACGCCGAATAACAGCGGCTCTTCTTCAAGCCTTTTGGGGCGGCGCTTCGGCGCTGCCCTTTATTTTGTCTTGCCCTCGGTGGCGACCTTGCCAAGATCGGCCACGAAGTCCGAGACGACGGGCGATGTCCGGGCCGCAAAGGGCAGGGGGCGAACGAGCTTGATCGCCGCGATGCCCACCCGCACGGTCATCAGACCGTTCAGAACGCCTTCGCCCAGACGCGCCGAAAGGTTGGCGGCCACGCCATGGCCGATCAATTGCTCGACGACTCCGTCGGTCAAGACCAGCCCACCGGTGACCGCGAGGTGGGCAATGATGGCCCCTATCAAACGGATAAAGCCGAAAAAGCCCGGACGCGCGCCGTAAAGATCGGCCAGATTGCGGGCGAGGCGAAAGCTTTCGAACACGACGAATGCGATATCGATCAGGGCGCGCGGGGCGACTGCGGTGACCAGAGCGACGCGGCGGGCGCTCGATGCGGTGAGCGCACGGGCGCGCGCATCGAGGGGCGCCATGAGCGCGCGTTCGGCTGTGTGGATCAACTCGGCACCGTCGAGGATCGAGGCGGTATCGGTTTTGAGCCCCGTGCGGGCGCGGGCCAGATCGGCGCGTTCGGCGTAGAGCCCATCGAGTTCGGCAACGATTTTCCGGGCGGCGGGCAGGTCATCGGCGATCAGGGCCGCCGAGGCCTTGTCGCGCAGGCGGTCCATGGTGCGCAGACGGGCCAGACCGATGATTTGGCGGATGGTGAGGACGGCCAGAGCGAGGGCAAAGATCGCCAAAACGCCCAGTCCGAACCAGCCCAGCCAATCATAGGCCGCAAACAGGTCGCGGATCAGCCGGTCGGCGGCCAGCCCCAGGCCAAGGGAGATCAGGGTGCCGCCGGTCCACAGCGCCAGATTGCGCCAGAAGCGACCGCGGCGTTTGGGCGGCGGGGCCACATCGGTATCGGCGAGGTCCTGGGGCGTGGCTTCGAAGACGTCGGGGGCCGGTTCGGCCAGCGCGGTTTCAAAGGCGCGCGGGGCGCGGGCCGCCTGTTCATCGGCACGGGTTTGGGTGGGGATGGCGCGGGGCTCTCTCATGCCATCTTGTCCCCGATCAGGAAATCCAGCGCGCGGTCGAGGCGGATATGGGGAAACACGGGATCACCGGTCTGGCTCGGGGAAAGGGTTTTGGGCGGCAGGAAGCGCAGGAAGTTCAGTTGAGGTGTTGAATCAACCGATTTGAAAAGTGAATCTGGGTTTTCGGGCAAGTCACCGGGAAACAAGGCGATTTCGGTTTTGCCATCATAGGTGGTTTCGCCGAGGCGCTGGCCGTTTTCGGGGGTGCCGATGATGGTGGGCAGCGTTTCGCCTCCATGTTTGACGCTGCCCTCGTGGGTGGCGCGGATGGCGGCGATGGCCAGTGAGCGCGTCTCGGCGCCGTGGAATTTGGCGCGGCGCGAGGCGTTGGCGACGAGGCGGTTGAGGATGGTTTCCAGCCGCGCGTGGGAGGTGTGGTGCAGGAGGTCGGCCTTGGTGGCGGCAAACAGGATGCGGTCGATCTTGCGGGTGAACAGCCGCGAAATGGGGTTGGACGACCCTTGCCGGAAGCAGGAGAGCACCGAAGTGAGCGCCGTTTCCAGATCGGCCACAGCTTCGGGGCCGGCGTTGAGTGCGCGAAGCGCATCGACAAGCACGATCTGGCGGTCGAGGCGGGCGAAATGGTCGCGAAAGAAGGGGCGGACGACAACGGATTTATACGCCTCGTAGCGGCGCTCGAGCATTGCATAAAGGCTCGAATGGCGCGGCGTCGATGCCGGGGCCGGTAGGGGCGCGAAGGTGAGGGCCGGCGAGCCCTCGAGATCGCCGGGCATCAGAAAACGCCCCGGCGGGAGCGTGGAGAGCGCGCGGGCATCGCCCTTGGAGGCGCGCAGATAGGCGGTGAAGGCGGTGGCGAGGGTTTCGGCAGCGGCGTCATCGGCCTCGCGGGAGGGATCGAACGATCCCAGGGCATCGAGGAAGGGTTTTGCGTCTTCGGCGCGGGCCGGGCGCCGGGCAAGCGCCAGGGCCTCCTCGCTCCATTCGGCGTAGGATTTGGTCAGAAGCGGCAGGTCGAGCAGCCATTCGCCGGGATAATCGACGATGTCGAGATTAAGGGTCGAGGTGCCGAACTGCGATTTGATCCAGCTTGCCGACTGATAACGCAGGGTGAGGCGCAACTGGGAGATGCGGCGCGTGCTTTCGGGCCAGACCGGGGGCGTGCCCATCAGCGCGGCAAGGTGGTTTTCATAGGCGAAACGAGGCGTGGCGTTGTCGGGGTGTTCGGCCAGCCGAGCGCCGATCAGCCGGCCTTCGGCCATGGGCGCAAAACCGGGCAGGCGCGCGCCGGTCAAAAGGTTATGGATGAGCGCGGTGATGAAGATGGTCTTGCCGGCCCGCGACAGGCCGGTGACGCCCAGCCGCAGGGTTGGGGTGACGGTTCCGGTCGCCGCATCGGCGAGATTGCCGAGCGCAATGCCCAGTTCGTCGGCGATGGTGGTGGGCAGGCTGGGCAAGAACTCAAACTCCGATTACGCCCGAACAAGGTAGGGGGAGAACGGCAGAATGCAAGGGAGGTGTTGGCGCGATATCGCTTGCCCTTGGGGCTGGTCTGGATTATCGATGCGCCGTCTTTGATCTTCGCCGATTGAAGGCTTTGGCCCGGTCGGAGATTCCACCTCCTGGCCGGGTCATTCATTTTTTGCACAGTATGGTGACCCTGATGGCCTATACCCCACGCCGACCGACCAGCGGCAAGGAGCGCGCCGAAGCGCTGTTCAAGGCCGCGACCACAAGGCCCGAAGACCCCAAGCCGAAAACCAACGCCATACCGACCGGAAAGGAAATGGTCTCGATCCGCATCGACCGCGATGTGCTGGCCCATTTCCAGGATGATGGGCCGGGCTGGCAGGAGCGGATCAACGCGGCGCTGAGGGTGGCTGCGGGGCTGGAGTGAGCAGTGGGCGCGGCATCGTGCCCAAACGCCCCTGTGTCAAGCCACTGGCATTTTCTCAAACGATTGCAATCCCGGATCGATCGTGTCCCATGCGTGGCCGCGCATGCTGTAAGTGAGCGCTTGCGGAGTGAACTGGCCGGGGTCGTCGAGGCTGGCGGCGTGGATCGCGATCAAGTCAGGCATGGCGGTGAAGGTCAGGTAAACCGGCGCTCCGCAGGTCGGGCAGAAGGCGTGAATCTTGTCGTGCCCGCTGTCCGCCGTTACACGCCACTCTGACACCTCACCGGTGATTTTTACCTCGGCGCGGTTCGGAAAGCTCAGATAGGAGCCGTGTCCGGTGCCGCTTCGCTTTTGGCAATCGATACATTGGCAGTGGTTCTGAAAAATAGGATCGCTGCCCGTTTCATAGCGGACCGCGCCGCATGCGCATCCGCCCTTGTAGGATCTGGCCATTTGTGGGTCCTCGGGAATTGACGCCGCGCGGGATCAGGCCGCTTTGGGCCTGGCAAAGATGTCGAGCCCGCGACCGGTTTCAAGGAAGGATTTGAGGCTGGAAAGCACGACCGGCCAGCCCTTGCTGATCCCGGCTTCCATGCCGCTGCCGGCAATCAGTTCGTCATGGCTGACGGTGAGGCGGACCATGTCCTCATATTCCTCGATGGTGAAGGTTACGCGGCTGTGGGCGTCGGGGTCGTCGGCCTGCGAGGCGTTGGCCCAGGTGATGACGAGATGGGCGGGCGGGGTGATCTCGACGACTTCGCCGACGAGTTCGACCGTCCGTTCGTCATTGGCGCGGATGTGCTGCCATTGGGCGCCGGGGGTCCAGTCCGAGACGTTTTCGTGGCCCCAGTAGCGCCGGGCGATGTCGGGGCGGGTGATGGCTTCGAACACTTTTTGCGGGGTCGAGGCGATGTAGGTGACATAGACAAAGCTGGTGCGTTCGGCGGTCATTCTTTCTCTCCTTCAAGTTCGGTCTTGAGCTGGTAAAGCAGGCTCAGGCGCTGGTGCTCGAACTTGCGGACCCAGCGCTCGTAAACGTCGTGAAGCGGCACGGGATTGATGAAGTGAAGTTTTTCCCGGCCGCGTTTGACTGTGGAGATGAGATTGGCCGCTTCGAGAATATCGAGGTGCTGGGTGGCGGACTGACGGGTCATATCCAGCCCTTCGATGAGCTGGCTGAGCGTGCGTCCGTTGTTTTCATAGAGCAGGTCGAGAAGTTTCCTGCGGGTCGGGTCGCCCAGCGCCCTGAATACCTTGTCGTCGTCCATTGGCCTCATTTCCGTCTGGAAAGATAATATGCAGGTATTTGACTGCACATCAAGATGCAAAACGAATGCGCGCGGGTTTTATGCCGCGCGCTTGTCTTTTCCGTCGGTGTCAGTCGATCAGTCTACCACTCGCCCGTGCCGACCTTGTCGAGATCGTAGGGCGTTGTCTGGTAGATCTCGTTGATCCAGTTCTGGAACAGAAGGTGTGCGTGGCTGCGCCAGCGGTTTTCGGGCATTCTGGCCGGATCGTTGTCGGGGAACAGGTCCACGGGCATCGGGGTTTCGAGTCCGGCCTCGATGTCGCGGTGGTATTCGTCGGCCAGCGATGTGTTGTCGTATTCGAGGTGGTTGAGCATGTAGGCGGCGCGGTATTTGCGGTCGTCGAGCATGCAGATGCCCACTTCGTCGCTGTCGATCAGGATATCGAGATCGGGCGAAAGGCTTTTGCGGTCGATGTCGTTGTAGCGCGACACAGGCACGGCCAGATCGTCGGAAAAGCCGCGCAGGAAGGGGTGGCGGGTGTCGAGCACCTTGTGGCGATAGACCCCGAACGCCTTGTGGTCCATGCGATAGCGCCTGACGCCGTGCAGGTGATGCAATGCGGCCTGGGCCCCCCAGCAGATGAACATGGTGTGGTGGACGTTGGTCTGGGTCCAGTCGATGATTTCGAGCATTTCGGGCCAGTAGCGCACGTCCTCGAACGGCATGTTGGCGATGGGGGCGCCGGTGACCACGAACCCATCGAACTTTTTGGCCCGCACGTCCTCCCAGGTGGAATAGAAGTTCTGGAGATAATCCTCGGGCGTGCTTTTCGATAGCGGGTCGGCAACCCGGACCAGGGTGAGATCGATCTGGAGCGGGGTGGAGGCGATGAGGCGCGCGAACTGGGTTTCGGTGCGCTGCTTGTTGGGCATCAAATTGAGCAGGCCGAACTGGAGCGGGCGGATGTCCTGACGTGCCGAACGGGACTGGTCCATGACCACCACGCCCTCGGTTTCGAGCGTGACGCGGGCGGGAAGCTGGTCGGGAATGCGGATTGGCATTTTCGGATGTCTTTCAGTAAACTCTTATATAAGTGCAGTCCTATTATTCTGCGGCCACCGCCAGACGATTGGCGATGGCCCTGCACATGAGCTCCATGAAATCCTTTTCGTCGCGCACGTCGGAAAGCTCGGACGCGTCGACCTGATATCCGAAATTGTCGGCCAGCGCCTGATAGCGCGGCAGCCGGTCGCGCAGCAGGGCCTCGAAGCCCCACACGCCGAAAGCGTCGGGATCGACGTCGTCATCGTGGGTGACGCCGTTTTCGCGCTTGAACTCGTCCCATTTGGCAACGAGGAAGTCGGGCGGGTAGTACATGGGTTTGGGGTTGGCCTTGTACCTGTCGATCAGGCGCTGGGCATCGCCCTCGGTGCCGCGCAGGTAGAGCAGGGCCGTGGTGTCGGTCAAAGCCTTGACCACGGGGTCTTCTGGATTGTGCGGGTCGAGCACCTCGATCAGCGAACCGCCGGTGTCGCACAGGAAATCGTCATAACCATAGAGCGCCTTGGCGCGCTCGATGAAATAGGGAACGTCGAGCAGGGCGTAGATTTCGGCCACGCGGTGCTGTTCCTGACGGCGCTGGTATTCGGAAAAGGTCAGCCCGCCCTTGGCCGGATTGCCCGGCGTGCCGAGATAGCTCGAAAGCGGATCGAGATTGTCGAAGGAAATGTTGGACTGGATCGAGATCGAATCCGAGCGCAGCAGTTCGGCAAGGAAGGGCACCTTCATTGCCTCGCGCTTGAAATTGTCGACGATGTATTCGCCCATGTGCCGCGTGCCGATGCGGAAATCGACCGAGAAATGAAACCAGTCGGCACGGCGCACGATGTTGCCCAGCCGCGTCTTGCCCACGCCGGCCATGCCGAAGACCGTGACGGCCTTGCGGGGGAGCGCGCGGAATTGATCGGGGCTGGAAAAGAGCATGGGGCTGGTCCGGTCAAAGTCAAGAAAATCAGAACATGCTGCTTAGATTTTTATGGCGCGGGCGTCCAGTCATTCGCTGGTCTGCCCTCAATCTCGGCCTGTCACCCCGGACTTGATCCGGGGGCAGTACACTCCGCCCCGGAGAGAAATCACAAACGCTGGTGAGTACTGGATCCCGGTTCTTCGCCCGGGATGACAGTGGTGGGGAGGCGGCGAGGATGACAGTGGTGGGGAGGCAGCGAGGGTGGCGGGGCGTGTATGGCAACGAGGGTGGCGGGGGCGCATGGCAGCGGAGGGTGAGGGAAAAATTTGCCGGGTGGGCGGCTGAAATTTCCCGATGATGTGCTTTCGACGGTCGTCGATATCGAAGAAAATCCAGCAAAATCAAGGGTTCCGGAGTCTGGCACCCCTCTTGCATCACCTGTTTGCGAATGCGCGTGCTTGGCGTGCACATGTTTGGGCTGTCGCGATCCCGGTCGGGGTTGCTCGTACGACGGAGAGTAAAATGGGTATCTATGGGGCATTGTCGACGGCCGTTACGGGCATGGCGGCGCAGTCGTTCGCGCTCGAGAACATTTCGGGCAACATCGCCAACTCGCAAACCACCGGCTACAAGCGCATGGAAACCGGGTTCATCGACCTGATCCCCGATGCGGCGGTCGGTCGGCAGAAACCCGGCGCGGTTCTGTCCTATTCGCGCTCTACAAACGATGTGCGCGGTGACATCATCACGTCCTCGACCGGTACCCATGTCGCGCTGAACGGGTCGGGTTTTTTCGTTGTTGCGGAAAAGACCGGCACGTCCGATGGCAATTCCGTGTTCGGCGATGCGAGCTATTATACCCGTCGCGGCGATTTCGAGATGGATCGCGAAGGGTTTTTGCGCAATGGCGCGGGCTATTATCTCAAGGGCGTGCCCATCGATACCACGACGGGCAACGTGGCGGGTTCGGTGCCCGAAATGGTGCAGGTTTCCAACGGGCTGATCCCGGCCAAGGCGACCCAGCGCATCGTTTACGAGGTCAACCTGCCCGATACTCCCGCCGTGGGGCTGGCCGCCGATTTCGCCACGACGCTTTCGTCCGCCGGCGACATGGACGGCACCGAGACGCTTCAGGGCGCAGCGCCGGGCCTGGGATGGGCGGGCGGCGACCAGTTCACGATTTCGGTCGGGGGCGGGGCGGTCGAGACGTTCGTGGAGGGCGTGGACGGGACCACGGTCCAGGACTTGATCGATTGGGTCAATTCCTCGGTTCCCGGTGCGACGGCGTCTCTGGACTCCGAAGGGCGCCTGCAGATCACCGCCGAAAACACCAACCATAACATTGTCATTGGCGGTACCGGCACCATCGCCGGCGTTGCCTCTCAGCCGGTCCCCGACGCGCCAGAGACCAATTCCGACTTCGTCGGGCGCTCGGTCGAAGGCGGGGCGATCACGGTCTATGCCCCCAATGGTGCGTCGGTGAACGTGCAGATGCGCTGGGGCAAGGTTTCCAACGAGCCCGATACCTGGCGCCTCTATTACATGAGCGACGGCGAGCCCCAGACATGGTCGGAAGTTCCCGATGGTGAATTCACCTTCGAGGATGGCGTGCTTCAGACGCAGGGCGGCGCCTCGGTGTCTCTGACAGAGCCACTGCGACTGAACCTTCCGAACCTTACCATCAACGGGACCGAGGTGGGTGATGTCGAGATCGACCTCGGTTCGGGCGGACTGACCCAGTTCGACAACGCCAATGGCCGGGCCGCCGTCTCGACGCTCAACCAGAACGGGTACCCCGCCGGTTCGTTCATGTCGGTTGCCATCAACGACAGTGGCCGGGTGGTCGCCACCTATTCCAATGGCGAGCAGATCGAAATCTTCCAGCTTGTCACGGCCAATTTCAACGCCGAGAACCAGTTGAAACGCCTTGATGGCGGCATCTATTCGGCCACGGCCGCGTCGGGCGAGGCAATCCTTTCCACCGATGGCGGTATCACCGGCGGTGCTCTTGAATCGTCCAACACCGACATCTCCGAAGAGTTCACCAAGCTGATCGTGACCCAGCAGGCCTATTCGGCGGGTACCCGCATCGTCTCGACGGCTGACGAGATGCTGCAAGAAGCCCTCAACATGATCCGATGACTGATTGGGTGAGGGTGGGCTGCAAATGGCTATTTCCTGCGCTTCCGGTGCTCACGTACAAAAAGTACGCTCCGCTCCGGTTCTCGGAAACAACCATTTTCGCCGCACCCTGGCCCAAACAGCGCCGTGCCACTGGCCTTTAAGACGGAGTTGATGCGATGGGATTGAGTTCGACGCTATCGAATGCACTGGGCGGCATGAATGCCGGCCAGCGGGGCATCGATGTCGTTTCGCGCAACATCGCCAATCAGGGAACGCCGGGCTATCACCGGCAGTCCATCGTCATCGAGGAAACCGCCTATGGGACGAGCGCGCAGGTTCGCGCCTCGACCCTGTCGCGGGCGTTCAACGAAGCGCTGGAAAAGCAGCATCTGGTGGCCGTTTCATCGGCGAGCTATCACGATGTGCGCACAAGCTTTCTCGACCGGATGCAGATGCATCTGGGCAAGCCGGGCGATGCCAATTCGCTCGATACGCTCTATGGCGGACTGGAAAACGCGCTGCAGGCGCTGGTGACCAACCCCAATGACGTAACGACACGGGCCGGCGTGCTCAACGCCGCTCAGCAGATCGTTGGGCAGCTCAACACCCTGACCGGCGCGGTCCAGGAGATGCGGGTCGAGGCCGAGCAGCAGATTTCCAACAGCGTGTCCGAGCTCAACCGGCAGCTTACGGCGCTGGCCGATGTCAATGTGCGCATTCTCGACATCTCCCAGGATCAGCAGGCGCGGCTTTCGCTGATGGACGAGCGCGACCGCCTGGTCGCCTCGATTTCCGAGCTGGTCGACGTGCGGGCCACATACCGGACCGACGGCACCGTGGCGCTGATGACCGAAAGCGGGGTGGGCATTCTCGACGTCGAGGCCTCCCAGTTCGGGTTCCGCTCGGGGGGCGGGCTCAATTCAAGCTCGCTGTTCGATCCCGACCCGGCCAAGAACGGGGTAGGGGAATTGACCCTGCGCACCCCTTCGGGGCTGCAGATCGACCTGGCCGGGCAGCAATTGCTCTCTTCTGGGCGCATCGCGGGACTTCTGGAGCTGCGCGACACGACGCTGGTCAACATGCAGGACCAGCTCGACGAGATTGCCGCGGGCCTGGCCCAGGCGATGAACACTGTCACCACGGTGGCACAGCCTGACGAACTGACGCCCGATCTCTACGAACTCGATCTTTCCGGCATGCAATCGGGCAATTCGCTTGCCCTGACCTATAATGACGGCACGACCGACCGCTCCGTTCGGATCGTGGCGATGGGCGATGCGGCCAATCTGCCGCTCGCTACGCCCAACGCCAAGGGCGAGCGGGTTATCGGGGTCGATATCTCGGGCGGTGATCCGGCTGCGGCGATCGCCGCGGCGCTGGCGGGCGAATTGCCGGGAACGGCGGTCATCGGCGATGCCGGCGGCGTTCTGTCCATCGACAGCCCCGACATGCGCGCCATGTCATCCCAGATCAGCGTGACCGGAACGCAGGACGGTGCGGGCGCGCTCAATCTCTTCGTCGATACCCGCGACCAGTCGTTTACCAATTCGCTCGATGGCAATGGCCAGAAGCGCGGGTTTGCCGGGCGAATTGCGATCAACACGGCGCTGATCTCCGATCCGGCCCAGCTTGTGCAGTATGCGAGCGGGATATCGCTGGGGGACGCGACACGGCCGGAATTCCTGCTCGACAATCTCAAATCGATGGAATTTGTCTCCGACAAGATGACCGCGCTTTCCGATGGCGGGGTGCGGCTTTCGGGCAAGGTCACCGATCTCATCGGCCAGATGATCAATCATCAGGGCAATGTGGTTTCCAAGGCCCAGTCGGAAAGTTCGGCTGTCAGCTATACGTTGCAATCGATCACCACGCGCATGAGCGCCGAGTATGGCGTGAACGTGGATGAAGAGATGGCGCGGCTGATGCAACTCCAGAACGCCTATTCGGCAAGCGCACGCGTGGTTTCGACGGTTCAGGAACTGATCGACGCCCTGCTGGCCATGTGAGGTCTCATGACGATCATCAACAAATCGCTCTATCCGGTGTCCTCGACGCTTTCGACCATATCCAAGATGAGCAAGCAGTTCGAGAACCTCCAGCTGCAACTGGCGACGGGCAACCGCTACAACACGCTGGCCGAGATGGGCAGCGACCGTGTCCACGACATCAATCTGCGCAACCGCCTGTCGCGGATCGAGGGCTATCAGGCCAATATCCTGACCGTCGAGAACCGGATGAGCTTTTACACCAACGGGCTGGAGCGGCTCGACGAGATCGAAGGGTCGGCCCGGGACCTGGCGGTGCCCAACGCCTATGGCACCGACGGAATCAATCTCACCAACGCCCGCAACCAGGCCACCAATCTGCTCAAGGAGGTCATCGACGTCCTCAATACAGATATCACGGGGCAGTTCATTTTCGGGGGCAACAAGTCCGATACCAAGCCGGTGTCGAGCTTTGAGGACATCATGAACGGGCCGAACGGGTTCGTGCGCTACACCGAGAACCGCAACAGCGAGGATATGGGAACCGTGGCGGGCAATTCGGGTCGGATCGATCAGGCGCTGGCGGCCGATACGATCACGCTGACCGAAGATGGCGACCATGATTTCGGGTTCAAGATCGCTTCGGTGACCACCACGGGAACCGCGATAACCGGCACCGCTGCGCCGGTCGATCCGCTGCAGCCCGATGCCGAACAGGTCGCCACGATCACCGCGGGCGGCGTGCCGGCAAAGGGCGATGCGGTCACCATCGGGGTCACCTTTCCCCATGACCGCGAGACCGTCCAGTATCTGACGTTTACGGCGACCGATACCGATCCGGTGCCCGAAGGCGGCTTTGCCATCGGGGCCGATGCCGACGAGACAGCGGCCAATCTCGATGCGGCGATTGCCGGCAAGCTCGAAAATCTGACCAAGACGGACCTGCGCTCGTCCTCGACCTATGCGGCGGCGGACGGGTTCTTCAACGGCATGGGCGAGACCCAGGATCCCAACGCCAATGCCTGGTACAACGGGCAGGACAGCACCAATCCGCGCCAGACGGTCTCGGCCAATATCGACGAGAGCACCAAGACCCAATATGGCGTGCAGGCCAACGAGAAGGGGTTTGTGGAGCTCATCAAGGGACTGGCCGTGTTCTCGGTTTCAGAGCTGTCTCCGCTCGATGAGGAAAATGCGGGGCGCTACGATGCCCTTGTCGATATCCAGCGCTCGCGGCTGTCGGAAGACAACAATGCCCAGACCGGAGCGATCGAAGTCATCACCATGGAGCTGGGCATCGCCGCTTCGACGGTCAACACCGTCAAGGAGCGCCATTCCCAATATGGGGCGCAGCTCGAAACGATGCTGGCGGAAATTTCCGAAGCGCCCAAGGAAGAGGTGGCGATGATGCTGCTGACGCTGCAGACGCAGCTTCAGGCGAGCTATCAGGCCACGGCGATGGCCAGCCAGCTTTCGCTGGTGAACTACCTTTAAGAGCGCGTCGTGAGCGGATGCAAAAACAAAGCCCCGGCATCGACCGGGGCTTTTTCATTTCAGTGATGGGTGCCGGTTCAGCCTTTGCTGCGCAGGCCGGCTGAAATCTGGCGATTGATGTTGATGAGCGCGTCGAGCTTGGCGGGGTCGGCGCCAGCGAGCAGCTCATAGGTCTGGCCCATGACGAAGATGCCGAGATTGGCGATGTTCTGGCGGATGGGTTGGGGGAGGGGGCTGTCGTCCCTGGTCACGGCCTGAACGAAGATGGACCAGACCTTGCGGTTCTTGTTGAGGGTTTCTTCGAGCTGGTCGTAATGCTCAGGCCAGGTGTCGCGGATGTTCTGCAAACGGGAAGCAAGACGGGCCAGAAGGTTGGCCTCAAGATCTCTGGGACTCGCCGTTTGTTGCGCGGTCCTTTGATACGCGAGTGCCCCCTGATGTTGCATTGCCCAGCAACTCCCCTTCGTATTCGATAAGCTTTTTTGCAGCCCTGAGAGCTTTGTAGAGATCGCCGGTTAATATCTCATTATTTATAGCGTCGACATAAGGCAAAGTGGACGGCGCGGCGCGGACCATTTCATTGATGAGTTCGAAATAGCTCTTGGTGAGCTTGTCGACATTTCCTTCCACATACATGATCTGGATGGCGAGATAGATTGCCTTGCCGGGTGTATCGGCGGTCGCTGCGGACAGAATGTCCTTTTCGCGCAGAATGGGCGCCTTACCCTCGATGAACAGGCGGGTGCGCTGGTCGGAATTGGTGATTACGCAGCTTCCAACGATCAGTTTTTCGCCGGGTTTGAGCTCGACCTTCAGCGCCATGATTCGTATCCCCTTCAAATTTGGGGTGATTATGAAGAGGGGTGGGACAAAAGAAAAGGGCGGGCCTTCTGGCCCGCCCTTTCCCGCAATGGATGCTCCCGTTCTGGGAGCGTCAGTTCATTAGAACAGACGCAGCACGGCCTGATCGGCCTGCGAAGCCATCGACAGAGCGGTCGAGGACAGCTGCTGGCGGGTCTGCAGGGCCAGAAGGTTGGCGGCTTCCTCATTGGCATCGGCCAGGGTGAGGTTGGACGCGCCGGTTTCGAGCGTATTGATCATGTTCTTGGTGAAGTTCTGACGGTTTTCGACGACCGACAGGTTCGAACCAAAGGACGAGGACTGAGCGCGAACTTCGTTGATCGCGGTCTTCACATCGGCCAGAACGTTGTCGATGTTGGTGTCGCTGTCGAGGTCAGAGGCTTCGAGCGTGGTCGGAACACCCAGATTGCCCGAGTTGATGGTCTCGCCACCTTCGGTCTGAATGTTGATTTCCGACGTGCCGGTCTCGTTGAAGGTGATCTGCAGATTGTCGCCACGCAGCAGGTTGATACCGTTGAACGAAGCATCGTCTGCAATCTTGTCGAGCTGATCGCGCAGTTCGTTGAACTGGTCGGCCAGGCCGGCGCGGACAGTGTTGCCTTCGATGGTGTTGGCGTCCGAAGACGTGCCGTCAATGGCACCGTCTGCCGAGACACCATCGACGCTCAGATCCTGGGTCGACTGGTTTTCGATACGCAGCTTGCCGTTGTCATTCGATGCGCGAATGGCGCCATTGAGGGTGGCGTTGTTGTTGATCTCGGAAACGAGTTCATCAACGGTCTTGGTCTCGCCGCCGTCCACAGCACCGGCAACGGTCGTCAGCGTGTCGAGACCACTGTCGGTTGTTGCGATATCGTTCGTACCGCCGTTGGCAACAGCCAGGTTGGTGACGGCGATCGAAGAATCGGTGCCAACCGAATTGGACGTGATGGCGAGGTTGCCACCGTCGTTAGAAGCTGTTGCTTCGAGGCCGGCTGCGTCAAGTTTGGCCTGAACCACCGCGGCGAATTCATCGACGTCGTCGATGGTGTCATCGCCATTGCCAACGGCTTGGACATCGGCCTGTGCAATGCTGATGCTGGTTGCAGTGCCGCCGTCGACCGCTACGTCAAAGCTCAGCGAGTCGCCGCCTTCGTCAAATTGCATGGCCGCAAAAGTACCTGCACCGGTCTGCGAGCCTGCCGCACCCTTGGTCAGATTGACTTCGACCGCAGTATCGCCAACGGCGCCGCCCGAGAAGTCGATCGTTTCGCCGGCAGCGAAAGATGCATCGTCAGCAATCGTGTAGGACGCGGTCTCAAAAGACTTGTCCTGACGGGCCTGACGCAGGGTCGACTGCATCGACTCGAGGGTTTTGGTGATTGCGGTAAGGCCGTTATCGGCGGCTTCAAGGGTCTGAATGCCGTTGGCCATGCCGTCCAGAAGGGCGTTCATGTCGCCGGCGCGAGAGTTCAAACCGGAAGAAGTGAAGAAGTTGGTGGGGTTGTCCAGAGCCGAGTTGACCTTCTTGCCGGTCGCCAGACGGTTCTGGGTCGTCGACATCATGTCAGCGGTGTTCTGGAGGGAGAGCAGGTTGGTGCGTACGGCGCTCGAAAGCGTTACGTCAGACATATGGAAATCCCCTTCTAGGATTTATGCAATTTCAGAGCGCCTCTTCCTGAGACGACTGGCCAGACACTGTGCGATATCTTCTAAAGAACGGTTAAAGCGCGCTGGTGCATCCGACATACACGCATAAAAAAGGCGAGCCGGGGCCCGCCTTGTTCATCTCCAATGTCCGTGCGGTTAGCCGAACAGGCGCAGAACCGCCTGATCGGCCTGGCTGGCAAGGCTGAGCGCGGTCTGGGAGAGCTGCTGGCGGGTCTGCAGCGCCAGAAGGTTGGCGCCTTCCTCGTTGGTATCGGCGAGGGTGAGATTGGCCGCTCCGGTTTCCAGCGTATTGATCATGCGCTTGGTGAAATCCTCGCGGTTCTGGACCACCGAAAGGGTCGAACCGAGATCGGATGCCTGGGCGCGCACCTCGTTGAGCGCGTTCTGCAGGTTGGCAAGCTGGGCATCGATATCATCGTTGAGGTCGAGATCTTCGGGGCTGAGCTCGAGCAGGCCCAGATTGGCCACGTTGATGGCGCGGGCCTCTCCCTTGGCATTTTTTGCCTGAATTTCGATGGTTGAAGTGCCCGATTCGTTGAAGACGATCTTGAGCTGGTCGCCGCGCAGGAGGTTGACGCCGTTGAACGAGGCGTCTTCCGAGAGCCGGTCGAGTTCGGTGCGCAGATCGTTGAACTGACGGGCAAGGCTGGAGCGCACGTCGTTGCCCTCGATTTCGGACTCGCCGATCCCGCCGGTCATTTCGCCATTGGTGAGCCCGGTCAGGGTGAGCGGGCTGGTCGACTGGTTCTCGATGCGCAGTTTGCCGTTGTCATTGGATGCGCGCACGAACCCGTCCAGATCGGCGTTGGCATTGATGGCGGTCACCATGTCGTCGACGGTGCGGGCGCGGGTGCCGATCGATGTGCCTGTTCCGTTGGCGATACCCGTGGTGCCCGCGGTGGCGGTTTCGGCAAAGTTGGAAATCTCGATACCGGCGCTGCTGCTGCCGGCGAAGGCGTCGGTTGTGAGCACCAGATCGCCGCCATCAACAGTCGCGGTGGCGGCGATGCCGGCGTTGTCGAGCTTGGCGTTGATGATGGCCGCAAGTTCGTCGGCGGTCACAGCCGTGGGATCGGCGACGGCGCCGGGCGAGGTGATATCGGCGTTGGTGACGGAAATGGCGACCGGGTCGCCGCCATGCACGGCAATATCGAATCCGACCGCATCGCCCGCACCGGAAAGATCGACCCCGGCCGGGGTGTAGGCGCCGGCGGCGAGTTCGGAGCGCGATGCGGTCAGGTCGACGTCGAAATCGGTCCCATCGGGCAGGGCGCCCCCGGCAAAATTGAGCACTTCGGTGCCGACGGGCGCGGCCGCCATGTTGAGCGTGTAGCTTTCGGTCTTGAACGAATTGTCCTGCCGGGCCTGACGCAATGTCGATTGCATCGACTCTATCTGCTTGGTGATCGCCGACAGACCGTTGTCGGCTGCCTCGATGGTGCGGATGCCGTTGCTCATGGCGTCGAGCAGGGTGCCAATGTCGGCAGCGCGCCCGTTCAGCGATGCTGCAGTGAAGAAGTTTGTCGGGTTATCCAGGGCCGAATTGACCTTCTTGCCCGTTGCCAGACGCTCCTGGGTGGAGTCCATCATCTTGGCTGTGTTTTGAAGGTGCAGAAGGTTGGAACGTACCGCCTTCGATAGCGTCACATCAGACATGGCCAAAACCCCCGTCGTCGCTTGGTATGATCAGAATCACTCCCTGTTAGGAGCGCGTTAACCATACAGTGCGATGCCAAGTGCTACTGAATGGTTAACAAAGTCTGATCGTTAAGGGGTAAATTTACCTTTTGCGCTAGACGGAGCGGTCGCGCAGCGTGAGGCTCGAGTGTGGCGGTTGCCAGGGGGCGGACCGCAGAACCAGGGCGGCTCCGGGCTCGGTTCCGGTGTTGACCAGGGTCGATGCGATCAGGCTCGTCTCGAGCAGGGTAGCCGACGAGACGGCGCCCTCAAGCGCTTGATTATCCTGAGGATTTTTCCGACTCTGGCGGTTGGGCGTCGGGCGTTTGGGCAGGGGCTGGCCAAGGCTTGCGCCAGCGGAATCGCGGATGCGATGGGGCGGTGGCGCCGAGGGCCGTTCAGCCGGTCGTGCGACGGCTGCTGCGATCCCCAACGGGCCTTGCTGTGGTGGGATGAACCCTGTCACCTGTTAACCATTCCCCTGACCGATGCGGCAAAAACTGCCGGGCAGAATGTGCCGCAAAGGCTCTCGGGCGGATTAAGCAGGGGTGTGGTGTTTTATGAAAATCGTATCATTTCGGAATGTTCGGCCGCGATCACAGCGCCCGGTTGATCGAAAGGCCCTTCATGGATTCAGCCGAAGGCTTGGGGGACTGGCCGGCGGCACCGTAGGTCTTGGGCTTGGCCGTGTTGCCGGCGGCGCGGGCCACGTCCGAGAGCAGGTTTTCGGTCACGGTGCGGGCGGTGGCCAGGACGCGAAGGTTTTCGGCCATCTGGGTGGCCAGCGCCTCATGGCCCCGGCGCAGGGCGTCGATGCGTATGGGGGCCTCGGCCTTCAGGCGCGGCGCGGCGCGCTGGATGGCGCGGGCCAGCGTCACGTAGTCCTGAGCAAGCTGGGTCTTTTCACCGGTGAGCGCCGTGGCCTCGCGCACATGGCCGGCCCGCAAATAGGTGGTTTCGCGGTTCATGACCTCGACCAGGGCACCGAGCGCGGTTTCTGCGCGGGCGCAAAGGGATTCTGCGTCCAGAGATTCAAGCGCCATGAGGCGATCGGCGGCGGTCATTGTGTGTAAGCTCCCATGGATGACAGGTGAGGCGCGCTTTGCTGTGCGGCCTGTGTTTCGATAAGGGCGGCGACCATCTGGTCGGCAATGCCGATGCCGCCGGCCTGGGCCATTTCGGCCGCGTATTGTTCGCTCATCATGCCGCGCCAGGTTTCCTCGGCGTAACCGCCGCCAAACATGGAGTCGGTTTCCAGCCCTTTGAACATTTCGGAAACGAGGGTGTTCAAAAACACGCCTTCGAGTTCGGAAGCCTTTTCGCGCAGATCGGCGTATCCGGGCAGGGACTGGTAAGCGGGGTTGAGGGTAACGGCCATCAGATCACCTCGATTTCGGCCTGCAGCGCGCCGGACGCCTTGATGGCCTGCAGGATGGCGATCAGATCGCGCGGCGAGATGCCCAGGGTATTGAGCCCGTCGACAAGCTGCTGCAGCGAGATCGATTCGGGGACCACGGCAAGCTGGGTGCCGTCTTCATTGACGTTGATCTGCGTGCGCGGCTCGACGGCGGTCACCCCGTCGGTGAAGGGTTCGGGCTGTACGATCTCGGGGTTTTCGGCAATCGATATTGTCAGATTGGCGTGCGCTATGGCGACCGAGGACACCCGTACGTCGCGACCGATGACGATGATGCCCGAGTTTTCGTTGATGACGATGCGGGCCGCCTGATCGGTCTGGATCACCAATTGTTCGATGTCGGTGAGAAGATCGACGATATTGCCGTTGAAATTGTTGGGCAGGGAGACCCGTACATTGGCCGGATCGGTGGGGATGGCGACGGGCAGGCCGATAAGATCGTTGATGGCCAGCGCGATGCGGCGCGAGGTGGTGAGATCGGGGTTGCGCAGCGAGAGGCGCACCGAGTGCTGGGCGCCGAGCGCGAAATTGATCTCGCGCTCGATCAGGGCGCCCGAGGAGACCATGCCGGTGGTGGGCACGCCCGAAACCACTGTCGCGGCCTCGCCCTGGGCCGAAAAGCCGTTGATGAGCACCGGGCCCTGGGCGATGGCATAGGCCTCGCCATCGGCGCCAAGCAGGGGCGTGACCAAAAGCGTGCCGCCCTGGAGCGAGGACGCATCGCCCATGGCCGCGACCGAAACGTCGAGGCGCGAGCCTTGCGTGGAAAAGGGCGGCAGATTGGCGGTGACCATCACGGCGGCAACATTTGCCGTGCGCATCGTCTCGCCGCGGGTGTTGACCCCCATGCGCTCGAGCATGGCGATCATCGACTGGCGGGTGAAGGGCGAATTGTTGAGGCTGTCGCCGGTGCCGTTGAGGCCCACGACCAGCCCGTAGCCGATCAACTGGTTGTCGCGCACGCCCTCGATCTGGACGATATCCTTGATGCGGGCCGGTGCGGCAAGCACCGGAAGCGTCCCGGTGATCGCCAGTGCGGCGGCGAGGGCGATTGCCAATGTGGTGCGAAACAAACCTGTTTTCATTTTCGTCCGATTCCCCGTTTCCGGGCGGCGTACCCTCGTCCCCACGATGGCGTGCCGCTGTTCACGGGTAATAGAGCGAAAAGCGTGCCAAGCACGGGCGCTTCCTGTTAATCGATTGTTTTTGTTGGGAATTATCTGAATTGATGGTTCGCGATACGGCTGGCGATGGGCAGTGTTTGCCGGGCCGTTAAGGGTAAATTAACTCCCCTGGGCAAAATCTGCCGGTTAGCAATCGATTAACCACGAGCCAATCGGGCCAGACATGCGGATCGACGGAACAGGGCGGATCATCACCACGAACCGGCCGGGTACCGCTGCGAAATCGTCCGGGCCTGCATTCCAGATCGAATCGGGGCAGGGTTCGGGCCGCAGCGCCCAGACCTCGGCGCCGATCGCGGCGGGCGGGATCGATGCGCTGCTGGCGCTGCAGGCGGCAGACGATGCGACCACCGGGCGCCGCAAGGCGGTCAAGCGCGCCAACTCCCTGCTCGACATGCTCGAAGACATTCAGGCCGATCTTTTGATCGGGCAGGTCGGGGAAGGACGGCTCAACCGGGCCATCTCCCTGCTGCAGCAGGCCAAGGCGCAGACCGATCCGGAGCTCGAGGCCATCGTGGCCGATATCGAATTGCGGGTGCGGGTCGAACTCGCCAAGCTGGGACGCTATCCCGAAACCTGATGCTGTGACCCGTTTGCGGCACCTCACGGTGTTGTTAACGAGTCGGTCACTTTCCGTTTGCCCGATAAGTTTGACCCCACTATATAAGCGGCGACCTGTTGCCAAGGGGAGTGAGTCTTAACGATGTCGGTCGAGGCCCTTGCTGACGACTACCGTCCTTCCGAGGACGAAGAGTTCATGAATGCGCGTCAGCGCGAGTATTTCCGCAAGAAGCTCAACGCCTGGAAGGACGAGATTCTCCGCGAAAGTCGCGAGACTCTCGAGAACCTGCAGGAAGAAAGCACCAACCACCCCGATATGGCTGACCGGGCGTCCTCGGAAAGCGATCGTGCGCTCGAATTGCGCACTCGCGACCGGCAGCGCAAGCTGATCGCCAAGATCGATTCGGCGCTCAAGCGGATCGAGGACGGTTCGTACGGTTTTTGCGAGGAGACCGGCGAGCCGATCGGTCTGGCCCGGCTCGACGCCCGTCCCATCGCGACCCTGAGCCTTGAGGCCCAGGAGATGCACGAGCGGCGCGAGAAGGTTTATCGCGACGACTGATCGCTGAATCTTTTGAATCGTTTGCGGCGGCCCGTTGAAGGAAAACTTCAGCGGGCCGTTTGCCGTTTCAGGCCAATGCCATCTCCCGCGTGATGGCTATGGCGTCGAGGAAGGGGCGGTCGTGGCTGACGATGAGCAGGGCGCCGTCATAGCCGCGCAGGCCGGCTTCGACCGCCTCGATGGATTCGAGGTCGAGGTGGTTGGTCGGTTCGTCCAGGATCAGCAATTGCGGCGGGGCAGCGGTGCCCAGAACGCAGGCGAGGCCGGCGCGCAGGGTTTCGCCGCCTGAGAGCGATGCGGTCATTTTCAGCGCGGCGTCGGCGCGGAATTTGAAGCGGGCCAAAGCGGAGCGACAGGCTTGCTCGTCGGACGCCGGATTGAGGGCGAGGAAATTGTCGCGCACCGTTTTTTGCGGGTCCAGGACGGACACCTGCTGGTCGAGCAGGGCGTGGGGGACGTGCACACTGACAGCCCCGGCGAACGGTTCGAGAGTGCCGGTAACGAGGCGGAGAAGAGTGGTCTTGCCCGACCCGTTCGGGCCGGTGATTGCCACGCGCTCGGGGCCGGCGATGGCGAGAGAGACATCCTTGAGGACCGGGGCAGCCGGATCGTAGCCGGCTGAAATGGCGTCGAGGGTCAGCACCTTTTTTCCGACGGGCAGACCGGTTGGCGGCATTGCGATGGTAACGTGCTGGAGCACTTCGATTTTGTCGCGGGCCGCCTGAGCGTCCGATTCCGCCTGCTGCCGTAAACGGCTGGCAAGACGGGCGTTTTCGCCCGCCGAATTTTCGGCGGCGCTCTTGCGTCCGTTGAGGAGGATTTTCGGCAGATCGCCCTTGGCACGTTTGCGCTTGCCTGCGGCATCGGATTTCTGCTGGCGCTCGCGGGTCTGCTGGGCCTTTTTTTCCACCTGGGCGGTGCGGCGTTCGGCAGTGGCCAGATCGTGCTCGGCGGCGGCCAGCTCGATGGCTTTGCGTTCGCGATAGAAAGAATAATTGCCGCCATAGGTCGTGGCGCCCAGGCTGGTCAGTTCCACAATGGCGTCCATGGTTTCGAGCAATTCGCGGTCATGGCTGACCACAACGGCGCCGCCGCGCCATTTGGCCAGAAGATCGATGACCGCATCGCGGCCATCGCGATCGAGATTGTTGGTGGGTTCGTCGAGCAGCAGGAAATCGGGATCGGCGAACACCAGCGCAGCCAGCATGGCGCGGGTGCGCTGGCCGCCCGAGAGGGTTTCGAGCGCGGTATCGGCGGCGGCGGGCAGGGCAAAGCGGGCGAGGGCTTCGTCGAGCCGCGCTTCGATCGTCCAGTCGGCATCGGCCAATTCCTCGGCACTGGCGGTTCCGGCGGCGGCGCGGGCGAGGATGTCGCGTTGGGCGGTGGCGCCGAACAGGTCGGCTATGGTCTCGCCAGCCCCGGCCTTGAGCGACTGGCGCAGCAAGCCAATGGTGCCATCGATGGTGACGCTGCCCGATTGCGGGACCAGCGCGCCGGTGATCAGCCCCAGGATCGTCGATTTGCCCACACCGTTGCGGCCCACAAGGCCGGTGCGCTGGCGGGAGAAGGCGAGATCGAGATCGGAGAAAAGCTGCGTGCCGTCAGGCGTTGAAAAGCTTAAGCGCGATAGCGTGATGTGTGCGGGCATAGATGGATTCCGTTCCGAGACAATTGCGGTTTGCTGTCGGAAGAAAATCCATTTGGGCACACATCCTGTTGGAGCGTTTCGGCGCTTCTTGGAATCGCCGAAATGCTCCAAGTCTTTGTTGGTCGCGCTTCCGAACCGGATAAGTGGAGCCCACTTATCCTGGAAGCACTCCTGTTGCAGTTCGGCGCCAAATTAATCGCTAAACACCACAAGTCAAGCCGCGCAGGTTGACAGGAAAGCCATGCTGACGCTTTCTGGTGCCATGGGCTCGAAAACATTTCTCACCACAGCCGCGCTTGCGCTTACGTCGGTTTTTGCCCCAGGGGCGTCCGCGATGGATATCTCGCTGGGCTCAAACGTGCGGCTGAGCGCGGGGTATCTTTCGCTCAATCACGACGCGTCCCATCTCACGCCACCGGGCAGTTCGGGGATGGCGAGCTATGGCGATCCCACCTCGATCCTGAGCTATGAGCCGCTCTATCAGGCCGATATCGAATTTTCTCTCACCGGGCGCGGAGAGGAAGGCTGGTTCGATCTGATCGCTGCGTTCCCCATCGCGGCGGGCGGTACGTTCGGGGATCGCGACTACGAGGCGGGGCAGGCGCTTTATTCGGAAACCTTCAGCGACATCACCCTTGAAAATGGCGGCAGTGTCGCGCTGCGGTACGGATTGCCGACGGATGGGACGCTGGTCTGGAACGATATGGTCGTGCGCCCCTATCTGACCGGCGGGTTTGGGCTGGAGCGCTATGGCATGGACGGATTGCGCTGCGGTGCTGCCTGTCCCAGCGGTCCGATTGCATCCGGCGTCACGGTGATCGGGCACGATCTGTTTTCGGCTTCGGCCGGGCTGGGCGTGTGGCTGGAAAATGAAATTTCGGAGGCCGAGACCATCGATCTGCGGTTCGAGGTCAATGGCGGCTATCTCGGGGTTACCGACAGCCATTATCTGCGGTTGGCGGATCTGGGGAGCGTGCCCAACATCTTTTACGATCTGGCCACGGTGGGCGGACTGGCCGAGGCCACCTATCGCTATGAAACCGAGCAGGGCGCCGAGCTTTCGGCCAGCGTCTTTGCCGGTGGACAACTGGGGCTGGGCGGGGTGACCTTCGGCAGCGCCGGCGGCCCGCAAACCGGGCCGCTCTGGGCGTGGTCGGTTGCGGGGCATGCGGGCATCAGCGTCGGGGCGAGTGTGCCGTTTTAGCGCGAACGGCGGCCGATCCTCTCTTTGTCGTCATCCCGGGCGAAGACCCAGGATCCAGTAATCGGCAGCGCTCAGGTTCCTTCACCAATGCAGAGTGTACTGGACTCCGGCTCAAGGCCGGGGTGACCGGGTGGGGAGTAGGGCGCGCAGCACTTGGGCGCTGCTACCCGTACCGCTTTTTGAGATGCGCGATGAAGATGTCGGGATCGAGGGTCGAGCCCGTGGCGCGTTCGATGAGGTCGGGGGTCGAATAGCGTGAGCCTTGCGACCAGATATTTTCGCTGCGCCATTTGTTGACGCCGGAAAAGTCACCCTTTGCGATTTCATCGAGCACGTTGGGGCGGGCCTTTTCGATGGCCTGCCATTGCTGGGCGGCGAGCATGGCGCCCAGCGTGTAGCTGGGGAAATAGCCGAAGGCACCGGCCGGCCAATGGACGTCCTGCATGGGGCCGTCCTTGGGATTTTCGATTGTCGAAAGCCCCAGATACTCGGTCATTTTTGCGTCCCAGGCCCCGGGCAGGTCGACCACTTCGAGATCGCCGCCGATCAGCGCCTGTTCGAGCTCGAAGCGCAAGATGATGTGGAGCGGATAGGTCACCTCATCGGCATCGACACGGATGAAGCCGCGTTCGACCTTGTTAACCTCGGCCACGACGTCCTCGATCTCCCAGCCCCTAAGCGCATCTTCACCGAGATGCTGGGACACGATGGGCATGGCCCAGCGCCAGAATTGGGGGGCATGGGCCAGTTGCTGTTCAACGAAAAGCGACTGGCTTTCGTGCATGGCCATGCCGCGCGCCTGACCGACGGCCATATGCGAAAGATCCTTGGGCAGGCCCTGCTCGTACAGTGCGTGACCGGTTTCGTGCAGAACACCCATCAGGGCGGTGAGGAACTCGTCGGTTCTGTAGCGCGTGGTCATGCGCACATCGGTGGGCACACCGCCGCAGAAGGGGTGGTGAGAGACGTCGAGCCGGCCATGGGTGAAATCGAACCCGAGCGCACCCATCATCGAAAGGCCCAGCTCGCGCTGTTTTTCGATCGGGAAGGGGCCTTCGACCGATTTGGCGGGGCGGCTGGCGTAGCGGCGTTCCTGCGCATCGAGCGCTTGGGGCACGAAATCGACAAGGAAGGCTTTGAGCTTTTCGAGCACCGGGGCGACATCGGCGACGCGGTTGCCGGGGTCGAACTGTTCCATCAGCGCGTCGTAAGGGGTGAGCCCCAGCACATCGGCGCGCATCTGCGCTTCCTCGCGGGCCAGCGCCACGACGCCTTCGAGGGCGGGGGCGAAATTTGCCCAATCGTTCTTGGCGCGCAGATCGCGCCAGAGCTGCTCGGAGCGTATTTCGGCCTGGGATTTGCGCACCACGAAATCGGCGGGCAGGCAGGTGGCGTTGGTGTAAACGCGCTTGAATTCGCGCACGGCAAGTTTCTGGTCGTCGGAGAGGTCTTCGGATTCGGCCTTTGCGATCCAGTCGCCGATCTGGGGCGCGGTCGCCGTTTCGTGCCGCAGCCCGTAAAGGAAAGACACCGATTCCGCGCGCTTTTCACCGCCGCCGACCGGCATGTTGGTCGCCTCATCCGCCGAGAGGATGGCGATAGCGTGCTCGATGGATTCGAGCTTGCGTCCGAGGGTTTCGAGATCGGCGTAGGACATGGGGGGCTCCGGGCAGATGAGTGTCGGCAGGGTTGTAGAGGATTTTGGCGGCGAGGGGGAGAGGGACTACGGAGAGGTTGGGGCTTACAGAGAGTACTGGATCCCGGCTCAAGGCCGGGATGACGGTGGTGGGGAGGTGAGGAGGGAAGAGAGATAAAAAAGGCGCTGCGGGGAGCAGCGCCTTTTGGGTCGGCCCGACGGGGAAGACGGGCCGGTTAACCGGCTGCCGCGAATTTGGGGAACGGCAGGCGGTTGGGGACTGAAGCGCCAGGGAGAAGGCGGCGCTGGGGATACTGGATCCCGGATCAAGTCCGGGATGACCGTGGAGGGTTGGGAGGCGTGATGTGCCTCCCTTCCGCGGTTAGAACGGCAGGATGGCGTCGAGGATCTGCTGGCCGTATCGGGGCTGCTGGACGTCGGTGATCTGGCCGCGGCCACCGTAAGCGATGCGGGCTTCGGCGATCTTGGTGGAGGAAATCGTGTTGTCCGATCCGATATCTTCGGGCCGCACGATGCCGGCCACGATCAGGTCGCGGACCTCGAAATTGACGCGCACTTCCTGACGGCCTTCGATGACCAGATTGCCGTTGGGCAGCACCTGGGTCACGACGGCGGCGACCTGGGTGGTGACCCGTTCGGAGCGGTTGACCGAACCGTTGCCGGCGTTGGAGACGCCCGAATTGGTGCCGATGGCGGCATCCGCGGACACGTCGGCCGGGGCGACCGAGTTAAAGATCGAGCCCAGTGCGCCACCCAGCCCGGCTTCGTTGGACGAAGAGCGCGTGGCGGTGGTGGTGTTTCCGATCTGGGCGCGGTCGTCGATGGTGACGATAACAGTCAGAATGTCGCCGATCTTGGCGGCGCGCTGATCCTTGAAAAAGCCGCGCGCATCGGACGAAAACAGCGAATTGGGCTGGTAAGTGGCCGGCTCGGCGGCGGGCATGGGCATGGTCACCGGACGATAGCCGGCGGTGACCGTGGGATCGACGATGGGGGTCAGGGCCGGAGCCTGGCCGACATTGGCCAATCGGTCGGTGGTGGCGCAGGCGCCGAGCGCGGAAACGAGCAGCAGGCCCGTTGCGAGTTTGAGAAGTGCGTTCATTTCAAAATTCCCCGTAATTTTTCAGTGGTCGCGTTTCCGAACCGAAGAACCGGTATCGACTTCTTCTGGAAACGCTCCGGTGACCGAGACTTCCCCAAGTCCCGAGCGTGAAGATCAGAGCCCGGCGAGTTGCTGGGGGCCCGAATAGACCGTGACCGTGCCGTTCTGCGTGGCGACGCCCTGCAGAACCTTGTTGGTCATGGTGTTGAGCACGGATACCGGCTGGCTCAGGCTGGCGGAATTGAGCGCCTTGCCGGTTGTGGTGAGGGTGAGCGCGCCTTGCTGGAAGACGACGGTCACCGAATCGTTGCGCGAGATGATTTCGGGCGCGGCAATATCGGAGGGCTTGAGCATGACGCCTTCGCGCGTCTGGCGCTGCAGGGCCATGCCCATGATTTCCGCGTCCGACACCAGGCCGGTGGATTCGGCGTAGGCGAGTGGGACCATGCGCATTTCGATGTCGTCGGGCCCCAAAATCGTGCCCTGCGGCAGGGTGCGGGCGAGATGGGGCGCGGCGATCATCAACTGAATCTGGCCCGAAACGTCGAGCGGGCGATCGATGCCGGCCACCGCAAAGCGGGCGGAAAAGCTCGATGAACCGGGCATGTAGCGCAGGATGGTCAGCGCGGCGGGGGTTTCGGTGTTGGCGGCGATGAGATCGGGCAGGGGCGCGTCGAGCGCGATGTCCATGTCCATGCCGGCGGTGAGGATGCCGCGCGATTGCAGATCCTGGGCGATCAGGTCCGAGAGCATCTCCTGGCGCACATCGATGCCGACGCGGGCCACCCGGATGCGGTCGAACCCGGCGGGCTCGAATGTCTCGATGCCGGCGGCCTGAACCGCTGAGGCGATGTCCTGGAGCGAGAGAATGCCCGATGTGCCGGGGGCCGGGGCGCGGAACACGGCGGTTTCGGCCATCAGTCCGGCGCCGTCGAACAGATCGCCCACGGTGACGATGGCGGCGTTGACGGTCACATCGCCGCGCAGCATCGGCTCGGCTTGCGCCGCGCCGGCCAGTGCGCCGAGGACGATTGCGATACCGGTGCGTTTGAGAAGTGAAGCAAACATCGTCGTTACCCCCTTTGTCAGGTGTTTAGCGAAGCTGGGCGGTGGCCTGGAGCATCTGGTCGGCGCCGGAGATCACGCGGGCATTCATTTCGTAGGCGCGCTGGGCCGAGATCAGATCGGCCATTTCGGTCACCGCGTTGACGTTGGCGCTTTCGAGATATCCCTGGAGGAGGTCGCCCATGCCCTCGGCGCCGGGCACCCCGATCTGGGCCTCGCCCGATGCGGCGGTTTCGAGAAAGAGATTGTCGCCCATCGATTCCAGGCCCGCCTTGTTGACGAAGCGCGCCATCTGGAACTGGCCAAGCTGAACCGGTTCGGTGCCGCCGTTAAAGAACCCCTCGACGATGCCGTCGCGGCTGATCGAAACCGAAGTGGCATCCTCGGGAATGATGATGCCGGGTTCGACCTCATAGCCGTCCACGGTCACCAGCATGCCGGTGGACGAGCGCTCGAAGGTGCCGTCGCGGGTGTAGGCGGTGCGCCCGTCGGGCATGTTGACGATGAAATAGCCCTCGCCGCGGATGGCGACGTCGTTTTCCTTTTCGGTGGGTGCCACATTGCCCTGGCTCATGATGCGGGCGGTGGCCGAAACCCTTACGCCCGAGCCGATCTCGATGCCGACGGGAACCTGCGTGCCCGCTTCCGAGGTCGATGCGCCGGCGCGGCGGTAGGACTGGTAGAGCAGGTCCTGGAACTCGGCGCGCTGGCGCTTGAAACCGGTGGTGCGCATGTTGGCGATGTTGTTGGAGATGACTTCGACATTGCGCTCCTGGGCGGCCATGCCGGTCGATGCTATGTAGAGAGCTTTCATCGGTGTTGTCCTTATGTCGGTCGCTGGCTGGCTCAGGCCTGGGTATCGCCAAGCCGCTGGATCGCGGAACGGCGCAATTCGTCTTGCTTGTTCATGAGGTCGGCGAGCGAGGAATAGGCCCGCGTCACCCGGATCATTTCGGTCATTTCGCCAACGCCCGAGACGTTGGAGCGCTCGAGCGCGCCCTGGACGACGCGGGTGGTCGAAACCGCCAGCGGGGTGCCGCCGGCAAACATGGTGTCGCCGGTGCGGGTCAGTTCCTGGGGGTTTTCAAACTCGACGACTGCGAGGCTGCCCTTGTTGCCGGCGCTCGATGTGATTTCGCCCTCGGCGGTTATGGCGATGTCGGTTTCCCCGGCGCCAAAGACGATGGGGTTGCCGCCATCGGAAAGCACCGGGAAGCCGTTCTGGGTGACGAGCACGCCGTCGGAATTGATTTCCATTGCGCCATTACGGGTGTAGCGGGTGCCCTCGGGCGCCTGGACGGCCAGAAAGCCTTCGCCGGCAAGAGCGACGTCGAGCGGATTGCCGGTCTGGGTCATGGACCCGGCGGCGAGATCGTGCATGGTGGCCCAGTCCTGGACATAGGAAAGCTGCTGGCTGCCGCTGGGGAAACTGCGGTCGGAAGCGACCGGCATGACGTATTCCTCGAACAGGATCGCCTCGGCCTTGAAACCGGTCGAATTGATGTTGGCCAGATTGTTGGCCACCACATCCATCTGCCGTTGCAGCGCCATCTGGCGCGAGAGGCCGATCAATTGCGCGTTCTCGATCATGCGCGTTTCCCCGTTAACATCTTTCGAGGGCCCTGCCTCCCCAGGCCAGGCGTCTCGCCAAAAGACAATGCAGGTGGCGTGCCAACTTCATAAATTGATATAAAACAACGGGTTAGATTGATCGGGTGTTGTGGGCTTTGCGGTAAGGCTTTGCCGGCGGGGAAAAATCTACCCGGCAATACTTGCCGCCCTTAGGCAAATCGTAACCATTCGTTAACCCTGTGGGGATTAGCTGGGCACAGGGCAAAAGCGCCTGAAACCGGGGGATTCGGAAGGCCTGCATGAGCGACGTGACCGAAACAGACGTTAACGCCACATCGGACGCGGCTCCCGCCAAAAAGGGGCTGCCCAAGATTGCGCTGATCGGCGGGGGCGTTGCCGTGCTGTTGCTGGTCGCGGGGGCAGGTGGGTGGTTTCTGACCCAATCGGGCGGCGGCGACAGTGCCGACCATGGGGGTGAGGTCGAGGTCGCCGCGGAGGCCGCCTTTTATGATCTCCCCGATATCATGGTCAATCTCAACACCTCGGGCGGTGCGGACGCATTCCTGCGGCTGCGCACGGCGCTGGAAGTGCGCGACGAGGCGATGATCGAGTTGATCGAACCGCGCATGCCGCGGGTTCTCGATGCCTTTCAGGTTTATTTGCGTGAGCTGCGTCCCGCCGATCTTGAAGGTTCGGCAGGGCTCTATCGTCTCAAGGAAGAGTTGCTGCGGCGCGTCAACCTCGCCGTCTATCCGGCGAGCGTGGACAATATCCTGTTCAAGGAAATCCTGGTGCAATAGCGGATAATCATGGCCAACGAGACAGGAAAAACGGACGGGGCGCTCGGGGACGACTGGGCCGCCATGCTCGAAGCCGAAGCGGGCGGGGCGGACGATGTCGACCGCGTTCTCAATCAGGATGAAATCGACTCTCTTCTCGGGTTCGATTCCAGCGCTGCATCCAATGTCGAGCTGACCGGTGTGCGGGCGCTGATCAATTCGGCGCTGGTGTCCTATGAACGCCTGCCGATGCTGGAAATCGCGTTCGACCGCCTGGTGCGGCTGACGACGACCACGCTGCGCAATTTCACCTCCGACAATGTCGAGGTCACCCTTGAATCGATCAGTTCGGTTCGGTTCGGCGATTATCTCAATTCCATTCCACTGCCCGCCATTCTCTCGGTCATCAAGGCCGAGGAGTGGGACAATTTCGGGCTTTTGACCGTCGACAGCGCGCTGATCTATTCGATGATCGACGTGCTCCTTGGCGGGCGGCGCGGCTCGAGCGTCATCCGTGTCGAGGGGCGGCCCTATACGACAATCGAGATGGCACTGGCGCGGCGGATGATCGAGCATATTCTCGATGACATGCACAAGGCGTTCGAGCCTCTGGCGCCCGTCAATTTCAAGCTCGACCGGCTGGAGACCAATCCGCGCTTTGCCGCCATTTCGCGGCCGGGCAATGCGGCGATCCTTGTCGAATTGCGCATCGACATGGACGATCGCGGCGGCAAGATCGAGATCATGCTGCCCTATGCCACGATCGAGCCGATCCGCGAGCAGTTGCTCCAGATGTATATGGGCGAAAAATTCGGGCGCGATCCGATCTGGGAGGGGCATCTGGCCACCGAGATCCACGCCGCCGATACCGAAATTTCCGCCGTGCTGCACGAGCTCGACCTGCCGCTGTCGAAGGCTCTGAGCCTGGCCGAGGGCGACACGATCATGTTCGACATGACTCCGTCCGACCCGGTGACGCTGCGCTGCGGCGAGGTGGACCTGACCCGGGCGGTGATGGGCCATATCGGGAAAAATGTTTCGGTCCGGGTCACCCGGCCGCTCAACCCGCCAAAGGTGACGATGGCGGCCTTCGAAGCGATGGAAGAAAAGGCGGAGGGCAAATAATGCCTCTTGGACTGATGATTGAAATTGCCGTTGCCGCGCTTTTGGCAACGACGATCGGTTACTGCATCGTGCTCAACGGCCGGATCAAGAATCTGCAGGCCGACCGCGCCGCCCTCCAGCAGATGATCGCCGATCTGGTGCAGGCGACGACCATGGCCAACGGGGCCATCAAAGGGATGCGGGAAACCGCCGTCGAGGCCGACGAAAGGCTCAACAGCCGGCTCAACGAGGCCGAGCGCTTTGCGATCGAACTGGCCAATCACGTCAATGCCGGCCAGGCCGTCATGGACCGGATTGCCAAGATCACCCAGGCCGCGCGTTCTCCGGGAGATGGCGGCGATGGCAGCCGGGCCGGCAGCGCTCTCAAGACACTCAAGGACCACCAGAAGCGCCGGGAGCACGCCGCGTGAACCGGGTTCGTCTTCTGCCTGTCGTGGTTATTGCCGCATCGGCTTTGCTGATGCTCAAGACGTTCGGCATTGTCTCGGGGCAGGGCTATATCCTTGGCGGTGTGAGCGCCGCGCAGGCGGCTGGCGGCGGGCAGGTGGCCGAAGAGGCGGCGGCCGAGCCCGAAGCGGCGCCGGCCGATGGGGAACCCGAGGTCGAGATGTCACCGGCCGATGCCGCCGCGGCGGCGCTTTTTGAAAATTTCCCTATCGACGACAGTGAGCTGGAAGGGGCCGACGACGCCCCGCCGGGCGCGACCGAGGCGATCATTCTCCAGCGCCTCACCGAGCGCCGCACCGAACTCGAAAGCTTTGCGAGCGAGTTGCAGACCCGGCTCGCGGTGGTCGAGGCCGCCGAAATGCGTATCGAGGAGCGCATGAGCGAATTGAGCGCCATGGAGGCCCAGATCAATGCGCTGGTCGACGCCCAGCAAGACGCCGAGGCCGAGCAGTTCGCGGCCATTGTGGCCATGTATGAAAACATGCGGGCCAGCGATGCCGCCACGATCTTCAACGATCTCGATGAAGGCGTGCTGGTCAAGGTCGGACATGCCATGAACCCGCGCAAGCTCGGGCCGATCATGGCCAAGATGATCCCTGCCAAAGCCCAGCAACTGACAGTTCTTCTTGCCCAGACGGGACCGGAAGGACCTCAGGAGCCGACAACGCCCGAATTTGCCAATCTGCCCCAGATCGTCGGGCAATAGCCGAACACAGGGGCTTTTGAGGTGGCGCGGTAATCCCATCTTAAGCGCTTCTGCCTAGTGTGCCCTTGAATAAGGGCGGCAGGCAGAATGCTTTCGACCACAAGAAAACGTGGACGCCAGATTTATGGATATGGGGACGCTGCAAGATTTATCTTGCTGGCGTTTTTCGTGTTTGTAGGGTGGGCCGGACCGGCGCTGGCGCAGGAAAACATCACCTTCGAGGCACAGCGGCATGAGAATTACGCCCGGCTGATCCTGACCTTTCCCGACCGGCTCAACCTGCCCGAGCATACGGTGGAAAGCGACAATGGCGTGCTGGTCATATCGGTGCCCGACACGCCCATGGAGGGGGTTCTGCCCGATGTCGGAACCACGCTGAGCGAATATGTTGCCATTGCCCGGTTTGATCCCGACCGCACCGGCATCCGCATGGGGATGCGCGAGCAGTTCCAGATCAACACCATGGCAGCGGGCGAACAGCTCTATATCGATCTGCTGCCGGCAAGCTGGGTCGGGCTGCCCCCGGGGCTGCCGCCCGAAATTATCACCAAGCTGGCCGAACGCGCCGAGGAGGCAGCCCGGATCGCCGAGGAACGCAGGCGCGCCGAGCTTGTACTCGAATACGATCCCCAGCCCACCATCAGGGTGGGGCGGCATCAGACCTTTTCGCGTATCGAATTCAGCTGGAACGTGGGCACCAAGGCCGAGTTCACCCGCGAAGGGGAAAACGCCTCGATCCGGTTCGACTGGCCGGTGCCGGTCGATCTTTATGAGGTGCTGTCGGACCGCCCTGCGCAGCTTGGCGAGGTGACCAACATCGTCCATGGCGGCGACACCGAAATCGCCATGACCATTCCCGAGGATGTTTCGGCGCGCTTTTACGAGCAGTCGAGCACCGAATTCATCCTCGATATCGACGTGCCGGGGGCGAGTGCCGATGGGCTCGAACTGGACGAGATCGCCGCGACCCTTTCGGATCCCGAACCTGTTTCCGAAGGGGAGGAGGTAGGGGAGGACCCCGCGCAGGAGGTGTCGGACGGGCCGGGCACCGTCCAGCCCTATGTCAGCACGGTGGGCCAGACCGTCCGTGTCGTTTTCCCTTTCGTCGAGGAAACGCCCGCCGCCGTGTTCCGGCGCGGCAATGTGGTGTGGATGTTATTCGATACGCCCTCCCGGCTGGTCAGCCCCGATGCGCAATCGGGAGAAATTCTCGATGGCCTGGCCCGCGACCTGACCGTTGAAAGCACGGGCGCGGCCTATGTCGTGCGCATGGTGCTCGACGACAACCGGCTGGCCACGCTGGCCTCGGAAGGGCAGAGCTGGGTTCTCTCGCTCGGTGACATCCTGCTTTCGGCGGTTCAGCCGGTGACGCTTGAACGCCGCCGCTCGCCCACCGGGCTTTATGAAATGCAGGCCGATCTCGAGCGGCCGGGCAATGTGCACCAACTGCGCGATCCCGATGTGGGCGATATTCTGGATGTGGTGACCACCTATCCGCCGGCCCGCGGGGTGGTGCGCGATCTGGGCTTTGTGGATTTCGAAGCGCCGCGCTCCATCCATGGACTGGTGATCAAGCCGCTGCACGAGGGCATCAATGTTTCCATCGAGGACCGGTTTGCGGTGATCACCGCCGAGACCGGCCTTACGGTTTCGACCGACGATGGCCAGCAGCGCCTTTACGCCCCGGATGCGACGAGCGTCAGCGCGCTCGACCTCAATGCGATGATGGCACCGAACCCCGATGAATTCGTGCTTTTGCGCGACGAGTATCAGGAGCGCGCCGCGCTTGTCGAGGGCAGGGAACTCGACCGCGCCCGGCTCGATCTCGCCCAGTTCTACCTGAGCAACAATTTTGCCTACGAAGCGATCGGCGTACTCGATGTTCTTACGCGCGATCTGCGTCAGGAGAGCCTCGAGCCGGTCATGAGCGCGACGCTGGGTGCGGCCAACGCGCTGGCCGGGCGCCATGCCGAAGCACTGGACCTGCTCAACGCCGACAGGATGCTCAACGATGCCGACGCCATGATCTGGCGCACCATCGCCAAGGTCGATGCCGGCGATTTCGCCGGTGCGCGGCTCGATGCGTTCGGCGGCGACCACGTCATCGACAATTATCCCAACTGGGTCCGGGCGCGCTTTCATATGGCGGCCATACGCGCCGCCGTGGAGCAGAGCGATGCCAAGATGGCCGCCGATATGATCCGCGCTGTCGATCTTGCCGCGCTGACGCCCGATCAGGTTGCGCAATATCAGCTGCTTTCGGCGCGCCTTGATCATATCAACGGGCTCGAGAACGACGCGCTGGAGGGCTATGGGCGGGTCATCGCCGCCGACCGGCGCGGCTCGACCGCCGAAGCGGTGCTGCGCACCATCGAGATCCTGGACGATATGGGGCAACTCGATATCGCCAAGGCCATCCATACGCTGGCCGTCCAATCGACGCTGTGGCGCGGCGACCAGCTTGAAATCGATATCGTTACCAAGCTCACCGATCTGCAATATCGCCATGGCGATTATCGCGATGCGTTCGTTCTGACCCGTGAAATGGCGTTGGGGTTCGAGGAGAGCCAAACGCTCGACGGGCTTCTGGCGCGGGCGCGGACCGAATTTTCCGGGCTGTTCCTCGACGGGAAGGCCGACGCCTTGGACCCGGTTTCGGCGCTGTCGATCTATTACGACTATCGCCATCTCACCCCGCCGGGGGCCGAGGGCGACATGATGATCCGCAATCTCGCCCAGCGGCTGATCGAGGTCGACCTGCTGGCCCAGGCATCCGAACTGCTGAGCTATCAGATCGAGAACCGGCTCGATGGCGCGGCGCGCGCGCAGGTGGCCGCCGATCTTGCCGTTGTCCATATCGCCAATCGCGATCCCAATTCGGCATTGCGAGTGCTTTACGACACGCGGCTGGCCGGGTTGCCGCCGGGGCTGGAGCGCCAGCGCCGCGTGCTCGAGGCCAGCGCGCTCATTCACGCCCATCGGCACGATCTGGCGCTCGACCTGCTTTCGAGCCTTACGGGCCGCGATACCGAATTGCTGCGCATCGATGCGCTGTGGCAGGCCAACCGCTTTTCGGCGGCCAGCGAAACCATCGAGGCGCTCTATTCGCCCGATCTGGACACCGGCACGCTTTCGCCCATGGCGCGCACCAACATCGTCAAGGCCGCGGTGGGCTATGTGCTCTCGAACGACCAGATCGGCCTGGCCCGGTTGCGCAGCCGGTTTTCCGAGGCAATGTCGACAACGCCCGAATGGCCGGTCTTTGCCTTCGTTGTCGAAAATGTCGATCCCAATGGCGTCAACTTCCGCGAGATTGCCCGGCAGGTGGCCGACACCCAGGCGATCAACGCGTTTTTGAATGCGTATCGCGAGATTTATTCCGGGCAGGATGCGGTGACGCCATTGCGCGCGGCGCCGGAAACGGGGGCGGTGGCGAGCTTGTAGGTGGGGGCTCGGCAGCTTCCTGGTCAGTGGAGTTGGGAGGCGCAGATAAGGGGCCGGTGTATTGTGCAGCGCTGATCCGGCCGTCGCTTAGGCTCCGGCGTTCGTGCCTCAAATCGCTCCACTGGAGCGATTTGACCTTGCCTTTGGCAAGGTCGGCACTCACCCCGTAAAACTTCGTATCAATGAGCCCGCCACAAGGTGCCAGCCGTCGACGAGGACGAAGAAGATCAGCTTGAAGGGCAGGGAGATGATGACCGGGGGGAGCATCATCATGCCCATGCTCATCAGCACCGAGGCCACGACCATGTCGATGACCACGAAGGGCAGGAACAAAAGAAAGCCGATCTCGAAGGCCCGGCGCAGTTCGGAGATCATGAAGGCGGGGATGAGGATGCGCAGTTCGAGGTCTTCGGGGTTTTCCGGCGCCGGGGTTTCGGTCAGATCCATGAACAGCATCACGTCCTGGGGGCGGACATGGGTGCGCATGAATTCGTGCAATGGCCCGGAGCCCAGTTCGATCGCTTCGACGATCTCAACCTCGCCGGCGACAAGCGGTTCGATGCCCAGCTCATAGCTTTGCTGCAGTGTGGGCGCCATGATGAAGGCGGTGAGAAACAGCGCCAGCGAGATCATCACCGAATTGGGCGGCGCGGTCTGCAGCCCGATGGCGGTGCGCAGCAGCGAAAGCACCACCACGATGCGAGTAAAACTGGTCACCATCACGAGAATGGAGGGCGCGAGCGCCAGGATGGTGATGAGCGCGATCATCTGGATCGCGCGTTCGGTCAACGTGGTCTCGTCGCCGAAATCGATGGAGATGTCCTGGGCAATTCCCGTTGCGGGCAACAGCAGGACGGCAGCGAGGCCAAGAGCAAGAACAAGTGCCGCGCGGGGCGTTCCGGCCCGGCGCGGTGCGGTATCAGGACCTGGTTGCGGTGTCCTCGTAATCTCGTTCCCTCGCTTCAAGCAGCGGTTCGGGCTCCACGGTGGTGGTGGCCGACATGGCAACGCTTGTAGCTGAGTCGGACGAGGTGCGGCCCTTATTGTCGGGCTTTCCCCCATCGAGTTTGGGTTCGTTGTCCTCGACCGGGCGCAAAAGGCCGGTATGGCGCAGCGAGGTGCCGGCGGGCCGGGCAGGGGCCGCCGGCTCGGGTGCGACGGCGGGGGCCGGTTCGGCGGGTTTGCGGCGCGGACGCTGGACCTGCTGGACGGGCGGCGCTTCAAAACCGCTTTCGACAACCAGATCGTTGGGGCCGCCGATGACGATGAGGTGCTCGGTTTCATCGCGGCGGATGATGATGGCCTGGCGCTTGTTGTCGATGGCAACGGAATCGATGACCATGAGGCGCCGGTTGCGGCCACGGCCGACACTGGCCGACGCATCGCCCACGAGCTTGATAAGCCATACGGCAAGCACGATCAGAACGATCACGATGGCCAGCGCCACGATCATTGTCAGATAGCCGTTTTCACCGCCGAAAAGGCTGTTCAGAAATCCCACTGTCATGCTCCTGGAAATGGGCAACGCGTCCCGCGACACATAGCCGGACGCTTGGCGCTGGGCAATAGCTGCCTACTATAGCGCAGCTTTGTTCAAAATTGGGAGATTTCCGGCCCTTCCTTTCCGATCGGTTAACGCGCCGTTAACCATGGAGTGGGCAAAGTTTGCCCAGTTAACAGACCGTAACCGGATTCGGCGAACCGACATGGCCATTGGCGATCTGCCCATCTTTGCCGCGCTCAAGAACAGGATGCAATGGCATCAAACCCGCCAGACGCTTCTGGCCGAGAACGTCGCCAATGCCGAGACGCCCGGCTATCGCGGGCGCGACCTTGCTCCGTTTTCCATCGAAAGCACGGCGCGGCATTCGGGGGCCAGTGTCACGACGACGGCGACCAACAAGAAGCATTTCTCGGTCGGGAGCGATCCGAGCCGGGCCATGGGCGCGCGGACGATGAACAGTTTCGAGGTCATGCCCGAGGGCAACGGGGTGACGCTGGAAGAAGAGATGATGAAGGTCACGACCAACCAGATGGACTATCAGGCCGCGACCACGCTCTACACACGCTCCATGCGGCTGATGAAAATCGCCCTGGGCAAGAACGTATAGGACGCTAGCGCATGAACGACTTCATGACATCGATCAAGATCGCCGGGTCGGGGCTCAACGCCCAGACGGCGCGCATGCGGGTGATCGCCGAGAACATGGCCAACGCCGATTCCGCGGGGCACACGCCCGAGGAGGATCCCTATCGCCGCAAGGTGCCGACCTTTCACGCCGTGCTCAATCGCGAACTGGGTGCCACCGAAGTGACGGTCGGGGCGCTGGCCACGGACATGAGCGATTTCTCCTCGCGCTACGAGCCGGGCCATCCGGCGGCCGACGAGAACGGGTATGTCAAATACCCCAACGTCAACACGCTGATCGAGACCATGGACATGCGCGAGGCCCAGCGCACCTACGAGGCCAATCTCAACGTCGTCACCGTGTCGCGCCAGATGCTGGGACGGACGCTCGATATTCTGAGGGGATAGCGGGAGGGCTTCCAGTAAAAGTGGGAGCCACTTTTGCGGTTCGGAAGCGCGACAACTAAAGGATACAAGCTCATGAGCACGCCATTCAATGCAGCCACAGCCGCTTACGGCAATGTCTCGCGCCTGATTTCCGATCAGGCCGGCGGCAAGCTGACAGCGCCCACAGCTTCGCCCTCGGGCACCGATTTCGGGCAGATGCTGGCCGATCAGCTCGGTGGTATCGCCGAGACCGGGCAGCGCTCCGATCAGGTGTCTGTCGATATGATCAACGGCAAGGCCAATGTGGTCGATGTGGTGACCGCGCTGGCCGAAACCGAGTCGGCGATGGAAACCATGGTCACCGTTCGCGACCGGGTGATCTCGGCCTACGAAGAAATCATGCGCATGCCGATCTAGGCTGACCTTTGGGCGTGGCCCTCCAGTACACCGAGGGTCCATTGGGCGTCAGAGCGTGTAGAATGGGCTCGATTCGGCAGGAGCCATTCCCATGAGCGGGGCAGAAACTCTCGATATCGCCACCTCCGGCATCTGGACCCTGATTATCGTTTCGGGGCCGATGATGATCGTGGGACTGGTGGTCGGCGTCATCATCGCCCTGTTTCAGGCTTTGACGCAAATCCAGGAAATGACACTGGTTTTCGTGCCCAAGATCATCGCGATCTTTGTCACGCTGCTGGTGACCTTGCCGTTCATGGGCGCCACGATGAGCGCTTACATGACCCAGATCGTCGACATGATCATAACAGGCGGGTAACGGGCCATGAGCGTGAGCTGGGGCCCCGATGTCGCCTATTATTTCTTTCTCATTTTCGCGCGCCTCGGCACGATCCTGATGTTGCTGCCCGCGCTCGGGGAATCAACGATTCCCACGCGCTTGCGGCTGACGTTCGCGCTGGCGTTTTCGCTGATCCTTTATCCGCTGATCCTGCCCAATCTGGGGGCGGTTCCGGTGACGCTGGGCGGATTGATGACGGCGCTGGGCCATGAACTTGCCGTGGGATTTATCCTCGGGGGGCTGACCCGGCTCATTCTTACGGCGGCGCAGGTCGCAGGTGCGGTGATCGCGTTCCAGATGGGGCTTTCGATGGCCCAGACATCCGATCCCACCCAGCCGGGGGTGCAGGGGGCCATCATTGGCAATTTTCTGGCCATGCTGGGCGTGACGCTGATCTTTGCCACCGATCTGCACCATGTGCTGCTGGCCGGGATCTATGCCAGCTACAGCTATTTCCCGCCCGACGCGCCGCTGATGCTGGGCGATGCTGCGGAAATGGCCACGGAGATGGTGGCGCAGGCGTTTCTGATCGGCACGCAGATGTCGGCGCCGTTCCTGGTTTTCGGTCTGGTGTTTTACCTGGGGCTGGGGATTTTGGGGCGCCTGATGCCGCAGATTCAGGTGTTTTTCATGGCCATGCCGGCCAACATCATCATCGGGCTGATCCTGTTCGCGTTGCTGCTCAGCCTCACGATGACCCTTTATATGACCCATCTCGAAGATCACTTTTCGCAGTTTCTGGGCTAGAGTATGAGCGACGACAAACCCGAACAGAGCGAAAAGACAGAGGACCCCTCCCAAAAACGGCTCGAGGACGCCCACAAGAAGGGCGATGTGGTCAAGAGCCAGGAGGTGACGACCTGGTTCATGATCCTGGGGTCGGCGCTGATCTTTGCCTTTGTCGCCCCGTTTACCAGTGCGCAGTTCATGACCAGCCTCGGCGATTATCTTGGCCGCGCCGACCTTTACGAAGTGGGCGGGCCGGGGTTCAACCAGTTCGTCTATGGCGCGACGATCAGCCTTTTGAGTGCGCTTTTGCTGCCGATGGTCCTTCTGGCGCTGTGCGGGATTGCGGGAAACATGGTGCAGCACCGCATGGTGTTTTCGGCCGAAAACCTCAAACCCAAATTCTCCAAAGTCTCCCCGCTGGCCGGAGCCAAGCGCCTGTTTTCGAGCGAGGCGCTGGTCAATTTCGGTAAGGGGCTGTTCAAGCTCGTGGTGTTTTCCACCATCATGGTGCTGGTGGTCTGGCCCGACCGGGACCGGCTTTCGACCATCATGACCGCCGACCCCATCGTGACACTGGAACTGTTCCAGGAAATCGGCATCAAGATCTTTATCGCGACCCTGATCGCCATCACCATCGTGGCGCTGCTCGACTATATCTACATGCGCCACAAATGGTGGCAGCGCCAGATGATGACGGTCAAGGAAGTGCGCGACGAGTACAAGCAGATGGAGGGCGATCCTCACGTCAAGGGCCGTATCCGCCAGATCCGCATGGAGCGGTCCCGCAAGCGCATGATGGCCGCGGTGCCCGATGCGACGGTTGTGGTGACCAACCCGACCCATTTTGCCGTGGCGCTCAAATACGACAAGGACATGGCCGCTCCCCAGGTGCTGGCCAAGGGCGTCGATGCCGTTGCGCTCAGAATCCGCGGGCTGGCCAGGGATCACGACATTCCAATCGTCGAAAATCCCCCGCTGGCCCGGGCGCTTTATGCGGGCGCCGAGGTGGGCGAGACGATCCCGGCAGAGCATTTCAAGGCCGTGGCGCAGATCATCGGCTATGTGATGCGGTTGAAAAACCGCTCGAGCTGGCGCAGTGGAAATCAGGGTCGACCCTAACCGAGACTGTTAACGAGCGGTTAATCCGCACTACCCAAGGCGAAGTCGGGTTTGCTACCAATAGGAAGCCCGATTCGATTTGCGGGCGGATGTCTCTAGCGAGGAACAAAAAGCGATGGCGGTGGCCCCGATGGACGAGGACAGCTATCCCGAGCCGATGGTGGCGCGTCCGTCGTCCAATGCAGCGCTGTGGCGGGTGATCATCCTTTCGCTCGCTTTCGTCGCGGTTGCCGTAGCGTTCTCGCTGATGGGAGACGCCATTTCGCCCGAAATGATCGTCCTGTTTCTGGGTGTCCTGTCGGTTATCGGGGTGTTTTCGCTGTTTGCGCTGGCGGCGGGGCTGTTCCGGTTCGTGGGGGGCTCTGAAAAGCGGACGTTGGCCCGCGCCATTGTCGACAGCCTGCCCTACGGGGCGGTGGTCACCGACCGCGACGGCAAGATCTTTTATGCCAATGCGCAATATTCGGACCTTTCCAAATCTGTTTCCAAGGGGGTCCCCGTTGGCGTGCCGCGGCTGTTTGCCAGCCAGCCCGAAGCGAGCGAGGCGGTCTATCGGCTTTCGCGGGCCGCGCGGGACGGGCGGGCGATTGTCGAGGATGTGCGGATTGCGCGCGGCAAGAGCGCTGCGCAATGGTTCCGCATCGGGGCACGCAGCCTTCCCGATTACGATGGCGCGCCGGGCAAATCGGTGATCTGGACGGTCGAGGACATAACCCGCGACCGCGAGAGCCAGGAAAATTTCTACGTCGAGCTGCAAAAGGCCATCGACTATCTCGATCATGCGCCGGCCGGGTTCTTTTCGGCCAATGCGCGCGGGCGGATACAGTATATCAACTCAACGCTGGCCGACTGGCTGGGCTATGATCTCGCGGCTTTCGAGGCGGGCGATCTCGATCTTGCCGAGATCGTGCAGGGCGATGGCGCGGGGCTTTTGATGGGCGGCGGGCAGGACGGCGCGGTGCGCACCGAAGTGATCGATCTCGATCTGGTGCGCCACGACGGCACCAATCTGCCGGTGCGGCTGTTGCACCGCGCGGCGCGGCTGGCCGAGGGCGAGCTGGGCGAGACGCGTACGCTGGTGCTCGACCGCTCACGCGGCATCGAGGGGGAAGAGGCATTGCGGGCCGCCGAAGTGCGGTTTTCGCGGTTTTTCAACCACACCCCGATTGCCATTGCGGCGCTCGACGGGGCGGGCAAGGTGGTGCGTACCAATGCGCCCTTTACCCGGATTTTCGGGCTGACATCCGGGGAACGCGGGATCGAGGGGCTCAATGTCGCCTCGCTGATCGATCCGGAAAGCCGGGAAAAACTGGCGATGGCGCTGGCCGATGCCAAGGGGCACCGGTCGGAAATCGCGCCGGTCGATGCGACGATTCCGGGGGAAAAGCCGCGCAGCGTGCGCATGTTCATTTCGGGCGTCGAGCAGGGCGGGGAAAGCGACGAGGCGGCGATCCTTTATGCGCTCGACATGACCGAGCAGCGCCAGCTCGAAGAACAGTTTGCCCAGGGCATGAAAATGCAGGCGGTGGGGCAACTGGCCGGTGGGGTGGCCCATGATTTCAACAACGTGCTGACGGCGATCATCGGGTTTTCGGACCTGCTGCTGCTCAAGCACAAACCGTCCGATCCCTCGTTTGGCGACATCATGTCGATCAAGCAGAGCGCCAACCGCGCTGCGGGCCTGGTGCGCCAGCTTCTGGCCTTCTCGCGTCGGCAGACGCTGCGCCCGCAGGTGCTTGAAGTGCCCCAGCATATCGACGATCTGACGGTGTTGCTCAAGCGGCTGATCGGTGAGCATGTGACGCTCGATGTCGAGCACGGGCGCGATGTGTGGCCGATCCGGGCCGACCTGGTGCAGCTCGAACAGGTGATCATCAACCTTGCGGTCAATGCGCGCGACGCGATGCCCGATGGCGGGCAGATCACGCTGCGCACCCGCAATGTCGAGCAGGCCGAAGCCGAGACTTTCACCTATCCGGGGCTGGTGCCCACCGATTTCGTTTCGATCGAGGTGAGCGATACCGGCACGGGCATGACCCAGGAGGTCATGGAAAAAATCTTCGAGCCGTTCTTTTCGACAAAGGAGCTGGGCAAGGGGACCGGGCTGGGCCTGTCGATGGTCTATGGCATCATCAAGCAGACCGGTGGCTATATCTATCCCGAATCCGAAGTGGGAAAGGGCACGACCTTCCGGTTGCTGCTGCCCCGGCACATCCAGCAGGAAAAGGAAGAAGTGGTCAAGGCGGTTGCGGCGCCTGTCCGCGATCTGACGGGCAATGAACGCATCCTTCTCGTCGAGGACGAGGAGAGCGTGCGCATGTTCTCGGCGCGGGCCCTGTCGACAACGGGTTATGAAGTGTTCGAGGCCGGATCTGGCGAAGAGGCGCTCGAAGTGCTCGAGGAAATCGAGGGCAAGGTCGACCTGATCATTTCGGACGTGGTGATGCCCGAGATGGACGGGCCGACGCTTCTGACCCATGTGCGCAGGCTCTATCCGGGGCTCAAGGTGATCTTCGTTTCCGGCTATGCCGAAGAAAGCGTGCGCCAGGGGCTCGAGGACGACAGGAGCGTGGAATTTTTGCCCAAGCCCTATACGCTCGATCAGATCAATTCCAAGGTCAAGGAAGTGCTTTCGGGCAGTCCGGCGGCCAGCGAGGACTAGTCTTTTTCCGAGGAGTTCGAGGCAGCCAGAAATGCCGCACCAAGACCGGCGCCGATGGCAACGCCGATGCCGATTCCGATGGCGATGTTGTCTAGCGCGACGCCGATTCCGGCACCGATTGCGATTCCCAATGCGTATGAAGTGGAAGAGTTCCATTATTCCAGAATGTTCTTATTTTGTCTCTTGACATATCGAAAACAAAATGAGAACAAATATGCAACCTAGAAATAGGCGTTGAGGGCCGACTGATCGCGTTGCGCGCGCAGGGCATTTGGTGAAATAAGGAGAGCTAACAATGGCAGTTTCACAGCTTCGCGTGGTTGACGGGGGTTCGATGGACAAGAACAAGGCGCTCGAGGCCGCTCTGGGTCAGATCGAGCGCAATTTCGGCAAGGGTTCGGTCATGAAGCTGGGGGAAAACACCTCAGTCAATGTCGAATCGATTTCCACGGGCTCGCTCGGTCTCGATATCGCGCTGGGCATCGGTGGTCTGCCGCGCGGGCGTATCATCGAAATTTTCGGGCCGGAAAGCTCGGGCAAGACAACGCTGGCTTTGCATGTGCTGGCCGAAGCCCAGAAAGGCGGCGGTATCTGCGCGTTCATCGACGCAGAACACGCGCTCGATCCCACCTATGCGCGCAAGCTTGGCGTCAATATCGACGAGCTGTTGATCTCCCAGCCCGATGCGGGTGAACAGGCGCTCGAAATCGCAGATACGCTGGTGCGGTCTGGCGCGATCGACGTTCTGGTCGTCGACTCGGTGGCGGCTTTGACGCCACGGGCCGAACTCGAAGGCGAGATGGGCGATTCCCTGCCGGGCCTTCAGGCGCGTCTGATGAGCCAGGCTATGCGCAAGCTCACGGGTTCGATTTCCAAATCGAAGGCCATGGTGATCTTCATCAACCAGATCCGCATGAAGATCGGCGTGATGTTCGGCTCGCCCGAAACCACGACCGGCGGCAATGCGCTCAAATTCTATTCCTCGGTTCGTCTCGACATTCGCCGCATCGGCGCCATCAAGGACCGCGAGGAAGTTGTCGGCAACCAAACGCGCGTCAAGGTGGTCAAGAACAAGATGGCCCCTCCGTTCCGTCAGGTCGAATTCGACATCATGTATGGCGAAGGCGTTTCCAAGACCGGTGAGCTGCTCGATCTGGGCGTCAAGGCCGGGATCGTCGAGAAATCGGGAGCCTGGTTCTCCTATGACAGCCAGCGGCTGGGCCAGGGGCGTGAAAATTCGCGCCAGTTCCTCAAGGACAATCCCGAGATCGCCAATCAGATCGAGAACGGGGTGCGCGAGAGCGCCGGGCTTATTGCCGCTGAACTGATCACGGCAGGAGAAGGCAGCGCCGAGGACAGCGAAGACTAGAGCCGTTCAGGATTTGATTGACTCAAATCCTTGGCTCCAAGTTCTTGTTTTGGCGCGTGTCCGAGCCGCAAAACCGTTTCCATCCCCGATCGCGTCGAGGACATGGTTTTGCTGGACACGCTCTAATTGGCTGTTGCGGTTTTGCGCGGCCAAGCCGAATTGTGGTCTCTGACCTCCTGGCGCCGGGCAACCGGCGCCTTTCTTTTTTGCAAAACCAGCGGGTTTGCTGCCGGCACTTATTGGCCCGGTGCCGCAGCCTTCGCATTGCACTCGCCCGATGCACACGCTAGAAGGCTTGCTCAAGTTTCCAGCCGGTGAAAACGGGGCGCAATCGGCCGCGTATCCGGCGCATCCAGAACGATAAAGATATGGTGCGGCGCCTTGGCCGCAGACAGGGTTTTTGGGCTCGATCATGACAAGCGTAAACGACATCCGTTCGACCTTCCTCGACTTCTTTGCCAGGAACGGCCATGAGAAAGTCTCTTCAAGCCCGCTGGTGCCGCGCAACGATCCGACGCTGATGTTCACCAATGCGGGCATGGTGCAGTTCAAGAACGTTTTTACCGGGCTTGAAAAGCGGCCCTATTCTCGCGCCACGACCTCGCAGAAATGCGTGCGGGCAGGGGGCAAGCACAACGATCTCGACAATGTGGGCTTTACGGCGCGGCATCTGACCTTTTTCGAGATGCTGGGCAATTTTTCCTTCGGCGACTATTTCAAGGAACAGGCCATCGAAATGGCCTGGACGCTGGTCACCAAGGAGTTCGGTCTCGACAAGGACAAGCTGCTGGTCACCGTCTATCACACCGACGACGAAGCGGCGGACCTATGGAAAAAGATCGCCGGGTTTTCCGATGACAAGATCATCCGTATTCCCACTTCGGACAATTTCTGGACGATGGGCGATACGGGCCCGTGCGGTCCGTGCTCGGAAATCTTTATCGATCGCGGCGATCATATCTGGGGCGGCCCTCCGGGCACGCCAGAAGAAGACGGCGACAGGTTCCTCGAGTTCTGGAATCTGGTGTTCATGCAATACGAGCAAAGCGGCGACGGCAAGCAAGAACCGCTGCCGCGCCCCTCGATCGATACGGGGATGGGGCTCGAGCGGATGGCCTCGATCCTTCAGGGTGTCGAGAGCGTCTTTGAAACCGACATGTTCCGCCATGTGATCGATGCGACCGCTTCTGCAGTCGGGCGCGCGCCGACCCCGGAAACCGTGGCGTCCTATCGCGTCATCGCCGATCATTTGCGTTCGATGTCGTTCCTGATTGCCGACGGCGTGCTGCCGGCCAATGAGGGGCGCGGTTACGTGCTGCGCCGCATCATGCGCCGTGCCATGCGCCATGCAACACTGTTGGGCACCAACAATGCCACGATCTTCAAGCTCGTGCCGTCCCTGGTGCGCGAGATGGGGCAGGCCTATCCGGACCTCGTTGCGGGCGAGGCGATGATTTCGGAAACGATCCGGCTCGAAGAGGAACGCTTCTTAAAGACGCTCAGCCGCGGGCTGCAGATTCTTGAGGACGAAAGCGCCGGATTGGGCAAGGGCGATACGCTGGCCGGCGAGACCGCCTTCAAGCTCTACGACACTTATGGCTTCCCGCTCGATCTGACCCAGGATGCGCTGCGGCTGCGGGGTGTTTCGGTCGACCAGACCGGGTTCGATGCGGCCATGGCGCGCCAGAAAGCCGAAGCACGCAAGAACTGGTCGGGATCGGGCGATGCGGCAACGAGCGCGGTGTGGTTTTCGATTGCCGACACGGCCGGGCCCACAGAATTTCTGGGCTATGAGACCGAAGACAGCGACGGCGCAGTCAAGGCGCTGGTCAAGGACGGGGCAAGCGTGGATACGCTCAATGCGGGAGACGAGGGTTTCATCGTCCTTAACCAGACGCCATTCTACGGCGAAAGCGGCGGGCAGGTGGGAGACACCGGCACGATGGAGAGCGAGGACGGCGCGAAGGTGGTCGTGCTCGATACCACAAAGCAGGCGGGCGGCGTGTTCGCCCATCGCGTCAAGGTCGAAGCCGGGACGGTCAAGATCGACGAGGCGCTGACGCTCAAGGTCGACCATTCCCGCCGAACCGCGATCCGCGCCAACCATTCGGCGACCCACCTTCTGCACGAGGCGCTGCGCGAGGTGCTGGGCAGCCATGTTGCGCAGAAGGGCTCGCTGGTTTCGCCCGACCGTTTGCGGTTCGACTATTCGCACACCAAGCCGATGAGCGAAGCGGAGATCGCCGAGGTCGAGCGCATGGCCAATGCCATCGTGCTGCAGAACGCGCCTGTCGAAACGCGGCTGATGGCCGTCGACGATGCGGTCAAGGCCGGGGCCATGGCGCTGTTTGGCGAAAAATACGGCGACGAGGTGCGCGTGGTCTCCATGGGCATGGCGCTGGATGGGGAAAAGGCGGGCAAGACCTATTCGATGGAATTGTGCGGCGGCACGCATGTGCGGCGCACCGGCGACATCGGGCTGGTCAAGATCGTCCAGGAAAGTTCTGTCGCAGCGGGCGTGCGGCGTGTCGAGGCGCTGACCGCCGATGGCGCACGGGCCTATCTCAACGAGCAGGAAGATCAGCTCAAGACGGTCGCCGCGGCGCTCAAGGTGTCGCCGCGCGATGTGGTGTCGCGGGTCGAAGCGCTGGTGGAAGAACGGCGGGCACTGGAGCGGCAGGTCGCCGATCTGCGCCAGAAGCTGGCCATGGGCGGCGGCGCTGCCAATGGGGCGGCCAGCGAAACGATCAATGGCGTGACCTTTATGGGGCGCGTGGTCGAAGGACTGCAGCCCAAGGATTTGCGCGGGCTCGTCGATCAGGGCAAAAAGCAGATCGGGTCGGGGATTGTTGTCATCGTGGGCACGACCGAGGATGGCAAGGCCGGCATTTCGGTGGGCGTGAGCGACGATCTTGTGTCGCGTTACAGCGCCGTCGATCTGGTGCGGATCGGCTCGACGACGCTCGGCGGGCAGGGCGGCGGCGGTCGTCCCGACATGGCGCAGGCCGGTGGCCCCGACGCCTCGCAAGCCCAGGCGGCGGTTGATGCCATCAAGGCTCATCTGGGCGCCTGATCGCCCCTATCAAACGCATAAAAATGGCCCCGTGAGGGGCCATTTTCGTTACCGCGAAACGCTCAGAACGATGCCTTGAGGCTGGCGCTGATGGCGAGGACCGAGCCGCGGTCCCAGCTTTCGTTCTGCAGATTGCTGCCGGGCGCGATTGTCGAATAGGACACGCCGCCGGAGAACTCGACGCTCTCGGAAATGTCGTAGGCCGCGCCCAGGGTTGCGCCCCAACGGTCGGTCTGGGTGCCGTTTTCCAACACGCCCGCATTGTCGACCGAGGCGGTGCCGCGATCCCATGTAACCGTGCCCAGCACGGTAAGCTCGGGAGTCAGTGCGTGCCCGACCCCGCCGGTCACCGTCCAGCCATCGCGATAGTTGAGATCGGTGCTGATGGGACCGGCATTTGTACTGACAGCAAGTGTATCGACCACCGACCAATCGACCCATTTGACCGAGCCGAGCACGAGCCACCCCGGCGCAACGCCGGTCTGGGCCTTGAGCTCGATCGATTGCGGGGCGGTGACATTGGCGCTGGCCGGGCCGGAGAACGGGGTGCCGTCCAGGGCCGTGCCATCGAGGTCATAGGAAACGGCGGAATTGTAGATTGCGCTGACGCGCAGGGCGATCTCTTCGATTTCATAGGCAACACCCAGCCGCCAGCCGGCCGACATGCCGTCGATATCGATGGGGGCCGTGATGCCCAGAGCCGTGGGGACGGTGGCAGTGTAGCTCAATTGCTGGGCCGATATGCCGCCGATGATGCTGGCAACGCCGGGGCCGACGTCGAGCCCGTAAGCGCAGGTCAGGCCGATGTCATTGGAACTTATGCGCTCGCGCACGGCCTGGCTGGTGGCGAAGGCATAGGCCCTGTCGCGATCGGTGCCCGAACCGAACGGGTTCTGTGCCGAGACCAGGCATGAGGTGTTGTCGATAATCTCGCCGCTTATGCCGAAATTGTAGTGAACGCGGCTTGGTGACGAGGACACCGTGGTTCCCGGGTAGCCGGGATTGGTAATGGCGTGATCGATATCGACATAGGTGATCGTGCCTTTGGCGGCATAGGTCGCCGGATCGAAGATCATGTCCCAGTTGTAGCCATTGGCTTCCAGACCCCCGGCCTGGGCGGAGCCGCCGACGGCCATCAGGCCCAAAACGGCAAGTGCATGGGAACGCTTGCGTGGTGCACGCATTGAGTAACTCTCCTCCTGGAGCCGTTCGGGATCTGATTGACGCAGATCCTTGGCTCCAACCTTTGTTCTGTCGCGTGTCCGAACCGCAAAAACGTCTTGCCGGACATGCGCGGGATTGTCCTGACGCGTCCCTCCAACACGCCGACGCCATAAGCCCTATCGTTATCGATAGCGCTATGACGCTTACGTCAACAATCGCTGTGTTCCCTGTCCCGGTCAATTGCCCCGAAGCGGATTTGGTCAAAAATGTGTCACAAATGCACATCCGCAACAGCGCCGTGCGAGACTGCGGGCAAAAGAAAAGCCGCCCCGAGGGGCGGCTTTGGCAGCTGTGTTCGGCTTGATGACGGTTACGCCATGGCCTTTTGCAGGTTGGCGTCGATGGCGTCCAGGAACCCCATTGTGGTGAGCCAGGGCTGATCGGGGCCGACCAGAAGCGCCAGATCCTTGGTCATCTTGCCCTGTTCGATCGTGTCGACGGTGACCTTTTCGAGCGTGGCGGCGAAGGTTGCCAGTTCGTCATTGCCGTCGAGCTTGGCGCGGTGGGCAAGGCCACGGGTCCAGGCAAAGATCGAGGCCGTGGAATTGGTCGAGGTTTCCTTGCCCTGCTGGTGCTGGCGGTAGTGACGGGTCACGGTGCCGTGGGCCGCTTCGGCTTCGACGGTCTGCCCATCGGGGGTCATGAGAACCGAGGTCATCAGGCCGAGCGAGCCAAAGCCCTGCGCGACGATGTCGGACTGCACGTCGCCATCGTAGTTCTTGCAGGCCCAGACGTAACCGCCGGACCATTTGAGGGCCGCTGCAACCATGTCGTCGATCAGGCGGTGCTCGTACCAGATCTTCTTGGCTTCGTATTTTTCCTTGAACTCGGCCTGGAAGACTTCCTCGAAGATATCCTTGAAGCGGCCGTCATAGACCTTGAGGATGGTGTTCTTGGTCGAGAGATAGCAGGGGACGCCGCGCTGGAGGGCATAGTTGAGCGAGGCGCGGGCGAAGTCGCGGATCGACTCGTCGAGGTTATACATGGCCATGGCCACGCCCGAGGAGGGAGCGTCGAACACTTCGTGCTCGATTTCCTGTCCGTCTTCGCCAACGAACTTGATGGAGAGCTTGCCTTTGCCGGGGAATCTGAAATCGGTGGCGCGGTACTGATCGCCATAGGCGTGACGGCCCACGATGATGGGCTGGGTCCAGCCGGGGACGAGGCGCGGCACGTTCTTGCAGATGATGGGCTCGCGGAAAATCACCCCGCCCAGGATGTTGCGGATGGTGCCGTTGGGCGAGCGCCACATCTTCTTGAGACCGAATTCCTCGACGCGGCCCTCATCGGGGGTGATGGTGGCGCATTTGACGCCGACGCCGTGCTTCTTGATGGCGTTGGCCGCATCGACGGTGATCTGGTCGTCGGTTTCGTCGCGCTTCTGGACGCTGAGGTCGTAATATTCAAGATCGATGTCGAGATAGGGGTGGATCAGCTTGTCTTTGATGGCCTGCCAGATGATGCGTGTCATCTCGTCGCCGTCAAGTTCGACGACGGGATTGGCGACTTTGATCTTGCTCATATATGTGTGCTCCTCGCGCGCAAAAACCCGGTTCGGCCAGCACGGGCCAGCCAAAGTTCGCGGTCCCTATAGCAGAGCATTGGAAAGGCGCAAAGTGTCTCGCCGCGAAGGGGGCTTGCCGAGCGGGGGTGGCACGGAGGTGAATAGTATAGTGTATTTACACATGTGTAATTACACTATAGGTTGCCGCCATGACCTTTGCCTTTTTCGATTGCCTCGTGCTCAACACCGTCATGGCGGCGCGGGCGCTGACGCGCCGGTACGACAAGGTGCTCCGGCCTTTTGAAATTTCGGTTGTCCAGTTTACCGTCCTTATGACGGTTCGGAACTCGCCGCGCATGTCGGTCAATTCGATGGCGGCACGAATTTCGATGGATCGGACGACGCTGCTGCGCAATCTCGAGCCACTCGCCAAACGCGGGCTCGTCGTCGCGGGACGCCCGGAAAAGGGCAATATCCGACACTATGAACTCACCGGGAAGGGCGCGGCGCTTCTTGACGACATCCTGCCGCTCTGGCGGGAATCCCAGGTCGAATTGAGGGCGCTGGTGGCCGAGCCGGGGGCTGAGGATTTCCTTGGCGGGTTGCGTGCCCTTACCGCCGGTGAGGCGCGCGAGCACGCGGACGCCTGAAGGCCCGGACGGCATATCAATCCAGAACCATTGATGGAGACTTTCGATGCAAAGCGATGATCCGGTTGTTGTAACCGGGATGGGTGTGGTGTCGCCGCTTGGGGTGGGCGTTGCGACCAACTGGGAGCGGCTTATTGCCGGCAAGAGCGGGGTCGTGCGCAACGATCGCTTCGATACGACGGGGTTTGCCTCCCACATCGCCGGGCTGGTTCCCGACAAGACCAACGATCCCCAAGGGTTCGATCCAGCCGAATGGATCGAGCCCAAGGAAATCAAGAAGATGGATCTTTTCATCCAGTATGGGCTTGCCGCAGCGGCGCAGGCGCTCGATCAGGCCGGCTGGCACCCCCAGGACGATGCAGGGCAGCAGGCAACGGCAACGATCATCGCTTCGGGCGTGGGCGGGGAGCCGGTGATGGCGCAGGCGGCGCGCACCATTGCCGAAAAGGGGCCGCGGCGGCTCTCGCCATTCACCGTGCCCTCGTTCCTGGCCAATATGGCGGCGGGCTGGATTTCCATTGTGCATGGGTTTCGTGGGCCGATCGGTACGCCGGTTACGGCGTGCGCGGCGTCGGCCCAGGCGATCGGCGATGGCATGCGGCTGATCCTGACCGGTGAAGCCGAAGTTGCCGTGGTGGGCGGGGCCGAGGGTTCGGTCGATCCCATTTCAATTGGCGGGTTCGGCGCGTCGCGCGCTTTGACCTCGTCCTATAATGACGAGCCGCACAAGGCCTCGCGGCCGTTCGACAAGGGGCATTCGGGGTTCGTGCTGGCCGAGGGGGCAGCGGTGCTGGTGATCGAAAAGCTCAGTCACGCCAGGGCGCGCGGGGCCGTGCCGCTTGCGGTCGTGGCGGGATATGGCACGTCGGCCGACGCCTATCATTTGACGGCGGGATCGCCGGATGGGGCTGGGGCTCAAGTGGCGATGCGCAAAGCACTGGCCATGGCGGGCATTTCTCCCGATGCCGTGGGCTATGTCAACGCGCATGCGACCGCCACGCCGGTGGGCGATGCGGCGGAACTGGCCGGCATTGGTGCGGTGTTCGGCGATCGGGGCAAGTCGCTGGCGATTTCGTCTACAAAATCGTCGACCGGGCATCTTCTCGGCGCGGCAGGGGGCATCGAGGCGATGTTCTCGGTGATGGCGCTGCGCGAAAACACGCTGCCTGCCACGATCAATCTCGACGATCCGGTGCCCGAGGGCGGGGACTTCGAGCTCGTGCCCAATACGCCGATCGCCAGGGAAGTGGACTATGTCATGTCCAACTCGTTCGGGTTCGGCGGGATCAACGCGACGCTGGTGTTCGGGCGGGTCTGACCTGTTTGGGCGGCAGGGTGGCCGTAAACGCCAGGCAGCGGTCAACCCATTGGGCGAGACCGCTGTCGGGTTCGAGCACGTCGCCATCGACTTCAACAAAGCCCGACATGGTCTTGGTGCCCATGGTCATGGGCCGGCAGCCGGGAAGGGTAAGGGCGTCCTCATAGCCGTCCTTGCCGACGCGGGCGAGCAGGGCTCCGTTTTTCATGATGCCGCAGACCATGTTGCCGTCGAGCATGAAGCAGCGTCCGCCGAACATCTTTTGTTCGGTGATGCCGGGAATGGGGGCAAGGCGCTCGCGGATTCGGTCTGAGAGGGCGTCGGCGATGTGGCTCATCTACATTCTTTCATGGGCCTCAATACCGGGGAGTTCAGGGTCCCATTGCGGGCGCTGTCCGGCATAAAGCACCATTGCGGGATTGAACCAGTCGGAATTGTCGAAGGCGCCGATGGCGATGCCGATCACGCCGGGAGCCGTGTTGCGTTCGGAAAACAGGGTGGAGCCGCAGGTTGGGCAGAACGAGCGGCGGCGTTCGCTGCCACTATCGGCAACGTTTTCGAACACGGCCGGTTGTCCGCTGACCGTCAGATCATCTGTCTTGAAGAATGCCTGAACGATGTGCCCGGTGCCGGTGAGCCGCCGGCAATCCTCGCAATGGCACTGGGCCATGCGGATGGGCGGTTCGGCGACCGTAAAGCTGATGGTTCCGCACAGGCAGCGGCCGGTTGCAAACATCAAAATCCTCCGTTGTCGCGATAGGTGTCGTAGTGTGGGAGCGTCTCGTCGAGGGTGTCCCAATCGAGATGGGTGCGCGAGAAAATCGCCTGACTGGGCGAAAACCAATCGGGTCGGTCGAACAGGCCGGCGGGAACCAGAGCCAAAAGCGGCGCACGGGCTGTTCTGGCAAAAAGGGGCGTTCCACATTGGGGGCAGAAATAGCGGGTGATCTCAGACCCGGAAGCGGCCTGGCGGGTATGGCCCTTGGTCTTGCCCGAAACGGCAACTGAATCGGTCGACATCAAGACGACGGCAGAGTGGCCCGTGCCGGTCGATTTGCGGCAATCGAGGCAGGAGCAGACCAGCATGGAGCGGACAAGCCCCTCGATCCGAAGGCTTACGGCGCCGCAGGCGCAACTGGCGGTTTCATCGAGGCTGAGTGTTGGCATCGGCGAAAGCTGGCACGAGCACGCTGACAAATCCAGCGCTATTGTTGCCATTGCGACCGGCAAGCATTAGTGCCTCAGCCTTCAACAAACGAGCGCCGGGCTAATGACTTTTTTCGCAATAGAAACCGAGAGGCTGATGCTGCGCAAATTCGCACCGTCAGATGCCGAAGCGACAGCCGCCTATCAGGGGCTGCCCGAAGTCGCACGCTACTGCATGTGGGAGCCGCGCTCGCTCGATCGCGTTCGTGAGCTGATCCCGCGCTGGATCGCCATGGATGGAACGGGCGAGAACAGCGAAGGCATTCAATATGCGGCCGTGCTCAAGGCGAGCGGAGCGCTGATCGGGGATGTGGTGCTGATGTTTGAGGATCGCGCAGCGCGGCAGGGGCAGATCGGCTATGTCATGAGCCCCCAATTCCAGGGCCAGGGCTATACGACCGAGGCGATGGAAGCGGTGCTGGCGGTGGGTTTTGAGCAGGTGGGCCTTCACAGGATTTCGGCGCGGTGCGATGCGCGCAACAGCGCCTCGTGGCGGGTTATGGAAAAGCTGGGCATGCGGCGGGAAGCGCATTTTCGCGAGCATGCGATCTTCAAGGGTGAGTGGGACGAGGAATTGGTTTACGCCATTCTCGAAGACGAATGGCGCGCAGCGCGGAAGGCAAACTGATGGCGGGGACCGACAGCAGCAAGGAATTTGCGTTCCGGCCCACGCCGGCGATCATTCTGGTCGAGCCCCAGCTTGGCGAGAACATCGGGGCTGCGGCGCGGGCCATGGCCAATTTCGGGCTTTGGGATCTGCGGCTGGTCAATCCACGGGACGGATGGCCGAACGAAAAGGCCACGGCATCGGCGGCCAAGGCGCTGCCGGTGATCGAGCGGGTGCAGGTGTTCGAGACGCTGACAGAGGCGATGGCCGATCTCAATCTGGTCCTGGCAACGACGGCGCGCAACCGCGAGATGTTCAAGCCCGTGATCGGGCCCGACGAAGCGGCGGACCGGCTTTCGACCCATATCGGGGGCGGGCAGAAGGCCGGGATTTTGTTCGGGCGCGAGCGCTGGGGGCTCAACAATGACGAGGTGGCGCTGGCCGATGCCATCGTGACGCTGCCGGTCGAGCCGGCCTTTGCTTCGCTCAACATTGCCCAGGCGGTGCTGGTTATTGCCTATGAATGGCGGCGCGCGGCGCTCAAGGATCAGCCACTGCCCTTTTCTGCCGATGAGGGCGAGCCGGCACCGCGCGGGCAACTGGCCGCGATGACCGAACAATTGGGCGAAGCGCTCGACCGGGCGGGGTTCTTCAAGACCCCGGCGAAGCGGCCCGGCATGATGAACAATATTCGCGCTATGTTCGCGCGCGGCGGGTTCAACGCGCAGGAGGTGCGCACGCTGCGCGGCATCGTTGCGGCGCTCGACCGGCGGCACGAGCGGCCCAATCCTGCTCGGCACAAGGACGAGGACGCAGACGATTTGTCCTGAGGTTGCCGTGCTCGGGTCTCGCAGCTAGGGTGGGACGCAAAACCCTCCCGTATTTTCCAATCAGGTCTGTCATGGTCGCCACGCAATCTCCCGCTCCCAAAGCTGGAGCCGGTTCACCGCAAAGCGGGATGGCGCTTATGATCGCGGCGGTTCTTCTGGTGCCGATCAGCGATGCGATGTCGAAGAGCCTGACGGGCCTTCTCAGCCCGTTTGAGATCGCCTTCTGGCGTTTCGCGTTTCAGATGGTGATGCTGGGGCTGTTCATTGTGGTGATGCGCCGGCGGCTGGCGCGGGGGCCGTGGGGGCTGATGCTTCTGGGCGGGGCGACGATGGCGATCGTGCTCTCCTCGCTGATCGGGGCGTTCGTCACCATGCCGATTGCCACAGCGATCGCGATCTTTTTCGTCGAGCCGTTGATCCTGACAGTGCTTTCGGGCCTGCTGCTGGGGGAAAAGACCGGCTGGCGGCGCTATGTGGCGGTGGCCGTGGGGCTGGTTGGCGCGGTCGTCGTCATTCGGCCGAGTTGGGATATTTTCGGCTGGGCGTCGATTCTGCCGCTGATCGCAGCGACTGGATTTGCTTCCAATGCGATCGTCATGCGCAAGCTGGGCCGGCATATGGACGCCATTTCGATGCAGTTCTGGTTTTCGCTTGTGGCGATGGCGTTGATCGGGGTCGGATTTGCGCTGCTGGGCCAGTTCCAGTTGGTAAGCTTTTCGGGCGGCATCGATACCAGCGGACCCTGGGGGCTGCTGGTGTTCATGGGCATGTTCTCGGGGCTGACCTTCTTTTTGTTTGCCGAAGCCTTTCGGCGTACACCGGCTTCGACGCTGGCGCCGTTCCAGTATATCGAGATCATCGGGGCGACGATCGTGGGGTATATCGTGTTCGGCGATTTTCCGGACCTGTGGACCTGGGTGGGCACGGCCATCATACTGGCCTCCGGGCTCTACGTCTTTCACCGCGAGCGCAGGGTCGCCCGCAGCGCTTGACTTTATGCGCTTTGCCCCCTAGAAACCGGCCATCCTGATCGGCTTTGTCCGTCAGGAAGCACCCGGGACCGTCGGTTTGCGTTTTTGGTCGGCTTTCGAGCCGGACCTGAAATTCACGTTTTTCGCACGGTCTGTCGGTTCTGCTTTCGGGCAGAACAGAGGAGGGCGCTGTCTTTTATCGGTTAGAGAATCCGTCCGGTCGATCCGGACGTCATTCTCTAATTTTATGTGTCGCGCTTTCGAACCGCAAAAGTCTGCAACTTTTGCTGAATGCGCTCTGATTTGAAAGGACAAGCGATGTCAAAACGTCATTCGCAGAAGCACAAGATCGACCGCCGTCTCGGCGAAAATATCTGGGGTCGTCCCAAGTCCCCGCTCAATGCCCGCGCCTATGGCCCCGGCCAGCACGGCCAGCGCCGCAAGAGCAAGCTTTCCGACTTCGGTATTCAGCTGCGCGCCAAGCAGAAGCTGAAGGGGTATTACGGCTCGATCACCGAAAAGGCCTTCAAGCGCGTTTACGCCGAAGCCGCCCGTCGTCGCGGTGATACCGGCGAAAACCTGATCGGCATTCTCGAAAGCCGTCTGGACGCTATCGTCTATCGCGCCAAGTTCGTGCCGACCGTGTTCGCGGCGCGCCAGTTCGTCAACCATGGCCATGTTCAGGTCAACGGCAAGCGCGTCAACATCCCGAGCTACAACGTGCAGCCGGGCGATGTGATCTCGATCCGTGAGCGCTCCAAGCAGCTCACCATCGTTCTCGAAGCCGTCCAGCTCGCCGAGCGCGACGTGCCCGATTACGTCGATGCCGATCACTCCAAGATGACCGCGACCTTCGTCCGCGTCCCGACCCTGGGCGATGTGCCCTATCCGGTCCAGATGGAACCGAACCTGGTTGTGGAATTCTATTCGCGCTAAGCGAACCATACAGTTTTACGAACAAGGGCCGCCCGGTGGGCGGCCCTTTTTGTTTGGCCCGCCCATATGCGCGGACGTTCCGCCTTGCGGAATGCTGGCTGGCGGGGTTTGCCAGTACCCTGGCGCGCCGCAATCATTTGATCGTTCAATTCCGGACAGTTTGAGAGCACCAGTCCGCTGGGCGGTGCGCGGCAGGCGTTTGCGTGCGTAGCAGGCGTCGACTGCCGTCTGCCGGTTTGAACCTAATGTTGCCATTCGTTTGAGGAGGACGAGATGACTAACAACAGGGCCAATGGACCTGGCAGGATGGGCCGAGCGACGCTGGTCGCCGGGTTGATCGCAGGGCTGGGCACGATGCCGGGGTGGGCTGTCGAGATTGCTGCGGACAGTGCCGCCGGCTGGTGCGAGAGTCTTTCAGGCTTCGCGTATCCGGACCTGCGGATTGACAGCACCGAGCTGCGGCTGGACGAGATGAGTGGCGAGACAAGTTTGCCGCCTCATTGTGTTCTCACAGGCTACATGGAAGAGCGCAAGGGCGTTGACGACGTCGCGTTTTCGACCGGGTTCGAGCTGCGCTTGCCACTCGACTGGAACGAGCGGTTCTACTTCCAGGGCGGTGGCGGGACTGACGGTTCGATCCGTCCGGCCGTTGGAACGAACACGGCCGGCCAGCCGCCGGCGCTGACGATGGGCTACGCCGTGGTGTCCACGGATGCCGGACATACCGGGTCTGACGGGCGCGATGCATCGTTCGGGCTCGACCCCAAGGCGCGCATCGACTGGGGGTACAATTCGCTCGATCTTGTAACGGGTGTCTCCAAGTCGCTGCTTCAGTCGGCCTATGACATGGCACCGCGCTATTCTTATCTTGTCGGTGCGTCGAATGGTGGCCGGCAGGGGCTTACCGCTGCCCAGCGCTTTGCCAACCATTTCGATGGCATCATCGCGGGGGCCCCCATCATCTCGCAGTCGCGCGGACACGTCGCGACGGCATGGGATCTGGCGGCGATGGCCGAGATTGCGCCGCGTGACGCCGAAGGACGTCCGCTCCTGAGCGAGGCCTATTCGCAGGCCGACACCGACCTGATCTTTGCCGAAATGATCGCCCAGTGCGACGGACACGATGGTCTGGAGGACGGGATCATCGATCTGCCGCTGCGGTGCCAATATGATCCTTCGCCGATCGTCTGCGAGGGCGAAAAGACCGATAGCTGCATCACGGCAGTGCAGGCCGAGGCTTTCGTCAAGGTTCATGAAGGCGCGCGCAACGCGGCCGGTGAGCAGCTTTATGCGCCATTTCCTTATGACCCCGGTTCTGACTTCCGCAGATGGAAGCTGGGGACAGCGACCGAATGGCCCAACAACAACCCGCGGGCAACCAACACATCGATCCGCTATGTTTTCATGACGCCGCCCGATCCCGATTTCGATTCCTTTGCCTTCGATTTCGAGACCGATCCGGCAACCCTGGAAGGCTCGGCAGAGTTTTCCAGTGCCAACAGCCCCAATATGGACGCCTTCCGCTTCGCGGGCGGAAAAGTGATTGTCTATCATGGCACAGGCGATCAGGGCGTTTCGGCCATCGACACTGTGGATTGGTATGACGCAATGATCGAGCGTTATGGCAGTGCGGAGGCGGTGCAGGATTTTGCGCGGCTGTATCTGATGCCCGGCGTCGGGCACGTTTCGGGTGGAACGGGCCCGGAATTGTTCGACGGTCTTGATGCGCTGGTTGCCTGGGTTGAAGACGGTGTCGCCCCTGGCCATCTGCCGGTGAGCGGCGGCACTCCGGATCGCGAGCGTCTCTTGTGCGTTTATCCGGCCGAAACCCGCTATGACGCGGCCAGCGCGGCGTTTATCTGCGAGTAAAGTTACCCAAGACGCGAAGGGCCGCCCGGTGGGCGGCCCTTTTTGTTTGTCAGTCCGCGTATTGGCTGACCGATTCCTTGATCGGTTCCTGATCGCGCGGGATGTGGCTTTCAAAGTGCATCAGACGCTTGTGGACCGAGAGCAGTTCGATGACCGTGGACCAGGCGCGGGCCAGGAACTGGAACGAGGACGAAACCTGGCCGAAGGCCTGCTGGACCTGCTGATAGAGCCCGAGCGTCAGGGCTCCTGCGAGGATGGATGGCGAGAGGGCGAGGAGGGGGATGTAGCCCGCCAGGTTGAGATAACCGTAGCGGGCGAGATTGAAGTAGGTGTAGTGCCAATAGAGGCGGAAATAGTTCTTCTGCACATTGGCAAACAGCTCGCGCCATGTGGCGGGCTGGGCATACTCCTCGTGGTCTTCGCCATAGACCAGTTCCTTGCGATAGGCCGCCTCGACCTTCTGGTTCTCGAAGTTGAGGCCCGGCAGCTTTATGCCGACTACGGCCAGCAGCACGGTGCCGAAAGCCGCCGACAGCAGCGCCACCCAGACAAGGCTGCCCGGCACGTCGCCGATCAGGGGCAGGGAGGTGACGTTTTGCGACAGGGTCCACAAGAGTGGGATGAACACCACAAGGGTAATCAGTGAATCGAGGAAGGCGACGCCGAGATCCTCGGTGATCGAGGCAAAGCGCATCGTATCTTCCTGCACGCGCTGGGCGGCACCTTCCGTGGAGCGGATCGAGGGCCACCAGGCCATGTAGTAGGAGTTCATCGCCTTGCGCCAGCGGAAGACGTAGTGGGCTGTATAGAACGCAACGATCACCGCCACGATAATGCGCGGCATCAGGACAACGAAAGCCTCTGCGATCTGGCCGTAAAATTCTTCGGGTGTCACGGACCCCGGTTCGGTCAGGGCCAATTGCATGGTGTTGAAAAAACGGCCCTGCCAATTGTTGATGAAGGCGTCGACCTGAACGTTGAAATAGACCAGCAGCATGATCGCCACGGTGCTGACCACGGACCACCAGTACCATTCATTGCGTTTGTAATTGTACCAGAACACACAGAAGCCGACGGCCAGAATGAGCAGGTACTGGTAAAACCAGACCCGCTCGGCGGTAAGGAACGAGCCTTCCGGCAGGCAGCGTGCTTCGGTGGCCGAGGGGGCATCGGACTCCGTTATCGAGGAATCGGGCAAATCGGGCTCGGAGAGCTCGGCGCCCGGCACGGCCTGGGCCGTGTCGCCCACGCCCGGCGGCGTCGCCGGCTCGGTGGGCGCGCATGGGGGTGGCAGTAGGAACCGGTCCAGGCTGAGATAGGGCTGGAGCGTTGGACCCAGCGCCGACCAGCCGATGATCGCCAGGATCAGCAAGCCGAGAAGGGATGAGAAAAACTGCTTGGGGACCGGGAAGAAAGATCGAAACATTGCACGCTCCGTATAGGACGGCGACTCGTCATTCCAGCTGCGGGCCGCGAACGATGATCTAAGGCCGGGAATCCGGCGCATGCAAGACCGGGCAGGAGCCAGATCAGGGCTGATCGAAGGCAATTGAGCGGTTTTTGACAAGAATGCGTATCTGCGCGTTGAGCGAAGGGCAATGTCTGGGGGATATGAATGGGCAAGCCGGATCGCAGATGGTTCCTGACGGGTCCGGTTCGAACGGGTTCACAGTAGCCTTGTTCTGCGTCACTGGGCCGGGTGAGCCGCAATCGCGGGTTTCGCCCGGCCTGTCGTTCCCGAAATCGGCACCTGCCCCTTTTCCCCCGCGCCGGCGGCATGTATCAAACGCATGCGCCCCAGCTTCACATTTCGTCTGGCGCGAGAAGGGTCAAAATGAGTATTGCCGAACCGATCGCCGATCCCGATGAGTCCTGCCCGGCGCTGTTTCGGGATGCGCCGACGGGCGTGGAGTTCAACAAGCTGCGCAAGCGGCTGATCCGTCAGGTCCGCGAAACGCTCGATGCCTATGGCATGGTGCGGCCGGGCACGAAATGGCTGGTCGCGCTGTCGGGTGGCAAGGACAGCTACGGGCTTCTGGCGGTGCTGCTCGACCTCAAATGGCGCGGGCTTTTGCCGGTCGAGCTTCTGGCGTGCAATCTCGACCAGGGACAGCCCAATTTCCCCAAACACATCCTGCCTGAATTTCTCGAGCGCAACGGTATCGCGCACAGGATCGAATATCAGGACACCTATTCGATCGTCACCGACAAGCTGCCACAAGGCGCGACCTATTGCTCGCTGTGTTCGCGGCTGCGGCGCGGGCACCTCTATCGCATCGCGCGCGAGGAAGGGTGTTCGGCGCTGGTGCTTGGCCATCACCGCGAGGACATCCTGGAAACCTTCTTCATGAACTTCTTCCATGGGGGCAAGCTGGCGGCCATGCCGCCCAAATTGCTCAATGACGAGGGCGATGTCGAAGTGCTGCGCCCGCTGGCCTTTTGCGCCGAGGCCGATCTGGCCCGGTTTGCAGAAGCGCTCGAATTCCCAATCATTCCCTGCGATCTGTGCGGCTCGCAGGACGGGCTGCAGCGCAACGCCATGAAGGCGATGCTCGATGATTTCGAGCGCAAGATGCCGGGACGCAAGGACGTGATGATCCGGGCGCTGGGCAATATCAATCCCAGCCACATGCTGGACCCGAAACTTTTCGACTTCGCCGCACTGGCGGCCAGGATGGACCAATGAACATCGAGCGCCTGACGGCAATTCTGCGCGAGGCCGCGGCCACGGAAATCATGCCGCGGTTCCGGCGGCTCGATGAAGGCGCGATCCGCACCAAATCGCACGCCCATGACCTGGTGACCGAAGCCGACGAAGCGTCGGAGCGGTTCATTACCGAGGCGATCAAGGCAGCTTCACCACAGACCGTGGTGATCGGCGAGGAAGCGGTGGCCGCCAACCCCAAGCTGCTCGACACTCATTTCGAGAACGAGACGGTTGTCTATGTCGATCCGGTGGACGGCACCTGGAATTTTGCAGCCGGGTTGCCGCTGTTCGCGGTAATGGCGGCGGTGGTGCACAAGGGCGAGGTGGTCGCCGGGGTGATCTACGATCCGGTGGGGGATGACTGGATGATGACCGAGCGCGGCTGCGGGTGTTTCCAGGTGTTTCCCGACGGACGCATGGTGGCGCAGAAATTTGCCGCTCCGGTGCCGCTCGACCAGATGGCCGGCACGGCATCGGCATCTTACGTCGCGCAGGACAAGCGGGCCGAAGTTCTGGCCAATCTGGCCAAAATCCACACGCTTGCCGCCTATCGCTGCGCTGGACATGAATACCGGCTGGGGGCGGGCGGCAGCCTCAACTTCATGATGTATAACAAGCTCACGCCCTGGGATCACGCGGCGGGATCGCTGATGATGGTGGAAGCGGGCGCCCATGTGGCCCATTTCGACGGCTCGGCGTACAAACCCGCCCATATGGAGGGCGGGCTTCTGGTGGCAGGCAGCAGGGACAGCTGGGACGAACTGCGCCGCGAGGTGTTTACCGTCTAGAGTCGCTCAGGATTTGATCGACGCAAATTCTCGGCTCCAAACCCTTGTTTTGTCGCGTGTCCGAACCGCAAAGCCATTTTCATCCCCGATCGCGTCGAGGACAGGGTTTTGCTGGACACGCTCCAGGACAATCGACATTGAGCTGATGGCGGTCTGCAAATGGCAGTTCTCTGGGTTTCCGGTGCTCACGTACCCGAACGTACGCTCCGCTCATAGCCCGCGAGCTTAAGCTCGCCGGGCGTTTTTCCCTACATAAGGTCCACCGGACCTTCTGTAGCCGGTCATCACTCTCGAGAACCGCCGTTTTCGACTCACCCTGAGCTGGATGTCGATTGGTCCTAGTGTTCGCCGCCGACCGGGGGGACTTCGTCCTTGTATTCCTCGCCGACACCGAACAGCTTGCCGTTTTCGGCAATCAGGATGAAGACGAGCGCGACGCAGCCGAGCACGAAATATCCCGCAGCGATGGGCGTTATGGTGCCGTTGTAGAACTGACCGATCACGGTTCCGATCAGGGCGCCGCCCACTGTCTGGATCAGGCCGAATACGGCCGAAGCGGTGCCTGCAACCCTGCCGAGCGGTTCCATGGCTAGTGAATTTACATTGGCCATCGTCCAACCGAACATGAACATGATGACGGCAAGGAAGGCCAGGAACAGCCAGAGCGGCATGAACCCGGTGAGCGAGACCATAAGCCAGATGCCGCTCATGATGGTGAAGACCAGCATGGCGCCATGGCTCAGCCGGCGCATGCCGATTTTCCGGACCATGCGGGAGTTGGTGTAGGACGAGATCGACATCAGGCCGGCGATGGCGGCAAAAGCGACCGGGAAATAGGCGCCCAGATCGTAGATATCGACATAGATCTGCTGGGCCGTGCTGATGAAGCCGAAGAGGGCGCCGAACACGAACATGGCCGAAAGCCCGTAGCTGAAGGCCATCTTGTTGGTGAAGACGAGCCGAAAGCCTTCAATGATGATCGCCGGGCGCAGTTCGCGGCGGTTCTCGGGCCGCAATGTTTCGGGCAGGCGAATAAATGCCCAGACCGTGATGACAAATCCCAGGGCGGCCATGAAAAAGAAAATGTATTCCCACGGTCCGGTCAGCAAAAGCACCTGGCCGATTGCGGGCGCTATCACCGGAATGATCATGAATACCATAAAGACCAGCGACATGACTTCGGCCATCGCCCTGCCGCCAAACCTGTCGCGCACCAGCGAGGTGGCGATCACGCGGGTGGAGGCGGCGCCAAGGCCCTGAACGAAACGCAGAACCAGAAGCGTCGCGAAGGTCGGCGAGAACGCAGCCGCAAAGGCGGCGATAACGTAGATCGTCAGGCCAACCATGAGCGGAGCGCGGCGTCCGAAACGGTCCGACAGTGGGCCGAAGGCAATCTGCGCCGCGCCGAACCCGAGCATATAGGCGGTCAGCACGTAATGGCGGTCGTTTTCATTCATCACGCCCAGCGCCTCGCCCATATAGGGCAGCGCAGGCAGCATGACGTCGATAGCCATGGCATTGAGCGCCATGAGCCCTGCAATAAGGGCAATGAATTCTGGCCGGGAAACGTCCCGGGTCACTGTCGTCGTGGTCGTCATGGGATACCCTGGAAATGGCAAGGCCGGGACTCATCGGCCCGGCCTTGTTGGTAAAGCTTGAACCCCTCTGTCGGGTTTGGCAACCCTAAAATCGGCACTAGCCGATGGAAGCGGGCTGGGGGGCGATGAAGGCGGGCGCCTTGCCCTCCCTGATCGGTATGTGAATTGCCGCGGACAGCAGGCCGATGACGATGCCCAGATACCACACCGCATAGTAGTCGCCGGTCATGTCGTAGGACAGGCCGCCGAGCCAGACACCAAAGAACGAGCCGATCTGGTGGGAGAGAAAGGCCACGCCATAGAGCATGCCCATATAGCGCGGGCCGAAGAACAGGCTGACCAGCCCGGCGGTCAGCGGCACTGTGGCCAGCCAGAGCATGCCCAGCGTTGCCGCATAGATATAGGCGCTGACCTCGGTTATGGGCAGCAAAAGGAAGGCGGCGGTGCCGACGGCGCGCAGCAGATAGATCACCGAAAGCAGGATTTGCTTGGGCAATCTGTCGCCCAGCCAGCCGGCCATAAGCGAGCCTGCGACGTTGAACAGGCCGATCAGGCCCAGCGCCCAGGAACTGGCTTCCGGTGTCAGCCCGCACTGGACGAGGAAGGCGGGGAAATGGACAGTGATAAAGGCCAGATGGAAGCCGCAGACGAAAAAGCCGATGACCAGCAGGCGATAGGAGCCATGGCCGAGCGCCTTGGAGAGCGCCTGCATGAAGGGCATATCGGCATCGCCGGGCGCGCTGTTTGTCTGGCCGCGCAGCATTGTCGAGAGCGGGACGACCAGCAGGATGATCAGCCCGAGATAGACCAGCGCACTCTGCCAGCCGAAATTGGAGATGAAGGCCTGTCCGAGCGGGGCGAAAACGAACTGGCCCATCGACGAGGCGGCGGTGGCTATGCCGAAGACGAAGGAGCGCTTTTCGGGCGGAACGGCGCGGCCGAAGGCGGCCATGACCACGCCGAACGAAGCCGTGCCGATGCCGACGCCCATCAAGACGCCGCCGGTGAGCATGAACATGCCTTCGGTTGGCGTGATCGACCACAAAAACAGGCCAAGTGCGTAAACCAGCGCGCCGCCGGCCAATACGCGACCGGTGCCGAATTTGTCGGCCATGCCGCCCGCGAAAGGCTGGGTAATGCCCCAGACAAGGTTCTGGATGGCCAGCGCCATGGCAAAACCCTCACGCGACCAGCCGAGGTCCTCGGTCATGGGCAGAAGGAAAATACCGGAGGTGGAGCGGGCGCCAAAGGTCACCATGGCGATGAAACAGCCGGCCACGATGATGACAGGCAAGGGAACCGGCAGGGCGCGGCGGGTGGTTGTGGCGGACATAGTCAGGATTCCGTTTGTATCGCCGGGCGACGATAAAGACTTCCGCGCGCGTCACAAACGAAAAAGCACGATGGGTATCATCAATATGATTGATTTGAGAAAGCCCGACGGCAAAACGGCCCCAAGCATGGCTTGAGGCCGTTCAAATGGTGACAGTCCGGCCGATCAGGCGGTCTGTTTGACCGGGATGCCGGCGTTTTCGAAATGGGTCTGGAGTTCGCCGGCCTGGAACATCTCGCGGATGATGTCGCAGCCGCCGACAAATTCGCCCTTGACGTAAAGCTGGGGAATTGTGGGCCAGTTGGAATAGTCCTTGATGCCCTGACGCAGCTCGTCGGTTTCAAGAACGTTGGCGGATTTGTAATCGACGCCGAGATAGCTCAGAATCTGGACCACCTGTCCGGAAAATCCGCACTGGGGGAAATCGGGCGTGCCCTTCATGAACAGGAAGACGTCGTTGGACTTCACCTGTTCGTCGATAAATGCGTTGATGTCACTCATCAAAATGTCCTTTCGGCCCGTTGGGGAGGTTCGGGGCGTTGATCGGCGTTTCCCGATAGATAGGGGATGATGGTGGCCATGTCGAGGTCACCGTGTTCAAATCAGCGGTGAACGGCGCCAAGCCCGTTGAGCACTTCGCGCGGAATGGCGAAGGCGGCGATCACGTCCTGATGGCGCTTGAAACCGCACAACTCACGCTGGACGAAATAGGCCCAGACGGCATTTTGCGCGGCGGTGAGCTGATCAGTGCGCTGGCCGGGCGTAGCGGCATTATAGGCAGCGACGGTTTTGGCGACCCGCTGTTCGGCGGCGCCGAGCGAGGCGGCGCGTTCGCCCATGATCTCGTTTTCGAGAACGGCGTGGCCGCCTTCGGGATTGACGGCCTTGATGAGATCGAGGCTGTCGCGCAAGCTCATTTCAGGATCAATCGGGCGCGTTGGTGGTTAGCGCCAAAGCGTGCAACTCGCCGCCCATATTGCCCTTTAGCGCCTGATAGACAAGCTGATGCTGCTGCACGCGGGATTTTCCGCGGAAGGTTTCAGAGGTGACGGTCGCGGCGTAATGGTCGCCATCGCCGGCCAGGTCGCGGATATCAACCTGTGCATCGGGAAGCGCCTGTTTGATAAGGGTCTCGATTTCGGCTGCATCCATTGGCATGTGAGGCACTTTCTTTCTTGTCGTGCTGTGGCGAGCACGTCGGAACCTAGTTGATTGTAGCGCCCATGAAGGTCGGAAACCAGCCTTCATAGGCGGCGTTGAGGTCTGCGACCGATATGGACCGGGCCGCGCCAAGCTTCAAGGTATCGCCGCCCGTCGTGCCGATAATGACGGCGGAAACGGGCGAAGCGGCGACGATTTCCCCGGCCAGGTCGGCGGAGGCCGTGACGATATAGCGGCCCTGATCTTCGCCGAACCAGGTGGCAAGGGTCTCGTGCTCGGGTGCGGCGATTTCAGCGCCGATGCCCGATTTGATCGCTGCTTCGGCGAGGCCCAGAGCGAGACCGCCGTCGGACAGATCGTGGGCCGAGCGGATTTTTCCCGCGCGGATGAGGGAAAGCACGAAAAGCCCGGCCTTTTTCTCGTGATCGAGATCGACATAGGGCGCGGTGCCCTCGCGACGGCCCAGAACGTCGCGCAGATAGGCCGATTGGCCGAGATGGCTGCCCCAATTTTCCGGCGCACCGATCAGGACGATGACATCGCCTTCGCGGGCGAAACCGGAGCGGGCCATCTTGGCATGGTCTTCGATCAGGCCGACGCCCGCGATGGTGGGGGTTGGCAGGATGCCGCGGCCGTTGGTTTCGTTATAGAGCGAGACATTGCCCGAAACGATGGGGAAATCGAGCGCGGTGCAGGCTTGGCCGATGCCTTTGATGGCGTGGACGATCTGGCCCATGATTTCGGGGCGTTCGGGATTGCCGAAATTGAGATTGTCGGTGGCGGCGAGCGGTTCGGCGCCCGTCGCGATCAGGTTGCGCCAGCATTCAGCAACGGCCTGCTTGCCGCCCTCGAAGGGATCGGCTTCGCAATAGCGCGGATTGACGTCCGAGGAGAAGGCCAGCGCCTTGGTGGGGTGGCCTTCGACGCGGACCACGCCGCCATCGCCGCCCGGGGTCTGGAGCGAATTGCCCTGGATGAGCGTATCGTACTGCTCATAGACCCAGCGGCGCGAGGAGTGATTGGCCGAGCCGAGCAGCGCAAGGAGGGCGTCGGCGATATCTGCGTCCGGTACGGTCGCCGGGTCGAGCGGGGCGGGCAGAGCAGGGACAACCCAGGGGCGGTCGTATTCGGGAGCCTCGTCGCCCAGATCCTTGATGGGAAGGTTGGCCACTTCTTCGCCCTGGAACAACACGCGGAAGCGCAGATCGTCGGTGGTCTTGCCGACGGTGGCGAAATCGAGTTCCCACTTTTCGAACACGGCGCGGGCCTGGGCTTCCTTTTCGGGATGCAGGACCATGAGCATGCGCTCCTGGGATTCCGACAGCATCATCTCGTAGGGCGTCATGCGATCTTCGCGCACGGGTACGGCATCGAGATTGAGCTCGATCCCCAGATCGCCCTTGGCGCCCATTTCGACGGCCGAACAGGTGAGCCCTGCCGCGCCCATATCCTGAATGGCGATCACCGCACCGGTTTTCATCAATTCGAGGCAGGCTTCGAGCAGGCGCTTTTCGGTGAAAGGGTCGCCGACCTGGACGGTGGGGCGCTTTTCCTCGATGTCGTCGCCAAACTCGGCCGAGGCCATCGTGGCGCCGCCAACGCCATCGCGGCCGGTCTTGGCGCCGAGATAAACGACGGGCAGGCCGACGCCCTTGGCTTCGGAGAGGAAGATCTTGTCGGCATCGGCAAGGCCGGCGGCAAAGGCGTTGACGAGGATGTTGCCATTGTAGCGGGCATCGAACTGGACTTCGCCGCCAACGGCCGGGACGCCGAAGGAATTGCCATAGCCCCCGACACCGGCCACCACGCCCGAGACGAGGTGCTTTGTCTTTTCGTGATCGGGTTCACCAAAGCGCAGGGCGTTCATCGCCGCGATGGGGCGGGCGCCCATCGTAAAGACGTCACGCAGAATGCCGCCCACGCCGGTTGCCGCGCCCTGATAGGGCTCGATAAAGGACGGATGGTTGTGCGATTCCATCTTGAAGACGACCGCCTGACCATCCCCGATATCGACAACGCCCGCATTTTCGCCCGGACCCTGCAGCACGCGCGGGCCCTTGGTGGGCAGGGTCTTGAGCCATTTTTTCGAGCTCTTGTAGGAACAGTGTTCGTTCCACATGGCCGAGAAAATACCGAGTTCGGTGAACGTCGGTTCGCGCCCGATCAGGTCGAGAATCTTCTGGTATTCGTCGGGCTTTAGGCCATGATTGGCGACGAGTTCGGGGGTGATTTCGATATCGTTGCGGAGGGTCATTTCAGCCAGTCGTCAATGAGGAACCGGGGCGTTGAGCATTTCCACCTGGTGTGCGGACACTCTAGTTGAGAAGGCCGGCGAACAGGTTCTTGCCGTCCTCGCCGCCATGGGCAGGTTCGATCAGGTTTTCGGGGTGGGGCATCAGGCCCAGAACGTTGCCGCGGGCGTTGGTGATGCCGGCGATGTTGTTGATCGAGCCATTGGGGTTGGTTTCCGCAGTATAGCGGAACACCACCTGGCCATTGTCCTCAAGCGCGGCGATCGTATCGTTATCGGCGAAGTAATTGCCGTCGTGGTGGGCGACAGGGCAGCGGAACACCTGGCCCTGCTCATAGCGGCGCGAGAAAGCGGTGTTGGCGTTGGCGACTTCGAGGTTGACCTCGCGACAAACGAATTTGAGCGAGGCGTTGCGCATCAGCGCGCCGGGAAGGAGCCCGGCTTCGGTCAGGATCTGAAAGCCGTTGCAGACGCCGAGGACATGAACGCCTTTTTCGGCCCGTTCGCGGATCACATCCATCATGGGCGAGCGGGCGGCGATGGCGCCGCAGCGCAGGTAATCGCCGTAGGAAAAGCCGCCGGGAATGACAATCAGGTCAACATCGGGCAGTTCGGCATCCTTGTGCCAGGCGACAGCAGGCGGCGTGCCGCCAATCTTTGTCAGCGCCGCGATCATGTCGCGTTCGCGGTTGAGGCCGGGAAAGACAACGACTGCGGACTTCATCGCGCTGGGTCTCGCTTTTTCGATATTGGGGCTGGCACCGGATGGCCGCCTTGTCGGGATTCTGGCCGCAAAAAGCAAGGGGATTCGTACGCTTTCACATACGAATCCCCTTCAAGTTCGCGTGGTCGCGCTTCCGAACCCGATATGTGGTCTGAAAGCCCCTCAGCGTTGAAGCGAGCCTATTCGGCCGGGGCGGGAGCCGGGCGCTGTGCCCAGCGGCTGCCGGGTGCGCCGGGCAGGTGCGCCCAGGCGGGCCGTTCGAAGAGGAACTTGCCCAAGCCTGTCTTGCCGATGATCCAATAGAGGATGAGGGGGCAGACGACTGCGACGATCAGGCAGGCAAGGCTGGCAATACCCGCATCGATCTGGGGAACGAAGCGCAGCAGTATCGTACGGAAGCTGCCCATTGGGATGACGAAGCTGAGATAGATGACGATGGAATGGGCACCCATCCAGCGCAGCCAGTCCATGGCGGCAAGGCGGGCGAGCAACACTGCGGCCGCGCAGATCGCGGTGGCACCGGCCATGGCCATGAGGAAATGGGCGCCAGGGATGTTGTCGACGCCGCTGGTCACAACACCATAAGTGACCGAATGACCCGGCGAGAACACCAGAGCGCCATTGGCCAGTGCCCAGGCTGCAAGCCCTGCAACAGCGAGGGCGGGATGGGACTGGATCCAGTCTGACAGCTTGAAGATAGCCGGTGCCAGAGCGTAGCCGGCGTAGAAATAGACGAAGTACTCGGCCACGTAGTTGACGATGGAAAGTGGCGTTGCGACCGGGGCGATGGAAGCTGCGGCAGCCACGATCAGCACGGCGATGTGGGGTACACGCAACTGAAAGAGCAACTTGGCGATCAGGCCATAGATGGCCAAGGCATAGATGAACCACAAGATCGAATAGGGCTCGTAGATGGCGCTGGCCATGAGGGCGAGCGTGCCGGCAGGGTCGCGGTCGACGATGAGATGCTTGAAGGCGATCAGGATCACGGCCCAGAGCGCATAGAAATAGAGGTAGTGGACGACGCGCCGGTCGGTGAAGTTGCGCCAGGGGCGGGCGATGACCGCCGAAAGGAAAAGCCCCGAAACGAGGAAGAATTCGGGCATGCGGAAGGGGGTTGCGAAGCCGAGAATGTAGTGCATGAAGCCGACGCGCTCGGTCGCTTCGCCCACGCCGTAGGTGGAATGCATCATCACAACGAGAATGATGGAAAGGCCCTTGGCCACATCGACCCAGGCGTGGCGTGGTTTGGCAGTGTCAGTCATATCGCGTCCCCAAAGCAAGATTTGGGGCGATTATAGTTCAAGGCACTAAACGGCGCCTTTCACCAATGATAACAACTGGAAGCGTGGTTAAGAATGCGAAAAGGCCGGAGGGATGCTCCGGCCTTTTCGCGAAAAATCGTACCGCCGGGGGCGGGTGGGGTGTTCAGACCACCGGAACGGTGCCGTAGGCGGCAACCATTACGCCGATGGCGAGAAAGAACAGGGCCGAAAGGGAAACGGTCTTCAGCATTTCAAGGCATACTCCATGGCGCGCGGACGCGACAAATTGCGCGGGATTTAATTTAAATGGCAGAGGTTAACCGATGATCTCTACGGCGTAATTTTCGATCACGGTGTTGGCGAGAAGCTTTTCGCACATCCTCTCGATTTCCGTTTTCGCACTAACGGGATCGGTGGCCGAAAGTTCCAGATCGAACACCTTTCCCTGCCGTACGGACTCGACTCCGGCAAAGCCGAGACCTTCGAGTGAACCTTCGATGGCCTGTCCCTGAGGATCCAGGACACCGGTTTTCAAAGTGACGATGACGCGGGCTTTCATGGTTCCGTTTGGCCTTTTGGTTGGGCGGAAGAATTTTCGTTATCCCGGGAAAACTCCGGTTACTGAACCAGCCGGGGACCGGTGGTCAGCGCGTTGTCTGCCTCGACGAGAATGCCGAGACGCTGGGCGACTTCGCGATAGGCATCGACGAGACCCCCAAGATCTTCGCGGAAGCGGTCCTTGTCGAGCTTGTTACGGGTCTTGATGTCCCATAGCCGGCAATTGTCGGGTGAGATTTCGTCGGCCAGCACGATGCGCATGAGGTCACCCTCATAAAGGCGGCCGCATTCGATCTTGAAATCGACAAGCTGGATGCCGACGCCCATGAACAGGCCGGTCAGGAAATCGTTGACGCGCACGGCGAGCGCCATGATGTCGTCGAGCTCCTGGGGATTGGCCCAGCCGAAGGCGGTGATGTGCTCTTCGGAGACCATGGGATCGTTCAGCGCATCGTCCTTGTAGTAAAATTCGATGATCGAGCGGGGAAGCTGGGTGCCCGATTCAAGGCCCAGACGCTTGCAGAGCGATCCCGCTGCGACATTGCGCACGACCACTTCGATTGGGATGATCTCGACTTCGCGGATCAACTGTTCGCGCATGTTGATGCGGCGCACGAAATGGGTGGGGATGCCGAGCGTATTGAGCTTGGTGAAGATGTACTCGGAAATCCGGTTGTTGAGGACGCCCTTGCCATCGATGATCTCGTGCTTGGCGCCGTTACCGGCGGTGGCGTCGTCCTTGAAGTGCTGGATCAGCGTGCCGGGCTCGGGGCCCTCATAGAGCACTTTGGCCTTGCCTTCGTAGATCTTGCGACGACGGTTCATTTCGACGGTGTCCCGTAGATTGCGTGGTTAAGCGGGTCGGAATTTGGGCGCACTCATGCGCCTTTTTGGGTGGCCAATGCAAGCCCTTTCATGGGGCGGGCCAAACCATTCACGCTCTACATATCGCGATTCCGCCCCCTGTTGCGCAAAAACTGCGATAAGGGTTTACGCAGGCGTCTGGCGGGCGTGCAATACGTTGATTTTGAGGGCGATAGAGCCTATTTCAAACCGTAAACCGCGCGTGGCGGCCAGTACCGGAAAACCAAACAAGCCGAGGGACCGAGAAATGTCTTCATTCGACGAACGCCAGAGGGGCGAGGAAGCCAAATTCGCCCATGACGCATCGCTGCGATTCAAGGCCGAAGCGCGCCGCAACAAGCATCTGGCGCATTGGGCCAGCGCCGAAATGGGCGTGACCGAGGCCGATGCGATTGCCAATTATGTTGCCGAAGTGATCGCCGCAGACATGACAGAGGCCGGCCCGGCCGACGTCGCGCGCAAGATCAAGGCCGATTTCGAGGCCAAGAATATCGAGATCGACGAAAAGACCATCGAGGCCAAGATCGCCCAGTTCGATATTCAGGCGCGGGCCGAGGTGCTGGCCGAGGCCTGAGGTTCGGGCTCGGAGGGCAGGCGCCATGAAAGGCATCAGGCACGAGACCATTGCCGGCTATCACGCGGTCCAGACCGATGAGGATCGCGCGATCTGCGAGCAGCTGCGCGGCGTCATCGACCGGGTGCTGCCCGAGGCCGAAAGCAAGATCTGGCACGCCCATCCGGTATGGTTTCTGGCCGGCAACCCGATCGTTGGGTACAGCAAGCTCAAGCATTGTGTGCGGCTGTTGTTCTGGAGCGGGCAATCCTTCGAGACCCCGGGACTGGCGCCTGAAGGCACTTTCAAGGCGGCCGAAGCCCGCTTCACGCGGGCCGGGGAGGTAGATGAAGGCCTGCTGATGCAGTGGCTCGAAGAAGCCCGTACGATCCAGTGGGACTACAAAAATCTCATTAAGAAGCGAAAGCTGGAGCGGCTGATCTAGGGATTGATCCAGGCTCATCTGAAAGCCCCGCGTACTCGGCGCGGGGTTTTTTATTGCAAAACAGATAAGTGTATGCTTATCTGTTGGCATGGATGATGATTCGCTTTTCAGGGCACTGGCCGATCCCACACGCCGCGCGATCTTCGAGCGGCTGAGCGCCGGGCCAGCCAATGCAAGCGGGCTGCGCGAGGGCTTCGGCATCAGCCAGCCGGCGATGAGCCAGCATCTTGGCGTTCTGGTCGGAGCGGGGCTGGTGCGGCAGGAGCGGGATGGCCGGTTCGTCAATTACGAAGTCGATCCGGCCGGTATCGGGCGGATCGGGGCCTGGCTGTCGCGATACAGGGCCTACTGGCCGAGCCGGATGGCCGATCTTGATGAGGTTTTGAGGGAGATGGATCAATGAGCAAGACGATCGAGATGGAATTCAGCTTCGATGCGCCTCCGGAAAAGGTCTGGCGCGCAGTCTCCATCGCCCAGTATCGCGAACGCTGGCTGCCGGGCACCGATCTTGCGCAGGACGAGCCGGTGGCTCTCGAAGAGGGAAGCGCTGTGAGCTATCGCATGCGCGACAGTGCACCCCCGCATGAGGAAAGCGTCGTCACCTTCCAGATAGCCGCCGACGGCTCGGGGGGCACGCGGCTCGAAATCATACAGCGTCTTGTGGTCGAGGTGCCGGCTGCCGCCAATGCAAATGGCGAGACGATGATGCTGGCCGCCTAAGGCCCTCTTTAATTCTTATCAGTACCAAGCAATGGAGGTCGCCCATGCGCGACACGATGCAACTCGTCCCCATGGTGGTCGAGCAATCCCAGCGCGGCGAGCGCTCGTTCGATATCTATTCGCGGCTGCTGCGCGAGAGAATCGTTTTCGTCAATGGCGGGATCAACGATGCGATGGCCTCGCTGGTCTGCGCGCAGCTTCTGTTTCTGGAGGGCGAAAACACGAAAAAGCCGATCCAGATGTATATCAACTCCTATGGCGGCGTGGTGACCAGCGGGCTGGCCATGTACGACACCATGCAGTTCATCCGCTCGCCGGTGCATACGCTGTGCATGGGCACGGCGCGGTCGATGGGTTCGTTCCTTCTGATGGGCGGGGAAGCCGGTTTCCGCGCCGCATTGCCCAATGCCAGCCTGCATGTGCACCAGCCTTTGGGCGGGTTTCAGGGGCAGGCCAGCGACATGCTGATCCATTCCGATGAAATGCAGCGCACCAAGAAGCGGATGATTGAGCTCTACGCCAAACATTGCGGACGCAGCTATGACGAGGTTGAAAGAACGCTCGATCGCGACCGGTTCATGACGCCGCAGGAAGGCAAGGAATGGGGGCTGATTGATACGATCATGACCGAGAGAGCGCCAGTTGGGTGATGACGGTCTGCAAAACGCAATCTCCTGCGCTTCCGATGCTCACGTACTTTGAAGTACGCTCCGCTCCGGTTCTCGAAGATCGCCTTTTTCGACTCGCCCTGACCCAACTGCTCGCCGCTGCGGCTATATCCGGCTCATCAGCCGGGTGAACATTAGCAGCCCCTCGGGCCAAGGACCGTGGCCGGATTCGATGTTGATATGGCCGACATCGCCCGCGACATGGAAATCGGAGCCCCAGCGGGCTGCAAATTCGGCGGCGCGTTCGACGCTGCAATAGGGGTCATTGGAAGACGCGACCAGCATCGAGGGGAATCTGAGCGGGTCGGAGGACAGACCCCGAAAGGGCGAGGTCGCTTCCGGGACGTCGGGGTGCTCGTCGACATCGGGCGGGGCAACGAGAAAGGCGCCTTTGACCTTGGTATCGGCCTGGGTCTGGCTCGCGGCAACAATGGTCTGAACGCCGAGCGAATGGCCGACCAGAACCACAGGCCGCGTGGCCATCATGATCTCGCGTTCGAGGGTTTCGAGCCAGCCGGCGAGCGTTGGGGCTTCCCATTCGTCCTGTTCGACGAATTTTGCATTGCGGATCTTTTCGACCCAGCGGTGCTGCCAGTGGCCGGGGCCGGAATGACCCAGTCCGGGGATGATGAGGATGTCGGCGTCTGCGGTTTTCATAGCACGATTACTTGGTGGATTTCCGGCAGTTGCGCAAGGGGCCGCTCGGCGGGAGGGGCGACTGCAGGCTTGTCGTTTTGACGGGACTGCTGACACAGGCTGTCAGGGTGTTTCTGTTATGTTCTTATTGCAACGGAGAGCGGACAAATGACGGAATGGAAAATGGCCCAAAGCCGCACACTCAAGGCAAGCCGGGCCGGGAGCATCCTTGCCATGCTCAGGATATCTCCTGTTTTCAGTGAGCGGCGGGGCCGGGCACAAGCTGTGCCCGACACGCTGCGGGTGGATGTGGGATTGGAGCCGAAAGAAACGCGCCGGACGTGGCGGGATTATCGCTAGATGCTTTGTTTGTCGCGTCTCCGAACCGCAAGACCGTTTCCACTTTTGCTGGACCCGCTCTATTCGCCGAACACGCGTTTAAAGATCGTGTCGACATGCTTGAGGTGATAGGCATCGTCAAAGCTGGCATCGATCTGTTCGTCGGAAAGCTTCGCCGAAACATCGGGGTCGGCCTTGAGAAAATCGGGAAACTTGCCTTCGCCGCGCCAGACCTTCATGGCGTTGCGTTGCACGGCGGAATAGCTTTCCTCGCGGCTCATGCCGGCCTGGGTAAGAGCGAGCAGGAAGCGCTGGGAATTGTGCAGGCCGCCGAGCTTGTCCATGTTGGCCTTCATGGTCTCGGGATAGACCACGAGATTTTCGATGACGCCGGTGAGGCGGGCCAGGGCGAAATCGAGGGTCACTGTCGCGTCAGGGCCGATCATGCGTTCGACCGAGGAGTGCGAAATGTCGCGTTCGTGCCAGAGGGCGACGTTCTCGAGCGCCGGGGTCACCATGCCGCGCACGAGGCGGGCGAGGCCGGTGAGGTTTTCGGTCAGCACGGGATTGCGCTTGTGCGGCATGGCCGACGAGCCCTTCTGACCCTTTGAGAAAAATTCTTCCGCCTCGAGCACTTCGGTGCGCTGGAGGTGGCGGATTTCGGTCGCCAGACGCTCGATGGACGAGGCGATCACGCCAAGCGTTGCGAAATACATGGCGTGACGGTCGCGCGGGATGACCTGGGTCGAAACCGGCTCAACGGCAAGGCCCATCTGCTCGGCGACATATTCTTCCACCGAGGGATCGATATTGGCGAATGAGCCCACAGCGCCGGAGATCGCGCAGGTGGCGATTTCGGCGCGGGCGTTGACCAGCCGGTCGCGGCAGCGGGAAAATTCGGCATAGGCCTGGGCGAGTTTGACCCCGAACGTGGTCGGCTCGGCGTGAATGCCGTGGCTGCGGCCGATGGTGATGGTGTTCTTGTGCTCGTAGGCGCGCTTTTTGAGCGCTGCAAGCAGGGCGTCGAGATCGGCGAGCAGCAGGTCGGCGGCGCGGGCGAGTTGGACCGAGAGCGTGGTGTCGAGCACGTCGGACGAGGTCATGCCCTGATGGACGAACCGGGCCTCGGGGCCGACGATTTCGGCGAGATGGGTCAGGAAGGCGATGACGTCATGTTTGACTTCCCGTTCGATCTCGTCGATCCGGTCAACGTCGAATTTTGCGTCCTTGCCCCTGGCCCAGATTTCATCGGCAGAGGCCTGCGGCACGACGCCGAGTTTGGCCTGCGCGGTGGTGGCATGCGCTTCGATCTCGAACCAGATCTTGAACTTGGTCTCGGGTGACCAGATGTCGACCATCTGCTGGCGGGAATAGCGCGGGATCATGGGTTTAGGGTCCGTCGTTCAAAGATTGATTCAGATTATCGGGCCATCGCGGCGTCGCGGATGGCTTTGATGCGGGGGGCGTAGGTGGCGGCGTCATTGCCCTTGTAAACAGCCGAGCCGGCAACCAGTGCGGTGGCGCCGGCTTTGGCAAGCGCGCCGGCGTTGGATGGATCGACACCACCATCGACCTCGATGTCGATGGGGCGATCGCCGATCAGACTTTTGGCCTGTTCGACCTTGGCAATGGCTTCGGGGATGAAGGCCTGGCCGCCAAAACCGGGATTGACGCTCATGATCAATATTAGGTCGAGCTTATCGATGACGTGCTGGATCGCGGAAACCGGCGTTGCCGGGTTGAGCGCCACGCCAGCCTTTCTGCCCAGTGCCTTTATCGCCTGAAGCGAGCGGTCGAGATGGGGGCCGGCTTCGGCGTGAATGGTGATAAGATCGGCACCGGCCCTGGCGAAGGCCTCGAGGTAAGGATCCGCCGGCGCGATCATCAGATGCACGTCGAGCAGTTTGCCGGTGACCGGGCGGATCGCTTCGACGATCAGCGGGCCGATGGAAATGTTGGGGACGAAATGGCCATCCATCACGTCCACATGCACCCAGTCGCAGCCGGCCTGATCGATGGCGCGGACTTCCTCGCCCAGCCGGGAGAAGTCTGCCGACAGGATGGAGGGGGCGATCTTTATGGGAAGGCTGGTCACGGCGAACCCCGGATATTGGTCTGTTGGCAGGCTTGTTAGTATGGTGGGGCCCGGAATCCTAGTCCCAAAAGGTCTGATGTGGCTGTTTGCTCACCGCTTGCGGCGTTCGGCGGCCAAAAGCGCAAGGACCACGCCGCCCAGAATGCCGATCGAAGCGAGCGCGAGCCGCAACGTAATCGTTTCGCCTATGATGAGGACACCGCCGGCCGCGGCAATTGCGGGAACCGTCAATTGCACCGTCGAGGCCTGAACCCGCGAGAGTGCGGGCAGCGCCATGTACCAGACAGCATAGCCCAGCCCCGAAGCGATGGCGCCGGACGCTATGGCGTAGGCGACCCCGGTCGGTGCAACGGGCATCGTCCAAAGCCCGATGCCCACCAGACCGATGGCAATGGGCGCGCAGCGCACGAAATTGCCCGTGGTATCGGCGAGCGGCGAGCGCGATCCGCGGCCGATCAGCGAATAGACGGCCCAGGACGCTCCGGCCAGTGCCATCAGGACGGTGCCGAACGGATGGGGCGCCGTCAGTCCCGGAGAAACCAGATACACCAGTGATGCAACCGCCAGTCCGATCCCGGTCCATTCGATTGCTCCGGGCCGGTCGCCCTTGATGATGGCCCAGCCGAGCATGCTCATCTGAACGCTGGCAAACAGGATAAGCGCGCCCAGGCCGGCACCGAGCATGAGGTAGGCAACCGAGAACGCGATGGCGTAGCCCAACAATGCGGCAGCGCCGGCCCAGCTGCCGCCCATCCTGCGGGCGCCAGACGTTCCGGGTCCCCAAAACAGCAGGAGGTAAAGCAGCATGGCGCCGGCGAGCAGCCGGATGCCCGTGTAGCTTGCCGCATCGATTGCGCCGTCTGACAGCGCAAGGCGGGCAAGAACGGAATTGGCCGCAAAGGCCAGCATGGCGGTGCCCGTCAATATGATGATGCGCATGCCAATCTCTCCACCCGTTTTGCCATGCTAGCGGCAAACGGGGCGAACCGCCATCGATCATCAAAACGTTGCGATGAGACAAAACGAGCCATTGCGCCCCGTCCGCACGCCGTTACAAGTCCCCCATCGGTTTTCGGGAGCGGAAATGTTCGGATTTGAATTGCCTGTGGTGTTCGGTGCCGGGATACTGAGTTTTCTCAGCCCGTGCGTTCTGCCGCTGGTTCCGGCCTATCTCACCTATATGTCGGGGGCGACCTTTGAGCGGTTGCGCGAAGAGGGTGTCGCGGGCGGGCGGCTTTATGGCCGGACGCTGGTGACGGCGCTGGCTTTCGTTCTGGGCTTTTCGCTGATCTTTATCGCGTTCGGCGCGACGGCGACGTTTTTCGGACAGGCTTTGCGTCGCGCGCTTCCCATCCTGATGCCACTTGCGGGCATTGTCATCGTCGTCATGGGCCTGCACTTTCTCGGCATCTTCCGGATTTCGTGGCTATATCGGCAGTTCCGCATGGAAGGCCCGAAAATGGCCAGTGGGCCATTGGGGGGATTCCTTCTCGGGCTGGCGTTCGCCATCGGGTGGACGCCATGTATCGGGCCGATCCTCGCCGCCATCCTGACCGTTGCCGCCAACCAGCAGACCGCTTGGGAAGGTGCCGCGCTGCTCGCTGTCTATTCGGCGGGACTGGGAGTGCCGTTCATTCTTGCGGCCCTGGCGCTCGGGCCGTTCCTGTCTTTCTTCGACGGGTTCAAAAAGCATCTGGGTACCGTCGAGAAGGTGATGGGCGCCTTGCTGGTCCTGGTCGGCATTCTCTTTCTTACGGGCAATTTCACGCGATTGGCCTTCTGGCTGCAGGCCAATTTCGAAGGCCTGAGCAAATTCGGCTAGGCTTCGCTTAACCATAGCCATAGACAAATTTGGCTAGTGCCGATTTTGGCGCAACACGACGCGATCACGAAACCGCGAGTTTACCCCTTGGGTCCAATGTCCTGTCTGGATCAATTGGGGGATCAGCAGCAATGTCGGCACTTTCTGCCATGGTGAACGCAGCGCCGGAGTCGGTTTCGGCGCGTGCATCCGTCAGCGTGCACCAGAGGATCGAAGACGTGGCCGATGCCTGGCAGCGGCTGGAAAATGCCCACTGCACCCTGGCTTCGCAGAAATACGGGCTGATCAGCGCATGGATAGAGGCGGGCGCGCTCGGGAGTGCCGATTGCGTGTTTATCGTCATCTCGCTGGCGGGCGTGCCGGTCGCCTTGCTGCCGTTGATGCGAAAGCGCGCCTATGGGCTCCGTGTCGCGAGTTGGTTCACCGGGGATCATCTGGGATCTTACGCGCCGCTGATCGATCTTGAACGGTGGCGGACCGTCGCCGAGGGCGAACAGGTTCGCCTGTGGCGGCAGGGGTTTTCGTTGCTCGCCGATTGCGATCTGGTTCATCTCCCCGATATGCCCGCCTCGCTTGCTCAGGCGAGCGGATTGAGCGCCGCGCTCGGCGGCCGGGTACTTGCCGATTGCATACACATTTCGCGCTATGACGATTGGGCGTCGTGCGATGCCGAGCGCCGCGACAAGCGCCGCCGCAAGGTCGACCGCCAGCAGGGCAGCAAGCTGGCCGGGCGAGGCGAGGTGAATTTTGAGATCGTTACCGCCGGCGCGGAAGCGGACGGAATTATCGATACGATGTTCGCCCACAGGGCCGAACGGTTCAAGGTCCAGGGCATCCGCGACCCGTTCCGCCACAGCCCGGTCAAGGCATTCTACAAGCACGCCATGCAGAGTGCCGACGGCATTCTGCATGTGTTGCGCCTCGACGGCCAAGTGATCGCCGTGCGCTACAACATCGAAGCGGGCGGGGGGCTTTATTCGCTCATCACCTCCATGCATCCGTCTCCGGACATGCAGTTTGGCTCCCCGGGCAAGCAGAATCTGCTGCACGCCATGCAGGCAAGTTTTGACGGCGGTTATCGGTTCATCGACATGGGCAAGGGCGAAAGCGACGAAAAACGCCTCTGGTGCAATGAAAAACAGCCGCTCATGGCGTTCGCCCATGCGCTGACCCCGACCGGACGTCTTGCGGCGGCGGGTCTGGCGGCCGGCGAGAGGGCCAAGGGCGCGATCAAGACCCATCCGGCGCTGTTCGACATGTATCGCAAGCTGCGCAGCCGCATGGGCGGCCGGGTGCAGACCGCAAGGACATGATGGTGTTCCTGGGTCGGGTTGGTTCGGTGAATCCGAAAGTCGCGATAAAGAACTGAAGTTAAAAGAGCTTCATGCCGCGTAACGAGGTGTGGGTCGATTTGCCGACGATGATGTGGTCATGCACGGTGATGCCCAGCGGCTTGGCGATATCGGCGATCTGACGGGTCATCTGGACGTCAGCTGACGACGGCGCAGGGTCGCCCGACGGGTGGTTGTGCACAAGGATGAGCGCGGTGGCCGAAAGCTCCAGAGTGCGCTTGATGACTTCGCGCGGATAGACCGGCGTGTGGTCGACCGTTCCGATCTGCTGCACCTCGTCGGCGATCAACTTGTTCTTTTTGTCCAGAAACAGGATGCGGAACTGTTCGACCGTTTCGTAAGACATCGAGGCCTTGCAGTAATCGATGACCTCGGTCCACGAGCCCAGGATCGGGCGGTCGTGTACGGCATCCCTGCCGATGCGCTGGGCGGCGGCGAGGATGACCTTGAGATCGGTGATTGCTGTGGGCCCCAGTCCGTCGATTTCCTCGAGCAAATGCGGCGGGGCGCCAATCGCTTCGGAAAAGCTGCCAAAGCGCTTGAGCATGGCCTTGGCAATGGGCTTGGTGTCGCGGCGAGGCAGGAGCCGGAACAGCAAAAGCTCGAGCAGTTCATAATCCTGCAGTGCCGCTGAGCCGCCTTTGGTAAAGCGTTCGCGCAGCCGGTCGCGATGCCCGTGATAATCGGGTGCCGCTTCGGCCAATCCATTCGTGTCGCTTGCCCCCGGTTTCGACGTCATGGATCGTTGCGGGCCTCCAGGGGATTGAACAGACCACGCGGCGAGAGCGTGAAAATCTCGTTTCCGGTTTCGGTTATGCCGATCGAATGCTCGCACTGGGCCGAAAGCGTTCGGTCGCGGGTGACGGCGGTCCAGCCATCGTTGAGGATTTTGACCTGCGGCCGGCCGAGATTGATCATCGGCTCGATGGTGAAGATCATGCCCGGTTTGAGTTCGACCCCGGTGCCGGGATTGCCGAAATGCATGATGTTGGGTTCATCGTGGAACAGGCGGCCCAGCCCGTGACCGACGAAATCGCGCACCACGCTGGCCCGCTCGCCTTCGGCATAGCGCTGGATGGCGGCGCCGATGTCGCCGGTGGTGTTGCCGGGTTTGGCCGCTTCGATGCCCAGCCGCAGGCTTTCATAGGTGATCTCGATCAGCCGCTCTGCCTTGCGGGAAATTTCACCCACCGGATACATGCGGCTCGAATCGCCGTGCCAGCCATCGACGATCAGGGTGACGTCGATATTGACGATATCGCCCTCGCGCAGCGGCTTTTCGCCCGGCATGCCGTGGCAGACGACGTGGTTGATCGAGGTGCAGGTGGAATAGCGGTAGCCGCGATAGTTGAGCGTCGCCGGCGCGGCGCCGTTGTCGCGGGCAAACTCATAAACGAAGCGGTCGAGCTTTGCAGTCGGAACGCCCGGTTCGACCATGGGAACGATAAGATCGAGCACTTCGGCGGTCAGCGCGCCGGCCTTGCGCATGCCGGCGAAGCCCTCCTCGCCGTGCAGCGGGATGACACCGGGCATGCGTTTCTTCTTGGCCGCCGCTTCGACGTAGGTGGTCATTGTGGTCTCCTGTTGGAGGCAAGGTAATCGGCTCACTCGCGTATGGGAAGAGGGTCTCCGAGGGTGATCGCGTCTGCCGTTATATCGGTGGCGTAGCACAGGGCCTCAACCCCTGCCGCGCGCGCCTCGCCGAACGCTCTGGCATAAGCCTTGTCGATATCGGCGGCGAGGGTGAACTGAGTGCAATCGCCGCGCTGGACGAGATAAAGCATCACCGCGCGGTGGCCTTCGCCCACCATGCGGGCCAGATCGGCCAGGTGACGCGCTCCGCGCGTGGTTACCGAATCGGGAAATTCGGCCAGCCCCGCTGCGCGCACCAGATGGACGTTTTTGACCTCGAGATAGCAGTCGGGCAGCCCTTGGCCGGTCAGAAGGAAGTCGATGCGGCTTTTTTCGGCGTATTTCACTTCGGGCCTTATGCCGTCATAGGCGGCCAGCTCGGGAATGGCGCGGGCACGCAAGGCTTCGCCGACGATGCGGTTGGGGTGGGCGGTGTTGATGCCCACAATGCCGGTGGGCAGTTCGACCAGTTCGAGAGAATGGGCCAACTTGCGTTTCGGATCGTCCGATTTGGAGAGCCAGACGGGCAGGCCGGGCATGGCGAGTCCGGTCATGGCGCCGGGATTGGCGCAATGGGCGGTAACGATATCACCGGTTTCGAGCGTCACGTCGGCAAGGAAGCGCTTGTAGCGCCTGATCAGCGTGCCGCGGGTCAAAGGCCCTGAAAAGTGCATAAACTCACCAGAATTGCTTGATTTCCCGGACCGGGAAGGGCATCCATGACGCTCCGTTTAGAGCATTGAACCCATGAATGAAACAGCAGTCACTGCCGGCCTGATCGTTATCGGGGATGAAATCCTTTCGGGACGGACAAAGGACGTCAACATCGCAACCACGGCGCAGTTCTGCACCGATCTGGGGATCGAGTTGCGGGAAGTGCGGATCGTTTCCGACGACACCGATGCGATCATCGAAGCCGTCAACGCGCTGCGCGCCCGCTGCACATATGTCTTTACGACCGGTGGGATCGGGCCGACCCATGACGATATCACCGCCGATGCCATAGCAAAGGCGTTCGGGGTCGACTTGCCGATCAACCAGGAAGCGCGGGCCATGCTCGAAGCGCGCTGGGCCGAAAGCGGCACACCCGCGACGGCGGCCCGGCTGCGGATGGCACGCATTCCAGTCGGGGCCGATCTGATCGTCAATGCCGTTTCGGCCGCTCCGGGTTTCCGCATCGGCAATGTGCATGTGATGGCGGGCGTGCCCAAGATCATGCAGGCCATGCTCGAATCGATCGCGCCGACGCTTGAAGGCGGCCGCAAGGTGGAAAGCCGGACGGTGCCGGCCGCCGTGGGAGAGGGCGCCGTTGGCGACCCCTTGGGCGAAATCCAGTCGCGCTACGACGACGTCAAGATCGGGTCCTATCCGCAGATGGGGAATACCCATGTGATGACCTATCTCGTGTTGCGCAGCCACGATATTGAACGGCTCGAACAGGCGACAGCCGAGGTGCAGGCGCTGGTCGATCGCCTTCACGCCGAAAAGAACATCGTTTTGCCCAAGGAACCTTACGCATGACCCCGCAGAACAAATCCTTCCCGGTTTCCTGGGATCAGTTTCACCGTGATTCCCGTGCGCTGGCGTGGCGGCTGACCAGCGAAGGGCCGTTCCATTCGATCGTCGCGATCACCCGCGGCGGGCTGGTGCCGGCGGCGATCATCGCGCGCGAACTCAACATTCGGGTGATCGAGAGCGTCTCGGTCAAATCCTACGATCATCAGAGCCAGGGCAAGATCACGGTGCTCAAGGCAATCAATTCCGATCTGATCGCCGCCGATGCGTCGGGCGAAAAACTGCTCATCATCGACGATCTGGTCGACACCGGCGCGACGGCCCGCGCGGTACGCGACATGCTGCCCAACGCCCATTTCGCCACGGTCTATGCCAAGCCGCAGGGCCGCGATATGGTCGACAGCTTTATCACCGAGGTCAGCCAGGACACATGGATTTTCTTCCCATGGGATCTGGACTTCACCTACGCCGCCCCCATTGCAGGCGGCACTGACTGATGCTGATCAAGCTCGAGGTTCTCGAGAAGATAAAGTCGGGCGAGATCACGCTTCAGTTCCGCCGCTGGCGGCGGCGGACGATCAGGGCGGGCGGTACGCTCAAGACGAAGGTCGGGGTTTTGCAGATCGGCAGTATCACACCGATCAGGCCCGACGACGTCGGTGATGCGGACGCCCGCCGTGCCGGTTTCCGTGACAGCGCCGAATTTCTCCAATGGCTCGATACAATGAAGCCTGGAGAATTGGACCGGATCGAGGTCGGGTACAAGGGCGAATAAACGCCCTCGCGCTCAGTCCACGATCTCGATCGAGAGCGCCAGAAGGTCGATGACCTGTCCGGTGCCTGCGGGATCGGGCAGAATGCCGACAAAGTCCCCTTTGCCCTGCTCGATTTCCCTGACCGCATAACGGAACATGGCCGGGCCGTCGCCCGCGGTTACCTGGCGCCAGCCGCTGTTTCCGACTTCGTGTGTGGAATAGGCAACTTCGATATCGGCACTCGTACCCTCGACGGGGGCGGCAAGAATATGGACACGTATGTCATTGCCGCTTGCGGCCTGTTCAACCTCATCGGGCAAGCGGAACGCTATGCCGCCTGTCTTGCCGCTCGAATGGGGATCCTCGACGCTGCCGGAGAGGCGGAGAGCGTCGTCGCGCCGTTCGACGGTGAACCCTCTGGGAACCGTGCGATCGGGAAGATCGCTCCACGCAAAGACATAGGCGCCGGGCAGGTCGGCTCTTTCACCGGTCGATTCCGCAGCCGGTGCAGCGGGCGCTTCGGCTGCCGGTTCTGCAATGGGGTCGGCTGTTTCTTCGGGGGCTGGTTCAACACCGGAATCATCTGGTGTTTCGGCCGTCGGTTGAGCCGGCAGTTCAACTGGCTCCTGGGTAGCCTCGGTTTCCGCCGATTCGGGACCGCCGGGCAAAGAGATCACAGTGCCTATGGACAACTGGTCGCAATCGCCCTCAAGCACATCGGCATTCGCCTCGCACAAGGCGGGCCAGAGGCCGCCGTTGCCCAGTTCACGGGCTGCAATGGACGAAAGGGTATCGCCGGATTGAACGGTGACGGTGGCAGCGGTGGCCGGAAAAGCGGCCGCGAGAAACCCCAGAAGAACCAGCCCCTGCTTGGTCGTGATCGGCATTACGAACCTTCCTATCGCAAGTGAGAAACAGCACCAATAGGGTACAGTTGTTGCACTTTTTCGAAGGGATTTGAACAGATTGCCGGAACAGCAGAATTGCGTGTCGTGCAGACCTTTCCAAAATTCGTCCCGCAACCTATAGGTTTGTGCTGCGCGGGCGTGGTGGAATGGTAGACACACAGGACTTAAAATCCTGAGGAGGTATCTCCGTGCGGGTTCGAGTCCCGCCGCCCGCACCAGTTCTGCAAAACAATGGGCAGGACCCGGCGTTTACCAACGGGCCGGCGGCCTATTTGGTGCTTTTTTGCGCGGTATCGGCCTTGCCGGTTTTCCGGCTGGCCTTGAGTTTGTCCAGCAAGGCGCGCTTGGCGTCATTGGACGCTTTGCGGCGGTCGGCATGATCTGGAAGTTTGAAGTTCATTTCGTGCGCTCTTTTGCGGTGCCGCCCAAATAAATGGCCCGGCCAGGAGGTGGAATCTCCGACCGGGCCAAGCCTTCAATCGGCGAAGATCGAAGGGAGGCGAACAGTTAGAGCAGGGCGCCACGCAACGCAAGATTTATCGCGGGCTGGCGTTATTGACAGGGTGAAAACAGTGTCGCCTCGGTTCCGCGATCGGGCCAGACAATCGCGATCTGTTCGCCTGCCTGGGCGAAGCTGATCGGCTCCTGGACGGTTTCGCCCTCCGATTGGCACGCCAACTGCGCGGTGGCACCGCCTTCGGGCGTGGTCTCGATTTGCGTCATGTCGCAGATATTCTCGCGACCCTCGAACCGGGATTCGGTGATCGTGATCGGAAAACCCTCGGTCTGGTCCGTGCACCAGACCGGATCGGCGGCCCACTGGCCGACATAGAACGGTGCGGGCTCGGGCGAGGGCTCGGCTGCCGCTTCGGAATCGCTGGCTTCCGCGTCGGCCTGTGGCGCTTCGCTCTCTGAACATGCAGCCAATGTTGCGGTGAGTGCCAGAGCGCACAATGTGATGAGATGGCCTCGCATGATGGTCCTCCGAAACCTGGTTGCCAGTTCGCGATGCTGACACAAAATCGGCCGCCCCGCGAGCGCGGAACGGCCGACCGGGAGGAGGTCTGCACCAAAAATCCAGGCGGAAAGGGAGGGCCGCCAGGACCGTGTTCGGAACCTACTGGGCCGCGGGCGCTTCCATGGGGGCATCGGTCATCGGTGCTTCCATGGTGTTGGCCGGTGCTTCGGTGGCCGGCATCAGCGCCGCGAATTCTTCGGCCGAGAGCGATCCGTCGGTGTCGGTATCGAGCATGGCAAAGCTTTCAGCGGTCAGGTCTGGAATCGCGACCTGCAACTCTTCCATGCTGATAACGCCGTCGGCGTTGGCATCGAGCGAATTGAAATCGAGGGCCTGTGCGAATGCGCCGCCGGTTGCGGAAAGGCCAATAAGCGTCGCAAGGGAAAGAACTGTCTTATTCATGGCTTTGTGCTCCATGTGATGTGGACCGGACGGGGCCGGCCATTCATTCAAAAGTCGCTCGGCAGGTGCCGGGCGTCGATTCCGCTGATCGCGAAACCGTGAGCACATCGTGAGCAGGCGCAGTGGCGGGGGTGGGACCTCGTTGCGGCTATGCAGTGGAGTTTGTAGGGATTTTTTGTGTCAGACCGGGCGCACTGTGGCGAGAATTCGATCACGAAAACGGAGCGAAAGCCCCGATTTGTCGGCTCAACGCGGCCTGGGTGGCAGGCCAATCTGGGCGGCGGGTTCCGGTCTTGCCTTACTCGTTAAGCCGCGGCGCTTGCCCGGACCATGGGTTCGGGTTCGGCAATCGAGAGCGTGCACATGGGCTGAGTCAGCATTTCACGCAGCATCATCAGGCCACGGGTCCAGCGCGCAAGGGCGACGGGGTCGGATGGCGGGACGTTGCCGGAGCGTGCATGGGAAACCACGGCTGCTGCCTCGGCCACGGGCAGGGCCATGACGTTGCAATAAAGCGTGTGCGCGTCGACGTGCGGATTGATCGCAGACTCGACTTTTTCGTCGTGGAAAGCCCAGACCAGCATGAGCGTCAGTTCGTTTCGAGTCAGCAGTTTCATGCCCATTTCCCATTCTGGAAAACCGTTGTCGAGCAAAGCTACACCCGCTTGGACCGTCAGATGGTAAACAACGGGCGTCTCGGGGCGGCAGATTGAAGATGCCGTAAATCGGCGGTTTCGGGGAAAGATAAAATTGCACGAACCGGCAGTGCGTTGCTGCCCCGAAGCCAAAATGAAAAAGGCCGCCCTTTTGGGACGGCCTTTTGTCGTTCTGGGTCGGGAGCCTTCAGTCGGCGCCCTTTGCCAGGGTTCGTGGTGTCACGAAGCGCTTCTGGTAGAAGAACAGTCCGACGGCGACGGCGAGGCCGAACAGATCGGTGTACCAGGTGCCCTCGATCATCGAGAGCGCGGCGATGAGCAGCACGATGCGCAGAACGATGCCGATGGGCCCGAAATAATACCCCTGCACCGAGGCTGAGAGCAGGTACATGCCAAGCAGCGCAGTGGCAACGACGCGGGCGATGTCGATCCATTCCCCCTGCATGAGCAGTTCATGGCTGTAAAAGAACATGAACGGCACGATGAAGGCGGCCAGGCCGATCTTGAACGCTTCGACCGAAGTCTTCATTGGATCGGACCCCGACAGTCCCGCACCGGCATAGGCGGCCAGTGCCACCGGCGGGGTGATCGCCGACATCACAGCGTAATAGAAGACAAAGAAGTGGGCGACGAGCACCGGAATGCCCAGCTGGATGAGACCCGGTGCAACCACGGCGGCGGCCACAGCGTAAGCCGCAGTGGTGGGCATGCCCATGCCGAGAATGATCGAGATGCACATGGCAAAGAACAGCGCAACGAGCTGGTTCTGCTCGGCGATGCCAAGCAGCAGCGAGGAGAACCGCGCCCCGACCCCGGTGAGGGCGATCACGCCCACGATAATTCCGGCAGCGGCACAGACCGCAACGAGCTGGATACTCATCTTGGCGCCGAGTTCGAGCGCCTTGAGCACGGCAGTGGGTCCCATGCGATAGGGCGTGAGCCAGGACACCACGGCTGCCGAAGCCATGGCGACGGTGCCGGCGCGGATCACCGAATAGCCGGCAAACAGAGTGTAGATGAGGATGATGATGGGCAGAAACAGGAAGATCTGCTTGGCCAGCACCCGGAACTTGGGCAACTCGGACTTGGGCAGACCCTTCATGCCGAGCTTTGTGGCCTGAATGTCGATCATGAAATAAACCGACACGAAATAGAGCAGGGCCGGGATGATCGCGGCGACGACGATCTCGGTATAGGGAATGCCGGTCACTTCGGCCATGATGAAGGCGCCGGCGCCCATGATCGGGGGCAGGATCTGGCCGCCCGAGGAGGCGGTGGCTTCGATGGCCGCCGCGCTCTTGGCCGGATAGCCGACCTTTTTCATCAGCGGAATGGTCAGCGAGCCCGTGGCCACCACGTTGCCGGCCGAGGTGCCGTTGATCATGCCCATCAGGCCCGAGGCGAACACGGCCACCTTGGCCGGACCACCGCGCAGATTGCCGGCCGCCGCAAAGGCGAAGTTGACGAAGTAGTCGCCGACCCTGGAGGCCTGCAGGAACGCGGCAAAGACGATGAACAGGATGATGTAGGTCGAAGACACCGCAATCGGGTCGCCCAGAATGCCCTGGTCGGTGAAGATGTAGGTGAAGAAGCGCTCGGCGGTGTAGCCGCGATGGGTGAGAAACCCTGGAAGCCAGGGGCCGACGAATGAATAGGCGATGAAAACGCCGGCAATGATGACCAGCGCCAGACCGGCCACGCGGCGGGTCAATTCGAGAATCAGGATGACGCCGACCAGTGCCGCATAGAAATCGGCGGTCTGGGCCATGCCCGTGCCGGCCCGCAAACGAAGGGCGCCGACGTTGAAGATGATATAGCCGAACATGGCGAGCGCGGCGATGCCCAGCAGCCAGTCGGCGGGATGGACACGCTCGCGGTTGCGGTCGGAAAACAGCCAGCCGGCGGCGACCGCGGCAATCGTGCCGATCAGCAGCGGCAGGCCGTACGTGGTGAACACGAAGGCGTCGGGCAGGGGCGCAAAGCCGAACCAGCGGCCCGCCCAAGCGTAGCCGACCATGACGGCGCCATAGAGGACACCGGCAGCACCAACAGCGATCAGCCCCCATTCGATAGGGCTGCGGCTGCGGGCCACGACGGGTGCGTCGGGATTGAGGGTCAGCGCCGAATAGGTGAGAAAGCCGATGAACAGGCCGCCGGTCACATGGACCATGCGGTAGGTCCACGGTTCGAGCGGGGAGATGTTCATCACATAAATGTGGAAGATCGTGTAGGCGATGGCCATGATGGTGACCGCCAGACCCACCCTGCCTGCAAGGCTGCGCTGGTTGGTGGCGAGGGGTTCCTCGTCGGTCCCCTGTGCGATCATCGGCCCGGCGTCGCTGGCCGGTGCGGCATTGTCCTGAGACATTGAACTTTCCTCCCGCGGGCTGCTGGTGCCCCGGACAGCGCATGAGCATGCGCCGCAATTGGTTTTCCTGCAAACAGGCGGATGGCGGTAAAAACCGTCATCCGCCGCGATTGCCTTTCAGAATGGCTGGCGTCAGCCGCGCAACTCGTCAGGGATCTCGATGCCGACTTCATCAAAGTACCGCACGGCGCCCGGATGGAACGGCATGAAGGTATTCTTGTCGACATTGTCGATGATTGTTTCGGCGGCAGCCGAGTGGATCTGCACCATGCGCTCGGTGTTTTCCATCACCAGCTTGGTGATTTCGTACGCCAGGCTTTCAGGCATGGAATCGCTTGCGATGGCAAAGTTCCACATGGCGACCGTCGGGCTTTCATCGGGGAAGCCTTCATACAGACCGCCCGGAGCGTCGAACGCGGCCATTTCAGGCATTTGCGTAAGAATCTGGCCACGCTGTTCTTCGGTGAAGCCGAAAATCCTGACGTCGTTCTCGGCAGCGATCTGAGCGAAGGCTGCAATCGGCACGCCGGCGGCGAACGCGAAGGCGTCGATCAGGCCGTCCTTGACCTGGCTGACAGCGTCATTGGCGCCCGAATAGGAAATCTCGGGCGAGACGCCCAGGATCTCGAAATAGCGGGGCCAGTAAGTGGCAGCCGTGCCGCCGGCGGGACCGACAGAAACGCGCTTGCCGTCAAAATCGGCAACCGATTCGATGCCCGAGGAGGCCAGCGTCACGACCTGGAAGGGGGTCTGATACATCGGGAACAGGGCGCGCAGGCTCTTGTGCTCGACGCCGGGTGCGAGTTCTGAAACGCCGGTCCAGGCTTCATATGCCGGGCCCATGGTGACAAGGCCCATCAGGTGGTCACCGGTTTCGACAAGTGTCGAGTTCTGTACCGGGCCGCCGGTCACTTCGCCCGAAGCGTTGACGCCGAGTTCCTGAGTGATCAGGCCGCCGAGGCCGGTGCCATAGATGAAGTAGGTGCCGCCCTGGCTGGCAGTGCCGATGGTCATGCTCGAGGGCCAATCGGACCGGTCATCCTGGGCAATGGCCGGAGATGCGGCGAGCAGGGTCGCTGCCGCAAAAGCGGCAAGAGTGGTAAAACGCATTGCGTTCCTCCCGTGGGTTTACCTCTTTGGGTTCATTCCTGACCGGGCGCGTAACGTCCTCCGCATCGCCCGGCGGTGGCCCATGAGGGGCGCAATGGCCGGTGCGGCGCAAGCGGCGCGAGACCGCTTGCCATAGTTTTTTCATATTTTTGGAGATGCGTGGGTGGAAACGGTAACATCGGCCCCGTCCGGTGTGTGGATTCCCCCACAAGCGCACCCGAATTCAGTCGGCCTCGGCCTCGCTGGGCAGATAACGGCTGCGCTCCAGCCCGTATTTCTGCATCTTTTCGTAAAGCGATTTGCGCGACAGCCCGAGCGATTCATAAACGGGCTTGAGGCTGCCCGCATGGGCGATCAGCGCGCTTTCTATGACGCCGCGCTCGAAATCGGCGACCCGCTCGGCCAGCCGGGAGTCGCCTTCCACCGCGCCATTGTGGCTGACCGTTTCAATGAACGGCAGGCCAAGATCGAGGATGTAGCGGTCGGCCGCATTGCGCAGTTCGCGCACATTGCCGGGCCAGTGGCGTTCGCTGAGTGCTGTCAGGACCTGCGGCGGCACGGTGGTCGGCTCGCGCCGGTAGCGGGCTGCCGCTTCGGTCAGAAGCTGCAGGAAGAGCAGGGGAATATCCTCGCGCCGCTCCGACAGCGGAGGAATTTCCAGCGTTATGACATTGAGCCGGTAAAGCAGGTCGGCCCGGAACGTTCCTTCCGCCACATTGGCTTCGAGCGGGGTTTTCGAGGTTGCGACAAACCGCACATCGAGCGGCAGGCCATCATTTGAGCCCAGCCGGGTTATGGTGCGTTCCTGGATGACGCGGAGCAGCTTGCCCTGGACGTCCATGGGCATCGAGCCGATCTCGTCGAGCAGGATGGTGCCGCCCTGCGCCAGTTCGAACTTGCCGAACCGGGCCCGCATGGCGCCTGGAAAGGCGCCGACTTCGTGGCCGAACAGTTCGCTCTCGATCAGATTGGCGGGCAGCGCGGCGCAGTTGATCGCGACGTAGGGCTTGCTCGAGCGGTGGGAGAGATCGTGCAGGGCACGGGCCGTCACCTCCTTGCCCGATCCCGTATCGCCGACGATCAACACGTCGGTGTCGGTCGGGCCGATGGTTCGCAGCTTGCGGCGCAACTCCACCATGGGATTGGAGCGGCCCAAAAGCCGCTGTTCGAGATCATCGCTCTGGCCGGCTGCAGCGCGCAGGACCCGGTTTTCCAACACCAGCTTGCGGTATTCGAGGGCGCGGGCGGCGATCTCGGCCAACTGGCTGGTCACGAACGGCTTTTCGATGAAATCATAGGCGCCTTCGCGCATGGCGCGGACTGCCAGTTGGACGTCGCCATGGCCGGTGATCAGGATCACCGGTATGTCGCGGTCGAGTTCGTGCAGCCTGTTCATCAATGTCAGGCCGTCCGGGCCCGGCATGCGGATATCGGTGATGACGATGCCTTTAAAGCCAAACCCGGCGAAATGGGTGGCCTGTTCGGCCGAAGCGAAATCGATGACCTCGAAGCCGGCCAGTTCCAGGGCCTGGGCGGTCGAATGACGCAATTCGTTTTCGTCGTCGACGAGGATGATCTTTGCGCCGCTCATTGTGCGGCCTCGGCAAACCCGGATTGGACGCTTTGGAGTTCGATGGTGAACAATGCGCCGCCTTCGGGATGGTTTTCCACGCGCAATTCGCCTCCGAAGTCCTTGATGATGTTGTAGGAAATCGAAAGCCCGAGCCCCAACCCCTTGCCGACTCCCTTGGTGGAAAAGAACGGGTCGAAGATCCGCTCGGCAAGGCTCGAAGCGATGCCCGGCCCGTGGTCGCGGATCGTGACGGCGACCCGGTTTTCCTCTCGCCGTGCAGTCAGTTCAATGCGGCGGTCGGTTCCGGTTTCGGCGGCGTCGATGGCATTGGTGAGAATGTTGACCAGGACCTGCTGGAGGCGAACCGGACCGCCAATGACCGTCAGCGGTTCTTGTTCAATGTCGACGATCAGGTCCACGCCAGTCGATTTCACCCGCCAGTTTATCAGTTCGATCGTATCGCCGATCACCAGATCGAGCGGCACATTTGTCAGCTTTTGCTTGGGCTTGCGGGCGAAATTGCGCAGGTGGCCCGAGATGGAATTCATGCGGTCGATCAGCCCCGAAATGCGCCCCACATTGGCGCGCGCGTCTTCGATCCGTCCACGATCGATCAGGACCAGCGCGTTGTCGGCATAGTTGCGGGCGGCCGAGAGCGGCTGGTTGAATTCGTGCGACAGGGCAGCCGACATCTGACCCAGAGCGGCGAGTTTGCCAGCCTGAATCAGGTCCGATTGGGTCTTGCGCAACATCTGTTCGGTCACCCGGCGCTCGGCCACTTCTTCTTCGAGCTTGATATTGACGCTGGCAAGTTCGGCCGTGCGCTCGGTGACGCGGCGCTCGAGCATTTCCTTGGCCTCGCGTTGCAGGTGCATGCGCTCGCGCAAGCGGGCCCGTCGCTGGGCGTAGATTGCACCGGCCAATGTGCCCAGCGCGATGGCGAGGAGGGCGATGATGGTGGTCGTGAGCGCCTGGGCACGGGCCGAGGCGGTGTCGAGCATGACGCTGACCGTCCAGTCGGCCTCGGGCATGGATTCGGAGACCACAAGATATTCGCTGGCCGTCGCCTCGCGCTCGATGCTGAGCAGGCGATGACGCGCGTCTCCGGTTTCGCGGAACGGCAGCTCGACGAGTTCGGCGTTGGCATAGCGCCGGGTTTCGGCGGTGCGGGCCAACCGGTCGGCGGTCAGCGGCAGCATGGAATTGTAGAGCAGGTCGGCCCGACTCGACATGAAGATGATGCCCTCGGGGTCGGTCACCACGATGAGATAGTCGCCGCCGCGCCAGGTCTCTTCGATCGAATCGACGTCGACCTTGACCGCCACGACACCCTTGAACTGGCCATCGACCAGAACCGGCGCGCCGAAATAATAGCCGCGCTTGAACGATGTGGTGCCAAGAGCGAAGAAGCGGCCTTCGCCCCCCTCGATTGCGTCGTAGAAATAGGGGCGATACTGGAAATTCTCGCCCACGAAAGGCGTATCGCTGTCGTAATTGGAGGCGACGATTGTCGTTCCGTCTTCGCCCATAACGTAGATGTCGGAGGATTCGAACTGTGTATTGATCTGCTTGAGATAGGTGTTGACGTCGGCAACGAGGTCCTGATTGCCGGGATCGGCGAGCACGGCCTTGATGTCATCAAAATCGGCAATAACCCTGGGCAGGCTTTCGTAGCGCTCCATGTGGCCACGCAACACGGCGACCGCGAGACGCAGGGTGTTGTTGCCGCGCGCATTGGCTTCGTCGAAATAGAGCCGGTTGGCGTAGCCGCTGCCCCACAAGGCCACCGCCGCCATGGCGAACACGGCAAAGCCAGCCGCCGCAATCCAGCGGCGTGGCATTGGCCGATGAAGCGGCGCGCTAATGGTTTGAGCAAGGGTCATGGCGCCATAGTAATGGCGAGATGAACTTTTCGAAACAATTTCTTGGACTGGGGGTTCTCCCCATTCCGCTTATCGACTTGAAAGGTTGAACTTATGGCGTTTGGACGATGGACACGAAGGATTGCGGCTGGACTGTTGTTTGGAACAATGGCCGGCCCGCTTGCCGCCCAAACGCCCGAGCCACCGATCTGGGTTATCGAGGACGACAATTCGACCGTCTATATGATTGGCACCGTGCATATGATGCGCGACGGCGTGGATTGGGAAAGCCCGCAACTGGCCGACATTCTCGATGCGGCCGACAACGTCTGGCTCGAGCTCGCCAGTTTCGATCCTCCGGAAAACCTGTTCGGGCTCATAATGGAATCGGGCATGTCGCCTGACCGTCCGCTGTCTTCATTGCTTGATGACGAGGAAATGGCAGGGCTTGAAACCATTCTCGATGAGCATGGGGTGCCGCTCGACAGTTTCGATGACTTGCGCCCCTGGTACGCGTATTTGCAGATTTCGAGCCTGATGCTGGTCGATGCCGGGTTCGATCCGCAGGGCGGCATCGACATGCACATCAAGGACCGGGCCGACCGGATGGGCATTCCCGTGATGGGGTTTGAAACCTTCGAGCAACAGTTCGAAACGCTTTCGGGCATGGACGAGGCCGTGCAACTGGACGTGCTGCGCCAGACCATAGTCGAATATGAGGAAGCCAAGATCAGTCTGGTCGATGAACTGGAAAGCTGGATCGACGGCGATCTTTCCACTCTGGAGAGGGAAACCGCCGAAATCGCCGAGGAACTGGAAGGGTTCTACGATGTGCTGTTTACCGAGCGCAATCTCGGTTTTGCCGATGGTATCGAGGACATTCTCTCGGGCAAGGGGACATCTTTGGTGGCCGTCGGGCTGGGCCACTATGTCGGCCCGGATTCCATTCCCGAAATTCTGGAAGAACGCGGCTATACGGTCGAGCGGCGCTAGCCGAGTGCCGCAGCCGCTTCGTCGACGATCTCTTTGATCGACAGTGCCACGTCGATGGTTATGCCGTGCTCGTCGGGTCCGAACGGCTCGAGGGTCGCGAACTGGCTGTCGAGCAGGGCCGATGGCATGAAATGGCCCGGACGGTTGGCCTGGCGCTCGGCAATGACCGATTTGTCCCCATGCAGCAGCACGAAGCCGATCGGTTCCTCGGCCCGGTTTGTGAGGCAATCGCGATAGGATCGGCGCAGGGCCGAGCATGCGCAGACAACCCGCCCATTGGTGTCGGCGGTGTTGCGCATGGCGTCGGCAACGATCTCCAGCCACGGCCAGCGGTCTGAATCCTCGAGCGGGGTGCCGCCGCGCATCTTTTCGACATTGGCGCGCGGATGGAGATTGTCGGCGTCGATAAAGGGCACATCCAGCCGTTCGGCCAGCTCCTCCCCGATTGTCGATTTTCCGGCGCCCGAAACGCCCATGACGACGATGAGACGGGGTTTGCTGGAGGCAGGTGACGGCATGGCGATCCGGGTGTTGCTTGATGAGGTTTTCTTACCTGCCACGGTCCCGCCCGCGCTGCAATCGGTTGCAAGCCATTGATGCATCGGAGTGACAGCAGGGCGCGATGATGCACGCCGGAGGTTCGGCACAACTTGCCCCGGCTCCCGTCGAGGGCTAGAGACAAGGACTATAGAACTGGAACCAGGGGTCGCCCAACCGATGGACACGGCGTTCCAGGTCCTTATTTGGTCGCGCGGTCGAAGCGGAAAAGTCTGCAGCTTTTCCTGACCGCACACGAAAGTTGAGAGGCTTTGTGCATGGAAGAGGCAGATATCGGCCTTGTCGGGCTTGGGGTGATGGGTGAAAATCTTGCCCTCAACATTGCCGACAACGGCTACAAGGTGGCCGTTTACAACCGCACCGCTGAGAAGGTGGATGCGTTTCTGGCCAATGCCGGGGACCTGAAATCCAACGTGATGGGCAGCGGCGAACTGGCGACGTTCATTTCCATGCTCAAACGGCCGCGCTCGGTCATCATCATGGTCAAGGCCGGCGATCCGGTCGATCAGGTGATTGCCGAACTCAAGCCGCTGCTTTCCGAGGGCGATGTCATCATCGACGCGGGCAACGCCAATTACCACGACACCGTACGCCGCTTTTCAGAGCTCGATGGCACGGGCATCGGCTTTCTGGGCATCGGGGTGTCGGGTGGAGAAGAGGGTGCACGGCACGGCCCCTCCATCATGGTCGGCGGTTCGGAAGCCCAGTGGGACAATGCCGAGGCCGTCCTGACCGCCATTTCCGCCAAGTTCAATGGCGAGGCGTGTTGCGCCTATCTGGGGACCGGCGGGGCGGGCCATTTCGTCAAGACCATCCACAACGGCATCGAATATGCCGACATGCAGATGATCGGCGAGATTTACGGCATCATGCGCGACGGGCTGGCCATGAGTCCCGCCGAGTGTGCCAAGGTTTTCGAGGAGTGGAACAAGGGCCCCCTCGATAGCTATCTCATTGAAATCACCAGCCATGTGCTCAACGCCATGGACGATGAGTCCGGCAAGCCATTGGTCGAGGTCATTCTCGATGCGGCGGGCCAGAAGGGTACTGGCCGCTGGTCGGCCATCGAAGCGCTCAATCTGGGCGTGTCGGCCACCACGATCGAAGGTGCGGTTGCCGCGCGGTCGATTTCGGCGATGAAGGACGAGCGCGTCCGGGGCGAGGAAATCTACGGCGCGGGCGCCAAAGGCAAGGCGACCATTTCGCTCGAGGCGCTGGAAAAGGCGCTGCTGGCCGGAAAGATCGCAGCGTATGCGCAGGGCTTTGCGGTCATGGCCAAGGCGTCCGAGGACAATGGCTGGAACCTGCCGCTGGCCACCATCGCCAAGATCTGGCGGGCAGGCTGCATCATCCGGTCGCGGTTCCTTGACCAGATTGCCCAGGCGTTCGACAGCGGTGGGGCGGCCAATCTTCTGACCCAACCGGCCTTCATCGACATGATGAAGGACAGCAATGGCGCATTGCGGGCCGTGGTTGCCACCTGCGCGATCAATGAATTGCCGTCGCCCTGTCTTTCGTCGGCCCTGGCCTATTTCGATGCCTATCGCCAGGCGCGGGGCACGACCAATCTGACCCAGGGGCAGCGCGATTTCTTCGGCGCCCACGGGTTCAAGCGCTCGGACAAGGATGGCGATTTTCACCACACATGGCCGAGCCTGATCGGTCAATAACGAGAAGGCCGGGGCAACCCGGCCTTATTTGTTCGTGGTCTGAGCTGCACCTTCCGGCTCACCGTTGCCGTTCTCGTCCTCGGGCAGTTCGGTTTCGGGCGGATTGACCGCCTGGCCGCTCGGTTGGGCATAGCGCGGTTTTTCGCGCGCTTCATCATAGGGCCGGTGCGACAGGTCATAGCGGATGGCGGCGAAGATAAAGAGCGCCATGGCGCAGGCAATGATCAGCCCGGCCGCAAAGAACGGCGCACCGGGGAAGGTGAAGGGCCGCAGATCATTGTTGGTGAAAAAGGAAAACATCTGCGTCGCCGCGAGCGGCGCGATGATGGCGGTCAGCGAATTTGAGGCGTTGACCGCGCCCTGAAGTTCACCCTGCTGGTTGGCGCGGGCGTTGTTGGCCAAAAGTCCGGTGAGTGCCGGGGCCGCGACACCCGAAAAGGCGCCGACGACCAGGAAGGTCCACAAGCCCAGCTCGGTGTGGATCATCGAGACCCCGATAAAGGCGACCATGGCCAGCGTGAGCCCGATGATAACGGTGGCGGTAACACCGAGATAGCGGGTTGAAAATCCGACCAGAAGGGCTTGGCTCAGCGCGAACAGGATGCCGAATATGGCCAGCGACCGGCCAACCTGCGATGGCCCCCAGCCAAATTGCTCGATGGTGAAGAAGTTCCAGACATTGGGATAGGTCTGTCCGGAGAGCGAAAACAGGAACACGCAGCCCAGCAGAACGAAGATCACCGGGGTATGGCGGAAGGCCCAGAGCGCGCCGAAGGGGTTGGCGCGCTTCCAGTTGAACCGGCGACGCCGGAATTTCGACAGGCTTTCGGGCAAAACGAAAAAGCCGAACACCACATTGGCGGCAGCCAGCGCCGAGGCCAGATAGAAGGGTGCGCGAGGCCCGAATTCGCCCAACTCGCCGCCGATCACCGGGCCCACGATAAAGCCCAGCCCGAAGGCGGCCCCGATCAGCCCGAATCGTTGCGAGCGCTTTTCCTGGGGCGTGATGTCGGCCACATAGGCCGTTGCCGTGCCCATCGCCGCGCCGCAGATGCCCGAGAGCACGCGGCCAACGAACAGCCACAGAAGCGTGGGCGCCCAGGCCATGATGAGGTAATCGAGAGACAGCCCGACCAGCGAGAGCAGCAGGATCGGTCGGCGTCCCCACCGGTCGGACAGATTTCCCAGGATGGGGGAGAAGATGAACTGCATCGAGGCATAAAC